>CALGGB010000214.1 GCA_937880925.1 uncultured Rhodospirillaceae bacterium | reverse complement strand
CCCTTGGCAACGCCCAGCTCGCGGGAGACCTCTTCGACGGTGTAGCTGCGATGGAGCTTCACGGCGCGCCGGTTGGGACGGCTCCGGTTGGCCATCAGCCTGCCGTGCCCTCGATCAACGCGCGGATATCCTCGACCCGCCATGCGGTGATGCGCGGACCCAACTTGACGGGCTTTGGGTAACGGCCGGTCTTCACGCCTGCCCACCACGTCGATTTGCTCACGGGGATGGGGCCGTGTGGGGACAGGATCGATGGCAGGCGCACAAAGCCCGTATCGGGCAAGGGGGAGGGGGTCAGCATGGAACAACTCCGTTCGGTTGGAACTGGAGCCATCCTTTGCCGTCCGGTAGGCGCGTTGGCCGAAGTCGGTTAACGGCTAACCGAATTCGGTTAAGTGTCGCCGTCTTCCTCGGTTTCCGGTGGCAGAAGGGCGCGGCCTTCCTTCAGCCATTTCCGCACGGTGTCGGAATCAAGGTGTATGCCGAGCCGGTCTAGATCATCGACGATGTCTGCGGTCGCATCGTTCCGCTTTGCGCGCGGGTTGTAACTGTAGCCTGCGACAGCCATCCCGATGATCAGCTTCAAGGCGCTTTCGCGTTCCTTGCCGCCCAGCGATTCTGTCCGGGTCAGCTTCTCGTCTTCCGCTAGGCGTGCGAGAAGCCCGTCACGTTCTATGCCCAGCTCGGTGATCGTTTGGTCTCTCTGAAGGATGATCCGCTTCAGTGCTTCGGCCTGCTCGTCCGTAACCCTCTTGAGGTCGTCGTACAGGGATCGCCAATCCCCGACATGGTTGCCGCGCTCGACAACCTTGGCTTCCAGCTCAGGCGGATAAGCGATGTCATTCCGCTTCGCCCAGCCCAGAAAGAAACCTGGGATCACTGGATCATAGAGCTGCTGCGCAGTCTGCGCGCGCAATGTCAGGTCGCGCAGAGCGCTGTAGCTCCCTGCGAAGCCCGATATTTGCACATGAGCCTTTATTGTATCCCAATTGACGACCCTGGGTTCCCTGCCAAAGGCCAACGCGACGGCTTCGTCGAGCGTCCAGTACGCAGCCTTGCTCCAGTGATCGAAATCGGCGTTAGCCGTTGGCCAGTTGAAGAAGCGCGATTTTTCTTCCAACTGACGCTCGGCTTCCGCTTCCGCATAGGCGGTCGCAAGCTCTGCCTTGTAGAGGGTATCGAGCTCTTCCGTTGGCATGGCTGACAGCTCTGCCTCGTAGGCCGCGCCCTTCTTGGCTTCTTCGGTATCAGGCAAGGCGGGGAGGCGGCCACGCGACTGTTTTGGACTCTTCATAGCGGCGACACGCGGAAACCGCCTGCGGAGCAGGTAGTCGATTTTGGTTTTCTGATCTGGAGGTTTGAACAAGGCGCGTTGCCGGTTGGTTGTTCCTGCGGCTACGAGACGAGCAATGGCCCATCATGCTCAACTCTTGTGGCATTGTCACACCACAGGGCGGCGCGCATCGCGACGTGATGCGCTAGCAGGCTTGTTGGGGCCTCAACACCACCACGTTTCCGTCTGTTCGAAGCGTGTCCAGATGATCTGCCCACCATGTCATAAGCTGGACGCGGTCGCTCCAGTGTTCGCCGCGTGCATAGGCGCGCCGGACCTCGTTGCTCTCCACATGCGCGAGCTGCCTCTCGATCACGTCCGGTGCCCAAAGACCGGACTCGTTCAACAGGGTCGAAGCCGTGGCGCGGAAGCCGTGGGCTGTCACTTCATCCTTGCTGTAACCCATGCGGCGCAATGCAGCGTTCAAGGTGTTCTCCGACATGGGCCGCAGCACGGAGCGGATCGACGGGAACACGAGCACCCCCCGTCCGGTCAGCTGCTTGAGTGCGCGCAGGATGGATACCGCCTGAGCCGGGAGGGGAACGCGGTGTTCGCGGCGCATCTTGGTTCGCTCGGCAGGAATGGTCCACACGGCTCCGTCGAGATCGAACTCGCGCCACTCTGCCGCCCGAAGCTCGCCGGGGCGGGGAAAGAGCACGGCCATCAACTGCAAAGCGGCGCGGGTCGTGGGCTGACCCTCGAAGCCGTCGATAGCCCGCAATAGGGCTCCGATGGCCTTGGGCTCCAGCAAGGTGGGGCGATGCGTCACGGTTGGCACCACGAGCGCCCCGCGCAAGGCGACGGTGGGGTCGTTCTCAGCCCGTGCCGTGGCGATGGCATAGCGGAAGACGCTTCCGATGGTTCCGCGCAGGCGACGGGCAGTCTCATAGTTGCCCTTGCTCTCGACCTTCCGAAGCACTTCAAGGACCTCTGCGGATGAGATATCCGCGACCGGGCGACGGCCGATTGCCGGATAGGCAAAATCCAGCAGCCATTCGACCTTGGTCAGAGTGGCCGCCGCCCTGCCTTCGCGCCGTGATTTCTCGACCCATTCTTCCGCGACGGCTTGGAAGGTGTTCGCTGCGGCCAGCTTCTGTCGGCGCGCATCGGCCTTCTTGGCCTCGCCGGGGTCCATGCCATCGGCCAACAGCGTCTTGGCGTCGCCTCGTGCCGCGCGCGCCTTCTCCAGCGACACGGCAGGATAGATGCCAACGGCCAGCGTCTTCTGCTTTCCAGCGTATCGATAGGCCAGCCGCCACAGCTTCGAGCCCTGGGGTGTGACCAAGAGGTGCAAGCCGCCACCATCGGACAGCTTGACGGGGCGGGCCTGCGGCTTGGCGTTGCGGATGCGGGTATCGGTCAAGGGCATGTTGGTATCCATGGACGCTGGCGAACGGCGATGCCAACGAGGATACCAACAATCGTCCCGGATACCAACACACGCCATCGGACGGCGATGGACGCCATTGTGCGGCAAAGGGCGCGCTGTCTATCGTTTTCTGGACTATCGTGGATGTGGTCGGAGGGAAGTTTGGTGCCCCAGGAGGGAATCGAACCCCCACTCCCTTGCGAGAAACAGATTTTGAGTCTGCCGCGTCTACCAGTTCCGCCACTGGGGCACCGCGGCGCGAACATGGGGGCAGCGCCCGTGGCGGTCAAGACGGCTGCCGCGAAAGGGCCGCGAAAGCGCCCCGAAGTGGTGCGCTTGCGCTCACATCAGCGCCCGTTTCGCTCCCCAACCTGCCCTCTCGGGACATCGGCGGCCATGTGTGCCGCCAACGAGGGGAGTTTACGATGGAAAACACAGTGTGGCCTTGCCACAGGGTGACTGGTGTTTCTGCCGTTCTTTGCGGAGCCCTGGCGTTTGCAGCCTGCTCGCAGCCACCGGGTGAGGGCGGCGACATGGCTCACGGATCGTCGGGCGGCATCGCCGAGTATGCCGTCATGGAGGAGGTCGTGCTCTCCGAGGTGCCGGCTGACGTGACGATAGCGGAGATCGTCATGCTGCTGCCCGAACCCACCGGCGACCTCTATGCCGATGTTGCGCCGAGCCCCGTGGTCGCGGTGGCCGATCAGCCGGTCTCGACCTTCTCGATCGATGTCGACACGGCCGCCTACGCCAACGTCCGCCGCTTCCTGGAGGAGGGCCGCCTGCCGCCGCCCGAGGCGGTGCGTGTCGAGGAACTGGTGAACTATTTCCCGTATGACTACATGCCGCCGCAGGATGCGCAGACGCCATTTGCCACCACGGTGAGCGTCATGCCCACGCCCTGGAATACGGGCACCCAGCTCGTCCACATTGCGATCAAGGGCTACGACGTGGTGGAGGCTGAACGGCCACGCGCCAATCTGGTCTTCCTGGTCGATGTCTCGGGCTCCATGGACCAGGCCGACAAGCTGCCGCTGGTGATCGACTCCCTGCGCCTTCTGGTCGATCAGCTTCAGCCCGATGACAGCATCGCGATCGTCACCTACGCCGGCAATGTGCGCGTCGCGCTGGAACCGACCCCGGCGGCCCAGAAGGGGCGCATCCTTTCGGCGCTGGAGAACCTGCGCGCCGGTGGCTCCACCGCAGGTGCGGCTGGCATCGTGCTGGCCTATGACGCCGCCCGACAGGCCTTTGTCGATGGCGGCGTCAACCGCGTCATTCTGGCGACCGATGGCGATTTCAACGTCGGACTCAGCGACCCGGACACCATGCAGGCCCTGATCGAGCATGAACGCGACAGCGGCATCCATCTCTCCGTGCTCGGCTTCGGCCGAGGCAACTACAACGACCTGCTCATGCAGCGCATCGCCCAGCACGGCAACGGTAACGCCGCCTACATCGACTCCCTGCGCGAGGCCAAGAAGGTGCTGGTCGACGAACTCAACGGCACGCTGTTCACCATCGCCAACGACGTCAAGATCCAGGTCGAGTTCAACCCTGCCCAGGTCGCCGAATACCGCCTGCTGGGCTACGAGACACGGCTTCTGGCGCGTGAGGATTTCAATAACGACCGCATCGATGCCGGCGAGATCGGCAACGGCCATGCCGTCACCGCGATCTACGAGATCGTACCCGCCGCCGGGACCTACCGCTGGGTCGATCCCCTGCGCTACGGCACACCTGAGGCTGAAGCCGCGTCCGGCGCGCCGGGTGACGAACTCGCCTTCCTGCGCATCCGCTACAAGCTGCCGGGGGAGCAGGTCAGCAAGCTGATCGAGACGCCGATCCTGGCGGGCGATGCCCTGTCGGAGATCGCCTCGGCCAGCGACGACGTGCGCTTTGCCGTGGCCGTCGCCGGCTGGGGTGAACTGCTGCGCGGCGATACGCGCATGGGCACCTGGCGTATTGCCGATGCCCTGAAGCTGGCGCGCGGCGCGCGCGGCGAGGATGCACCGGGCTACCGCGCCGAATTCGTCCAGCTTGCCGACCTCTCCCGCGTCCTGGCGCAGGCGGACTGAGGCCGGCGCCCCTCCGCGCGGGTGTTTGGGCCGCGCGGAGGGCTGCCCTTTTCCGGGCGCGCGATGTGGTTCAGGTGTTGCGTGCCGGACGGAGAAGGTCTTTGCGATTGCGAAGCGTTCGCAGTAATGTCCGGCATGGTCTCCACCCCCGCGGCTCCCTGACGCCCATGATCCTTTCCCCGCTCACCCGCCGCGCTCTCATGGGCGGCGTGCTTGCCTTGGGCGGTCTGGCGGCGCTGGGCCGGCGGCCCGTGGCGGGGCAGGAGGGGCAGGCGATCCGTCTGGCGGCGGGCGAGGTGGCGCGCAGGCTGCTGCCCGATCAGCCCCAGCCCAGCATGCTGCGTCTCTACAACGAGACGGTGATGCCCGTGGTGCGCCTGCAGCGCGGTGTGCCCGCTGCGCTGACGCTGGAGAATGGCCTGCCCGACGAACACACCACGATCCACTGGCACGGCCTGCGCATCCCCAACGCCATGGACGGCGTGCCCTATGTCACCCAGCCGCCGGTCGAGCCGGGCGAGGCGTTCACCTATCGCTTCACGCCGCCCGACGCCGGCACCTTCTTTTTCCACCCCCACTGCAACACGGTCGAGCAGCTCGGGCGCGGTCTGGGCGGCGTGCTGATCGTGGACGGCGATGCCCCCCAGCCCTTCGATGCCGATCTGGCTCTGGCCTACAAGGACTGGGATCTCAATGACGACGGCACCCTGGGACCCTTCCTCACCCTGCGTGGCGCTGCCGGGCCGGGCACCTTCGGCAGCCTGAAGACGGTCAACGGCACACCGGTCACCGACGATGCCTGCCCGGTCTATGAGGTTCCGGCCGGCGCCGATCTGCGCCTGCGCGTTCTCAACCTCGACAACACGCGCCTGCTGCGCATCGCCGTCGAGGGTGCCGAGAGCTGGATGATCGCCACCGACGGCATGCCGCTTGCCCCGCTGGCGCTGAACTTCTGGAACTTGGGCCCGGCGATGCGCGTCGACCTTGCCGTGCGCACGCCCGATGAGGAGGGGACAGAGATCCTGGTGCAGAACCTGCGCGCGGCCGTGCCCGTGGTGCTGGCGCGGCTGAAGGTCGTGGGCGGGCCGCTGGGCCGCGCGGGCAAAGCGCCTCCGGCGCTGTCGGTGCCTTTCGTTCCGGAGCCCGATCTCGCCGATGCGCCGACCCTGCGCATGGTCTTTTCCAGCGCACCGGGGCCATCCGAACCGCCGGCCGAACTTGCCGATCTGCCCTTTGCCGATACCCTGTGCCTGGCGCCCAGGACACTGTGGGCGATCAATGCCCAGACCTGGCCCGAGGACGGCCACGCCCATCCACCGGCTCCGCTCGCGGTGCTGGATCGCGGACGCAGCTATGTCCTGCAACTCGAGAACATCTCCAAGCACACCCATCCGATCCACCTGCACGGCCACAGCTTCAAGGTGCTGTCGAGCTCCACCGACCCCGACCTGCCGGTCCATTGGGCCGACACCACCCTGCTGGGGCCTGGTGAGCGCCGTCAGGTGGCCCTGCTCGCCGATAACCCCGGCGACTGGATGTTTCATTGCCACATCATCGAACATCAGGAGACCGGCAT
This sequence comes from uncultured Rhodospirillaceae bacterium, assembly GCA_937880925.1. Lineage (GTDB taxonomy): Bacteria > Pseudomonadota > Alphaproteobacteria > SP197 > SP197 > CALGGB01. The sequence goes on along the minus strand of CALGGB010000214.1, from coordinate 13,702 downwards.
GATGGGCATCGTGCGGGTCGCCTGAGTGCATCCGGCTTGCCGTGAACGCCGAGCCGCGTTTGACTGACCGGTCAGGCGGGGAGGATTTCATGCGGCTCAAGGACCGATCGGCCATCGTCACCGGCGGCGCATCCGGCATCGGGCGGGCGATCGCGCTGGCCTTCGCGCGCGAGGGTGCGCGGGTTCTGATCGCGGACCTGCGTGAAACGCCCCTGGAGGGCGGCCGCTCGACACATGAAGAGATCCTGGCTGCGGGCGGCCACGCGCTGTTCGAGACCTGTGACGTGGCGGTTGCCGCCGATGTCGAGCGTATCGTGGCGCGCGCCGTTGCGGACTGGGGCGGGCTCGACGTGATGGTCAACAACGCCGCCACCTTTGCCGGCACGCCCCTGCTGGAAACCAGTGAGGAAACCTGGAACCGCGTCCTGGCGGTCAATGCCACGGGCGTCTTTCTCGGCTGCCGCGCCGCCGTTGCGCAGATGCTGAAGCAGGAGCCGCGCGGCGAGGTGCGGGGACGCATCCTCAACATCTCTTCCCAGCACGGCATGATCGCCTGCCCCGGCGACATCGCCTATGGCACCGGCAAGGCCGCGGCCGTCTACATGACGCGCCAGATCGCCGCCGACTATGCCGCCCACGGCATCGTCTGCAACGCCATCGCGCCGGGCAAGATCGTCACCGGCAATTCGCAGTCGGATGTCGATGAGGGCGCACTTGCCTATTCACGCGCCCGCACGCCATGGCCGCGCCTGGGCCGCCCCGACGACATCGCCGGCGCGGCGGTGTTTCTGGCCGGCGACGAGGCAAGCTACATCACCGGCCACAATCTGCTGGTGGATGGCGGCTGGATGGCGGCCTGAGGCCGCAGGGGGCTAGAAAACGTAGATCGCGAGGATGGCGATCAGGGCGATGGTTGCGCCGCCCAGCGAGAAGGCCAGAACATAACGCACGCCCTGGCCGGTGACGCCCTGGCGGCCCTCGTCGGGGCGGATCTTCTGAGCCATGATGTCCTCCTTGTCGGTCGTGACTAAGCGTCGGCAGGAACGGGTCCTGACCTTGATGAAACAAGCGGAACGGGACACGGTTGCATGACAGCGGGGAAAACCATGGCGCAGGGCCACGACGACGGACGCGATTTCATCGGTTACGGGCGCACCCCGCCCGATCCGCGCTGGCCCGGCGGCGCCCGTCTGGCCCTCAACTTCGTGATCAACTACGAGGAGGGTTCCGAGCTCGCCATCTCCAACGGCGATGCCGACGACGAGGTGACGCTGACCGAGGTCGCCAGCCCCATCTTGCCGAGCGGAACGGCCGATCACGGCGCCCGCTCCATGTTCGAATACGGCAGCCGAGTGGGCTGGTGGCGTCTCTACCGCCTGTTCACGGAGCGCGGCATCAACCCCACGATCTTTGCCTGCGCCGTGGCGCTGGAGCGCAACCCAGAGGCGGCCGCGGCGATCCGCGAGGCGGGCTTCGATTTCCTCTGCCACGGCTGGCGCTGGGTCGAGCACTACCGCCTCACCGAGGAGGAGGAGCGCCGCCACATCGCCGATGCCATCGCCTCACTCCAGAAGACTCTGGGGCAGCGCCCGCTCGGCTGGTACTGCCGCTACGGCCCCAGCGACAACACCCGGCGCCTGCTGCTGGAGGAGGGCGGCTTCCTCTACGACTCCGACACCTACAACGACGAGCTGCCCTATTGGGTCGGCAACGGGGCGGGCGGGCATCATCTGGTCATCCCCTATTCGCTGACCAACAACGACGGCCAGTTCGCGCGCGGCGGCATCGCCACGGGCGACCAGTTCTTTGCTTTCCTGAAGGACGCCTTCGACATGCTGCGGGCCGAGGGCGCGACCAGCCCGAAGATGATGTCGGTCGGCCTGCATTGCCGCCTGGTGGGTCATCCCGCACGCGCGGCGGGTCTTGCCCGGTTCCTGGATTATGCGGCGGGCTTCGACGATGTCTGGATCGCGCGCCGCCTGGATATCGCCCGCCACTGGCACGAACACCACAAGCCGGCCGGCTGATCGTGCTCTCTAGGGGCTGATCTCGGCATCGGCGAAGGCCTGGGTGCGGGGCAGCACCAGCGCCATGTCGGGGCTGGGATCAAGCCCGACCGTGACCGCGCCGATCTCCAGCGCCAGAACATGGCCGCCCACGGTCTGGTCGGCCGATAGGAAATGCAGGTGCCAGACCGGCGGGTCCAGGCTTGCCATCCAGGCCGGAAACCAGAATCCGACCATGGTCCCCTCGATGTCGTCGTGCTGCCAGGTGTTCTGGCTTTTGAGCGCCTCGGCCAGGCCGGGATAGGGTTTCTGCTGGCGTTCGGGCGCGCGGATCGTCAGCGCCGTGAAGATGCCGTCGATGCGCACGGCGACCGGCGTGTTGCGGTCGGCCAGATGGCTGTCGAGCAACGCGGCGAGCGCGGTCATGTCGAGATCGCCTTCCAGCGCGAAGCTTGTGTCGGCCTCGAACGGCGTCACGGTGGCAAAGGGCGTCAGTGCCTCCGGCGGCACCGCATGGACCTTGCCGTCGTGGGTGATGCGCCAGAAGACGCCGTCAAAGGCCAGCATTTCACCGTCCAGCGCATTGAAGGTGCCAAGGCCCAGATCGCCATGGCGGGCCAGCTCGGCAAAGGTCATTTCGCCGTCATAGACCCCGGCCACCAGGGCATCGATGGTCGAATACTGGAAGATCGTGTCCTCGCCCGCGCGGGCCGCTCCACCCCACACCAGCATGCATGCCGCCACGGCGGCCGCCCCGATCCGCATGTCCTTGTCCTCCCCTGACGGCGAAGTCTGGCCGCATGCGGGCCGGCGCGCAATGCGTGACGCCGTCCCCGCCAGCGGCTAAGAGGCAGCGGACACATCTTCGGACAGACCATGCTGCGTCGGCTCTACGACTGGACTCTGCGGCTTGCCGGCCACCGCCACGCGGTGTGGTGGCTGTTTGTGCTGGCCGTTGCCGAAGCCTCGTTCTTCCCGATCCCGATCGAGGCGCTGCTGCTGCCGATGATGTTTGCCGCGCCGCGCCGCTGCTGGCGCCTGGCCGCGATCGCGACCCTGGGTTCGGTCCTGGGCGGGGCGATCGGTTATGCCATCGGCGCGGTTTTCTTCGATTCCATCGGCGCGCCGTTGCTCTCTCACTTCGCCGGCATCGATCCGGCTACGGTTGCGGTCGGTAACGACGCCAGGCTGTTTTTCGACACGGTGGTGACGCCGATTGCCGGATTCTTCGGCATCTCGCTGGAGTATGCCGCCTACACGGCCGACGCCGGCTTCATCGGCGGGATGATCGTGGCCGCCGGCGGCTTCACGCCGCTGCCGTTCAAGGTGGTGACGATCGCCGCCGGCTTCGGCCAGCTCGATTTCGGCATCTTCCTTGCCGCCTCCCTGGCCTCGCGCGGCCTGCGTTTTGCCATAGAGGCCGGGCTGCTGCACTGGTTCGGTCCGCCCATCCGCAGTTTCATCGAGCGCCGCCTGGCCCTGGTGGCGGGGCTGTCTTTCCTGGCCCTGGTCGCCGCGCTGGTGATCCTCAAATGGCTCTGGTAGGCCGGCATTGCCGCAACCACATGGGAAAGCGATGACCACGACGCCGATCACCGTCGCCCGCGTGCGCCAGATCGCCCTGCTGCTGGCCCTGGCCAGCGCCGCGATGCTCGCCGGCGCCTTCTGGTTCCAGTTCTACCGCGGTCTGGAGCCCTGCCCCCTGTGCCTGGCGCAGCGCTGGGCCCACGCCGCATCGCTTGGCCTTGCTCTGATCGCAGCGTTGGTCGCCACGCCGCGCAGCGGCCCCCTGCTGCTGGCCCTCATCGGCCTTGCCTTCCTCGTCGGGGCGGGCATCGCGGGTTACCATGTGGGTGTCGAGCAGCACTGGTTCGAAAGCGCCTTCTGCGGTTCGGGCGATGTCGTCGCCCAGACCGTGGAGGATCTCAAGGCCCTGCTGATGCAGACCGAGGTCGCCCGCTGCGACGAGATCGCCTGGTCCCTGCTGGGCATCTCCATGGCCGGTTACAATCTGATCGTCTCGGCAGTCCTGGCGGCGGTCGCCTTCGTCGCGGCCCGTTGGGCGGCAAGAAGGAGGAGCACATGAACAGGAAACGCCTGACGGGCCAGGACATGCTGCCGGGCGACGGCAGCCCAGCCGATCGCGTCAAGGCCATGATCCGCGTCGATCACGCCGGCGAATACGGCGCCCGGCGCATCTACGAAGGTCAGCTTGCCGTGCTGGGGAACACAGCCTCCGGCCCGGTGATCCGCCACATGCACCAGCAGGAACTGCGTCATCTCAAGCGTTTCGACGAACTGGTGGTCGAGCGTCAGGTCCGCCCGACCGCTCTCTCGCCCATCTGGCATGCCGCCGGCTTCGCCCTGGGCGTGGGCACGGCCCTGCTGGGTGAGCGCGCCGCCATGGCCTGCACCGAGGCGGTCGAAAGTGTGATCGACGAGCATTACGCCGCCCAGGCCGAAGACCTGGGCGATGACGAGGCCGAGCTGCGCGGCACGATCGAGGAGTTCCGCGCCGAGGAGGCGCAGCACCGCGACACGGCGATTGCCCACGGCTCCGCGCAGGCCCCCGCCTACGAGGCGCTGTCGGGCGCGATCAAGGCGGGTACGCGGCTGGCCATCTGGCTCTCGACCAGGGTGTGACGATGACAGGTTTGAGCCAAACGATCAGCGCGCCCGAGCTTTCCCAGGCGCAGCGGCGCCGGCGTCTCACCCTTGCCCTGATCGTGGGTTGCGCCGCCGTGCTGGCCCTGGTCAATGAATCGCTCTGGCATCCCGGCGGCCCTATCCACGAGATCATCGAATTCACCGGCCTGGCCTTCATCGTGGTGGCGATCGTCGGGCGGACCTGGTGCACGATCTACATCGGCGGGCGCAAGAAACACGTGCTGGTCGCCGACGGGCCCTATTCGCTCTGCCGCAATCCGCTTTATGTCTTCTCGATCTTCGGCGTCACCGGCATCGGCCTGGCGACCGGCAGCATCATGGTCGGCCTGATTCTGGGCCTGGCCTTCTGGTTCGTCTTCGACCGCATCGTGCGCCGCGAGGAGGTCTATCTCGCCGAGCACCACGGCGCGGCCTTCGCGGAATACGCCGCCCATGTGCCGCGCTGGCGGCCAAACTTCGCCGGCTGGAGCGATGTTGAAAGCCTGGAGGCCCAGCCCGAGCGTATCGTCGTCACCTTCCGCGAGGCCGCCCTCATGCTGATCGCCCTGCCCCTGCTGGAACTGGTCGAGTGGGCCCAGGACAGCGGCTGGCTGCCGGTGCTCCTGCACCTTCCCTGATTCGCGCCGCTCCGCCCGCGGGCGCCGCCGTCGATCAGGCCTCGATCACCTCGGGCATGTGCAGGGTCATCTGCGGGAAGGGGATCTCGATGCCCTCGGCGTCCAGCGCCTCCTTGAAGCGCTTGTTGAGGTCGGTCTTGAGCGCCCACAGGTCGGCAGCGTTGCACCACAGGCGCACGGTGATGTCGACGCTGCTGGCCGCCAGGTTCGTGACGAACATCGCCGGCGCGGGATCGGCCAGCACCCGGTCGTCGCCCTCGTAGGCCGCGCGCAGGACCGCCATCGCGTCGTCGATCGAGGCGTCGTAGGCGATGCCCATGACGATATCGATGCGGCGCGTGGGATACTCGCTGTAGTTCGTGATGTTGTTGCTCCAGATCGCGCTGTTGGGCACCACGACCTTCAGGTTGTCCAGCGTCGCCATCTCGGTGAAGAACAGGTTGACCTCCTTCACCGTGCCCATGGTGCCGCCGGCCTCGACGAACTGGCCGACACTGAGCGGGCGGAACAGCAGCAGCATCACCCCCGCGGCCACGTTGGAAAGCGTGCCCTGCAGGGCCAGGCCGATGGCCAGGCCCGCCGCACCCAGCACGGCGATCAGGCTGGCGGTCTGCACGCCGAACTGGTTCAGCACGGCGATGACCGTCAGGATCAGGACGGCGTAGCGGGCGAGGTTGGCAAAGAAGCTGCGCAGCGTCGCATCGATCCGGCGCACGCGGCCCAGCCCCGCGTTGGTCGCCCGTTTGGCCCAGCCCGAAAGCCACAGGCCCACGATCAGCATCACGATGGCGCCCAGCACCTCCAGCCCGTAGCTGGTGATCAGTGGGCCGAGCTTGACGTAGATTTCCTGTACCGCGTCCTGGATATCGGTCTCGTTCACGGGGCTCTCCTGTCGCAAGGGATCGGATGCGCCGGTCCGGCAGGAGGCCGGCGCAGGGATGACAGGGCTGGAAATAGACAAAACAGCCGCATTTGGCCAGTACGGCCGGGCGGCGCGGGCCGATCACCCTTTCCCCTCTCCCCGCCGAGGGAGAGGGTTGCGCAGGCTTGGGTGGCGCGTAGCGGCGCCTTAGCCGAAGCTGGGTGAGGGGGCGGTGCGGGCGGCACCACGGTTTTTCTCCGCGCTGCCGCGCGTAAGACCCCTCACCCCGACCCTCTCCCTCAAGGGGAGAGGGGGAACCAGATGGGGGAGAGGGGATGCAGATGCGGCAGAGGGGTAGCGCCGCCTCAATCCGTATCCAGCTCGCTGTCCCAGTAGAGGTAGTCGCGCCAGTCCTCGTGCAGGAAACCCGGCGGAAAGGCCCGGCCGTTCTCGCGCAACTGATAGGTCGTGGGCGGCTCGGGCTCGCGCAGGGTCGGCATGCCGGCTTCCTGGGGCAGCCGGTTGGCCTTCTTCATGTTGCAGTAGCTGCAGGCGGTGACGACGTTGTCCCAGCCCGTGCGCCCGCCGCGCGAACGCGGCACCACATGGTCGAAGGTCAGCTCGCGCGTCTCCTGGCGCGTGCCGCAGTACTGGCAGGCGAAGCGGTCGCGCAGGAAGACATTGAAGCGGGTGAAGGCCGGCCGCTTGTTCAGCGGAATGAATTCCTTCAGCGCGATGACGCTGGGCAGGCGCATCTCGAAGTTGGGCGAGCGCACCACGCGGTCGTATTCCGAAAGGGTCTGGACCCGGTCCATGAACACCGCCTTGACCGCATCCTGCCAGCACCACAGGGACAGCGGATAGTAGCTCAACGGGCGGAAGTCCGCGTTGAGGACCAGGGCGGGGCAGGCTTCCGGCGAACGCACCGGTCGGGTCTCCTCGTCGCTGCAGCGGTCGCCCGGGCGGGCGCCCGCGTCCATCATAGCGGGTTCGGGGAGGAGGTTAACACTGCAATTTGTCGGTTGGGTGACGTTGGGGCGCTAGATGTGGATGGGCCGCGACGCTTGCCCCGTGACGCCCGCGTCGTAGGATGCCGCACCTCATTACCTTCGCTCCGGGAAATTCATCATGGCCGCCGCCCTCGACGGAATTGTCGTTCTCGACCTCTCGCGCATCCTGGCGGGGCCCTGGTGCGGCCAGATCCTGGCCGATCTCGGCGCCACGGTGATCAAGGTGGAGCGGCCCGGCGCGGGCGACGACACGCGCGCCTGGGGGCCGCCCTACCTGAAGGACGCAGAGGGCAACGACACCACGGAGGCGGCCTATTACCTGGCGGCCAACCGGGGCAAGCAGTCGATCACGCTCGACATCGCCAGCGAGCAGGGTGCCGCCGTCGCGCGCGAGCTCGCGGCAAAGGCCGACATCGTGATCGAGAACTACAAGCTCGGCGGCCTGAAGAAATACGACCTGGATTACGAGAGTCTGAAGGCGGCCAATCCGAAGCTGATCTACTGCTCCATCACCGGCTTCGGCCAGACCGGGCCCTATGCCCCGCGCGCCGGCTACGATTTCGTCATCCAGGGCCTGTGCGGCTTCATGTCGATCACAGGCGAGCGCGACGACCTGCCCGGCGGCGGGCCGCAGAAGGCGGGCGTGGCGATCACCGACCTCACCACCGGGCTCTACAGCACCATCGCCATCCTGGCCGCCCTGCAGCACCGCAACAACACGGGGCAGGGCCAGTACATCGACATGGCGCTGGCCGACAGCGCCGTGGCGCTGATGGCCAACATGAACATGAACTACCTGACCAGTGGCGTGCCGCCCAAGCGCTACGGCAACGCCCATCCCAACCTGCTGCCCTACCAGGTGTTCGACACGGCAGACGATCCGATCATCATCGCCATCGGCAACGACGGCCAGTTCCGCCGCTGGTGCGAGCTGGCGGGCGCGCCCGAGCTGGCGACTGACGAGCGTTTCGCCACCAACCCCGCGCGCATCCGCAACCGCGAGGCGCTGATCGAGCGCGTCATCGAACTCATGAAACAGCACCCGCGCGCCTGGTGGGTGGAGAACCTGGAAAAGCTCGGCGTGCCCTATGGCGTGGTCAACAACTTCGCCCAGGTCTTCGACGATCCCCACATCCAGGCCCGCGGCATGAAGTTCGAGATGGACCATCCCGCCGCCGGCACCATTCCGCTGGTGAGGAGCCCCGTGAACCTCAAGGGCTCCCCCCCGGTCTACCGCCGCCCGCCGCCCATGCTGGGCGAACACAGCGAAAGCGTGTTGCGCGACATCCTCGGCAAGTCCGAGGAGGAGATCGCCGCGCTGCGGGATGCTGGGGTTCTATAGGTCTCCAGGAATTCCCTTCCCCCCTTGAGGGGGAAGGGTAGGGATGGGGGGTAAGGCGCGAAGCGCCACGGTCCGCCGGCATCGCGGCATCGCCTGCGGCGTTCGCCCCCACCCTGACCCCCGGATCAAGTCCGGGGCAGGCTCTCCCCCTCCAGGGGGAGGGGAATTGGCGAGAGCCACGGCACGTTCCGGGTCCGCCGGAATACGGGAGGAGGCTTGATGCGCGATCGTTTGCCGCTGGCGGCGCCATGAGCGCGCCCCTTCCGGTGCTGGCCCTGGTGGCCGATGCCTATGCCACGGTCTCGGCGAACCTGGGGCCACTGCTGCGCCTGGGGCGCGGGCCCTTCGTCGTCGCCATGGTGCTGGGCCTCTTCTTCGGCGCCATGCAGCCGGTCGCCGCCGCGCCGCTCGCCCTGCTGGCGACCCTGGTCGCCTATGCCTGGTTCTCCTTCCTCGTCATCCGCCTCACCCTGCTGGGCGCGCCCCGGGCGGAACTGCCACGACCGGGCGCACGGAGCGGGGAGGGGCCGCTGATCCCGCGCTCCAACCTCGGCACCTACATGGTGCGCGCGCTGGGCATTGCCGTGCTGTTCGGGGCGGGCATCGGCGTCATGCTGCTGGTGGTGGTCGTACCGCTCACCATGCCCGGCGCGCCGCCGCCGTCGGGCGCGGCCGAGCCCGGCCGGTTCGCCGTCGCCAACCTGATCATGGCCGCCCTGCTCGCGGCCCTGCCGTTCGGCGTGCCGGTCGTGCGTCTGCTGCCGCTGCTGCCCGCCGCTGCGGTGGAGGTGGAACTCACCGTGCCACGGGCCTGGGCGCTCTCGCGCGGCCACGGCCTGCGCCTCACCGTGGCGCTGGTCCTTCTGCTGCTGCCCTTCGCCCTGGGTTACGCCGCGCTGCATGCCACCCAGGTCATGATCGCCGCCATGGCCGGTGGCGATCCCGGCCTGCTGACCACGCTGCCCGCCCTGGTGCTCGCCACCGCCGTCTGCCTCACCGCCACCGCGCTCGCCTCGGTCGCCATCGCGCGGGCCTTCGCGCTGATGACCGGGGAAGCGGGTCAGCCGACACCTGACAGGCCGGCACCGCCAAGCTAGCGTGGCGCCCGCCTTCTGCCGATGGAAGGCAGGATACCTCCGATGCCTGGATCCGTGCTGACAATCCACGAGGAGCGAACCCGATGGCAAGCGCTCGAGAATCGCATCTCTCCACCTTCGCGCTTGTCAGGGGAGGGATCGCAACGCTGGGCAATGGAAGGGCTTCGTCGGTCGTATTCTTGCCGTTTACCGCTGCGCTTTCCGGCATTGAAATCTTCCAGCATTTCTGGCCCGACATCGATCTCTTCGCCGCGAATCTCTGGGCATTGGGCGCCAACATCTTCGTCGCGGGCTACTGGCAGCGTATTGTGCTGCTGGGTCTTGAGCGCTCGACCGTCCGGGGGCCGTATGCGCCGCGCTATACCGCGTACCTAGCGAGCGCTTTGTTGGCGGGGCTCGTGATCCTCGGTCCTGCATTCCTGATCGGCCTTCTGGTGCTTTCCTCGGACGGCGACCCGAACTCCCAGATGACCGCATTCTTCATTGTGGTGATGGCCGCCGCTGCCGTGCTTCTTGTTGTCGTTTCGAAGTCGTTGCTCGTGTTTCCCGCCTTGGCGATCGGCAGAAGGTTGAGCATCGCTGCAGCCTGGCGCCTCGGACGAGGCCAGGGGTACCGGTTGGGCTTCGCGCTGGTCCTGATCGCCCTCCTGCCACTCGCCGGCGTGATACTGCTGTCGGTCGCAGCCGATTCTGCACACCTGCTTGAGGACGATCCGGCAATCGTGGCCGCGATCATCGTCGCGAGGGCCATCGAAGTTGTGACCACGATGGCTGCTGCAGGCTGCATCGCTGTGCTCTACCGGAACCTCACAGACGGTGGTCCTGCGATCCGGGACGCGGAACCTGCATGATTGCCCCATAGGCGTGCTGGCCACGAGCCGGCCTGCCGTCCAGGCGCCATTGTGGCCGTCAATCCGAATGTGACGATCCGCAAGATTGCTGACGTCATTCCCCCCGGGTCGCGCCTGTCACCCCACCTGACAAGCCCCGACGGCCGCGCTAACCTCCCCCGCCAACAGGGGAGAGGGCCATGCGCGTCGTTTCGGAGTTTCCGCACAAGGTGAAGGTGCTGGAGAAGGAGGTCTGGATCCCCATGAAGCGGGGCGACAGGCTCGCCGCGCGCATCTGGCTTCCGGTCGATGCCGAGGAGAACCCGGTCCCCGCGCTGCTCGAATACATCCCCTACCGCAAGCGCGACATGACGCGCCCGGGCGACGAGCCCAAGCATGCCTGGTTCGCCGGCCACGGCTACGCCAGCCTGCGCGTCGACATGGCCGGCGCCGGCGACAGCTTCGGTATCATGCGCGACGAATACGCCAGGCAGGAGCTGCAGGACGGCAAGGAGGTCATTGCCTGGATCGCCAGGCAGCCCTGGTGCACCGGCAAGGTCGGCATGTTCGGCATCTCCTGGGGCGGCTTCAATTCGCTCCAGGTCGCTGCCCTCAAGCCGCCCGCGCTGAAGGCCATCGTGACCTCCTGCTCGACCGACGATCGCTACGCCGACGACATGCACTACATGGGCGGGACCCTGCTCAACGACCAGCTCGACTGGGGCACCACCTTCTTCTCCATCCTGCCCTTGCCCGGCGATCCCCAGATCATGGGCCCGGGCTGGAAGAAGAACTGGAAGGAACGGCTGGACGGCGTGCCCTGTCCGGTCGAACTCTGGATGGGCCACCAGCGGCGCGATGCCTACTGGAAACACGGTTCGGTCTGCGAGAACTACGACAACATCCAGTGCGCCGTCTTCGCCGTGGGCGGCTGGCTCGACGGTTATTCCAACGCCATCTTCCGCCTGCTGAAGAACCTCAAGGTGCCGCGCCTGGGCCTCGTCGGCCCCCACGCCCACCAGTGGGGCCAGTCCGAACGCGCGCCCGGCCCCGCCATCGGTTTCCTCCAGGAGATGCTGCGCTTCTGGGATCACTGGCTCAAAGGCATCGACACCGGAATCATGAAGGAGCCGATGCTGCGCGCCTACCTGCAGGACGACGTCCCGGCGAAGGCCTGGTATCCCCACTGTCCCGGCACATGGATCGGCGAGAAGAGCTGGCCCAGCAAGCGCATCAAGCCCCGCCGCCTCTATCTCAACGACGAGGGGTTGGGAGCGCGAAAAGGCAAAGATGTGCCGCGCGTGGCGACCACGCCCCAGACCCTGGGCCTGGCGGGCGGCGAGTGGTGCCCCTACGGCACCGGCGGCACCGGGCCGGAGTTCCCCGGCGACCAGCGCTTCGACGACGGCGCCTCGGTCTGCTTCGACGGCGAGGTGCTCGGCGAAGACCTCGACGTGCTGGGCGCACCGGTGGTGACCCTCGATCTCGCCATCGACAAACCCGACGGCTTCGTCTGCGTCCGTCTCAACGACGTGAAACCCGACGGCTCCGTGAGCCGGGCGAGTTACGGCGTGCTGAACCTCACCCACCGGGAAAGCCACGAGAAGATCAAGGCGATGCCGAAGGGCCGCCGCGTGAAGGTGCGGGTGCAGCTCAACGACTGCGCCTACCGCTTCCGCGCCGGCCATCGCCTGCGCATCGCGGTCTCCACGACCTACTGGCCGCTGATCTTCCCCTCGCCCGAGGCCGTGGAGATGACCCTCCACACCGGCAGCAGCGTGCTCGAGCTGCCCGTGCGCCCGGCGACCGGCGGGCCGACCCTGCGCCCCTTCGAGGAGCCGGAGGAAGCGCCGGGGATGAAGATGACCCAGCTCACCACCGCGCCTTCCAGGAACACCGTGACGCGCGACGTGCTGACCGGCCGTGTCGAGGTCTATTCCGAGCGCGGCACCGGCCATTACCGCATCGACGAACACGCCATGGAGTTCCGCCGTACCACGATCGAGCGCATGGCGGTGACCGAAGGCGATCCGCTGTCGGCCGAGAGCGAGGTTACCGTTACCAGCCACATGAAGCGCGGCGACTTCGAGGTCAACGTCCACGCCCGCACCAGCCTGCGCGCCACCAAGGAGCACTTCCTGCTGCAGGCCGATCTCGATGTCTGGGAGGGCAAGGAACGGGTGCTCGCCAAATCCTGGTCGACGCCGTTCAAGCGCGACGGTGTCTAACCTTCAGGTGCGGCGCGCGGCGATGCCGGCCAGATAGGTCAGCGCGAAGTCGCGCGCCAGCACCTTGGTCTCCTGTCCGCTGGCGCGGCTGACCGCGCTGCTGCGCGCCAGCGAGACGATGCCGTGGAGCCCGGCCCAGATGGTCGTTGCCGCCCGCGCGGCTCCGGCCTTGTCCTCCTCCTTGAAGAGCGGTGCCAGCACCGTCTCCACCAGGGTGAGGCCGCGGGAGATGTGGGCGCCGAACCACTCGGGCAGGGGCGCGCCGCTGGGCGGGTCTGCCTCGAACAGGGCATGCCACAGACGCGGCTCTTCGGCGGCGAAGGCGACATAGACGTCGATCAGAGCGAGCAGGCGTTTCTCGGGTGTGCCGCGCGCGGGTACCGCGTTGAGGCGGGCGATCAGGCGGTCCAGGATCGCCACCTTCAACTGGGCGACGACATCGTCGAGGTTCTCGAAGACCTGATAGATCGTACCCGGCGAATAACCGATGTCGGCGGCCAGACGGCGCGCCGTGACCGCCTCGATGCCCTCGGCGGCGGTGGTTTCCAGGGCCGCGTTGAGGAACATGGCGTGCAGTTCCTCGCGGGTGTGATCGGATCGTCGTGCCATCGCGCTGCTGTCGTTGCGTTATTTCACCAGCATATATTGAACATCGTTCCTGCGCGCACCAATTAACTGAACAATGTTTAATTATGGAGTGCGCCATGAACCCGATACCTGCCGATGCTGACCCCGAATGCGCCGTCCGCTCGTCCCCGGCGGGGTCAAACGAGCTTGCATCGCTGACCCGCCGGCTATCGCCGCTCAGCCCGCGTGGCCTCTATTACGCCCTGGCACGCGGCTTCATGCACAGCCTGGGGCGGTTGTCCGAGGGTATTCGGATCGGTCATCGCCATGGCTTCGATTCGGGCGCCATGCTCGACTATGTCTATGCCGACCGGGCGCAGGGATTTACGCCGCTGGGCAGGCTCATCGACCGCGCCTATCTCGACGCGCCGGGCTGGGCAGACATTCGCAACCGCGGTGCGTTGCTGCGCGCGACC
>CALGGB010000213.1 GCA_937880925.1 uncultured Rhodospirillaceae bacterium | reverse complement strand
CGGCCGGAAAGCTAGTGAAGGCGCGCCCGATATCGTCCTCGGGCAGGTTGACCGCCAGGTTCTTGCCGACGAAATCCATGACATCCAGACCGATCAGGTCGATCAGGCCGTAGAGCCCGGTCGAGGGCAGGCCCACGGGCGCCGACATCAGCGCGTCGATGGTCTCCATGGAGAGGCCCTGACCGCGCGCGGCCTTGGCCTTGTGCAACCCTGAGAGCATCCAGAAGCAGCCGATGCGGTTGCCGATGAAGTTGACCGTGTCCTTGGCGTGTACCACGCCCTTGCCGAGCTTCTCGGCGCCGAAGGCCGCCATGGCCGCAACCACGTCGGGCGTGGTGTCCTCGCCGGGCACGACCTCCAGCAGCTTCATCACCTTTACGGGATTGAAGAAGTGGGTGACGACGACATCGCGGCGCAGGCGCTCCGGCATGCCTTCCACGATGGAGCGCAGGGGAATACCCGAGGTGTTGGTCGAGACCACCGAGCCTTCGCTACGCAGGGCCTCCAGCTTCTCGAACAGCGCACGCTTGGTCGCCAGATCCTCGATGATGGCTTCGCAGATCCAATCAAAGCCTGCGATGCGGTCAAGTTCATCGAAGGTGCCGGTCTCGATCAGCCTGGCGCTTTCGGGGTTGTCGATGGCCGGCATGCGCCCGCCGGTGACGCGCTCCATGGCCTTGGCGACGGCGGTCTCGTCCTTGTCGATCAGAAGCACGCGGCAGCCCGCGTCGGCGCATTTTCCGGCAATGCCCGCACCCATGGTACCGCCGCCGATCACGGCAACCGACTTGATCTCGCGCGTCATGCTCGTCTCCCGCAAGGCTAGGGGGTGCTTGGTAGCCCGCCCAGACCGCCACGCCAAGCCCCGCGCGCCCCCTCATCCTCCCGTCCCTCCGGGCCGGGCCCCTCCTTCTCCCCCTGGGAAGAAGGGCTGGAGCCGCGCCAGCCATTCCCCTCTCCCGCATGCAGAGGTTCCACCGCAACACGATCCGCTTTAGGTTCGCGCGTCATTCCAAGGAGGCCCCGATGGCCGGACCCAAGTACGTCGGTTTCGACACGCTCAGCCTGCACGGCGGGCAGCAGCCCGATCCCACGACCGGCGCGCGCGCCGTGCCGATCTACCAGTCGACCTCCTTTGTCTTTCCCGACACCGACTATGCCGCCGCGCTCTTCAACCTGGAGCGGCCGGGCCACATCTATTCGCGCATCTCCAACCCCACGGTGGCGGTGCTGGAGGAGCGGATCGCGGGCCTGGAAGGCGGCGTCGGCGCGGTCTGTACCTCCAGCGGCCAGGCAGCGCTGCATCTGGCCATCGTCACGCTGATGGGCCAGGGCGGCCATATCGTCGCCTCGCGCTCGATCTACGGCGGCAGCTACAACATGTTCGCCTACACCCTTCCCCGCTTCGGCATCACCACCACCTTCGTCGATCCGCGCGACCCTTCCGCCTTCGCCGGCGCAATCAAGCCGGAGACCCGCCTGCTGTTCGGCGAGACCCTGGGCAATCCCGGCCTTGAGGTGCTGAACATCCCCGAGGTCGCCCATGTCGCCCATGCCGCGGGCCTGCCGCTGATGATCGACAACACCTTCGCCACGCCCTTCCTGTGCCGGCCCTTCGAACTGGGGGCCGACATCGTCATGCATTCGGTGACCAAGTTCCTGGGCGGCCATGGCGTGGCGATCGGCGGCGTCGTGGTCGACCGCGGCGATTTCGACTGGGAGGCCTCGGCCCGCTTCCCGACGCTGACCGAGCCCTATGCCGGCTATCACGGCCTGGATTTCGCCGAGGAATTCGGCCCGGCGGCCATGATCATGCGCGCCCGCGCCGAGGGCCTGCGCGATTTCGGTGCCTGCATGAGTCCGCAGAACGCCTTCTACCTGCTCCAGGGTGTCGAGACCCTGCCCCTGCGTATGGCGCGCCATGTCGAGAACGCGAGGAAGATCGTCGCCTTCCTCGACGGCCACGACGCCGTGGAGGCGGTGCTCTACCCAGAACTGCCCGGCCATCCCGACCACGAACTCGCCAAGCAGAACCTGCCCAGGGGCGCCGGCGCCATCTTCAGCTTCATCCTGAAGGGTGGGCGCGCAGCGGGCGCGCGTTTCATCGAGGCGCTGCAGCTTTTCTCCCACCTCGCCAATGTCGGCGACGCCAAGTCGCTGGTCATCCATCCGGCTTCCACGACGCACCAGCAGATGGATGCCGATGCGCTGAAGGCCGCCGGCATCGCCGAGGGCCTGGTGCGTCTCTCGGTTGGCCTGGAGGACCCGGACGACCTTACCGAAGACCTGGCGCGCGGCCTGCGCGCAGCGCAGAAGGGCTGATCCGATGGCGATGGAACTGAAGGTCGACGGCCACAAGGTGTTCGCTGCAACCGGCGGCAAGGACTTCGATCCCCAACTGCCGGTCATCCTCTTTGTCCACGGCGCCTCGATGAACCGCACCGTGTGGTCGGCCCAGGCGCGTTACTTCGCCCACCACGGCCATGCGGTGCTGGCGGTCGATCTGCCCGGCCACGGCAATTCGGAAGGTCCCCTGCTGCCGAACATCGAGGCCATGGCCGACTGGCTGATCGCCGTGCTCGACGCCGCTGGCGTCGAGAAGGCGGCGCTGGCCGGTCATTCCATGGGCTCCCTGCCGGTGATCGAGGCCGCCGCGCGCCACCCCGAGCGGGTCGAGCGCATCGTGCTGCTGGGCACCGCCGTGCCGATGCCGGTGACCGACGCGCTGCTCGATAACGCCAGGGCCAACAACCACGCCGCCTTCGACATGGTGACCGTGTGGGGCCACGCCAAATCGAGCCAGATCGGCGGCAACAAGGCGCCGGGCATGTGGGTGACCGGCGGCGGCCTGCGCCTGCTGGAGCGCGGCGGCGACGGCGTGCTCTACAACGACATGAAGGCCTGCAACGACTACACCACGGGCCTGGAGGCCGCCGCGAAGGTGCAGTGCCCGGCCACCGTGATCATGGGCACCGGCGACATGATGACGCCGCCGCGCGGTGCCAAGGCGCTGCTGGCGGCCTTGCCCGATGTGAAGACCATCACGCTGCAGGGCTCCGGCCACATGATGATGGCCGAGCGGCCCAACGAGACGCTGGACGCGCTGATCGCGGCGCTGAAGTAGCCGCCATGGGCGGGCGGACGCTGATCGAGGCCCTGGCCGCCC
>CALGGB010000212.1 GCA_937880925.1 uncultured Rhodospirillaceae bacterium | reverse complement strand
CGACCTTCTTCAGGGTCGCGCGCACCTGGCGCACTTCCGCGGCGGTGCTGATCATCGGCAGCAGGATGCGGACAGGACCGTGGGCGCCCGCGCGCAGGATCGCGGCGAGCTGGTTCTCCAGCAGGGCGGGCACCTTCAGCGACAGGCGGATGGCGCGCAGGCCCATGGCCGGATTGGGGCTGACCTGCAGATGCTCGCCCAGGGAATAGGGCAGCTTGTCGTTGCCGACATCGAGGGTGCGGATGGTCACCGGCCGCCCGGCCATGCCCTCCACGATGTCTTTCAGCAGCAGGTACTGCTCCTCCTCGCCGGGCACATCGGGCCGGTTGAGGTAGAGATATTCGGTACGGAACAGACCGATACCCTGGGCGCCGTTGTCGAGCACCGCCTCGACCTCGCCGGGCAGGTCGATGTTGGCCTGCAGGCCGATCGTCACATCGTCGCGGGTGGTTGCGGGAACATTGCGCAGGCGCTCCAGCTTGCGCGTCTGGCGGCGCAGTTCGTCGCGCCGTTCCTCGTAGCGGGCAAGCGTCGCCTTGTCGGGATTGATCACGACCTCGCCGGCGATGCCGTCGACGATGACGATGTCGCCGGGGCGGACATGGTCGAGCAGGTCCGGCGTGCCGCACACGGCCGGCAGGCCCAGGGAGCGCGCCAGGATGCCCGTGTGGTCCTGGGCGCCGCCATAGGCGGTGACGAAACCGGCGACGATGCGCGGATCAAGCAGGGCGGTGTCGGCCGGGGTCAGCTCGTCGGCGACAACGACGGTGCCTTCGGCGAGATCGGCCAGCGCCCGGTAGGGCGTCTGCATCAGGCTTCTCAGCAGGCGCTGGCCGACATCGCGCACGTCGCGCCCGCGTTCGGCCAGATAGGGATCGTCCATCTGGGAAAAGACATGGGCGATTTCGGCCACTTCCTGGGAAACCGCGGCCTCGGCGTTGATGCGCTGCTCGCGGATGCGGTTCTCGACACCGCGCACCAGACGCGAACCCTCCAGCATCTGGCCGTGGGCCTGCAGCAGGTAGCCCAGTTCCTCGGCGGCGCTGTCGGGCAGCTTGGCAGCCTGCTTGCGCAGCTTGGCAAGCTGGCCGCGGGCATAGTCGACCGCGGTGGCAAAGCGACCGTGCTCGGCATCGATCTCGCTCTTGTCGATGCGGTAGTTCGGCACGTCCAGACCGCCGCTCTCGGCGATATGGGCCGGGCCGATGGCGATGCCGCGCGAGACGCCGAGACCCATCAGGGCCTTCATCACGGGAGGCGTGGCCTTACTCATCAAAGCGGTTTCCGACCAGGGTCTCCAGCGCGGCGAGCGCGGCGGTGGCATCGCTGCCGGCAGCGCTGACCTCGATGGACGAGCCGGGGCCGGCCGCCAGCATCATCAGGCCCATGATGGAGCGGCCCGAAACGCTGGTGTCGTCCTTGGTGACGGTGATCTCGCTGGTGAAGGTGCCGGCCGTGGCGACGAACTTTGCCGCAGCGCGTGCGTGCAGGCCGCGCTCGTTGACGATGACGAGACGGCGGCTCTGGACGTTGGTCTGTTCGCCGCTGGATGTCATGGTTTCAGGTCTTGGGCTTCAGCAGACTGCTGGCGACGTTGATGTACTTGCGTCCGGCCTCCTGGGCCGCGGCCACCGCCGCAGCAAGGGGTTCGGTCTCGCGCGCGGAGGCCAGCTTGATCAGCATCGGCAGGTTGATGCCCGCGATCACCTCGACATTGCCGGTGTCCATCACGGAGATCGCAAGGTTCGACGGCGTACCGCCGAACATGTCGGTGAGCAGGATGACGCCATCGCCGCCGTCCACGGCGCGGATCGCATCAAGGATATCCTGGCGGCGGCGCTCCATGTCGTCGTCGGGGCCGATGCAGACCGTGCGCACGGCCTTCTGCTCGCCCACCACATGCTCGGTGGCGGCGACGAACTCCTCGGCCAAGCGACCGTGGGTGACCAGGACCAGTCCGATCATGCTTTTGTGGCCGCTGTTGTGCTTGTTCAGTGCCGCAGGCCTGCTTCAGGTCGCCAGATCGCGGTGCTGCAGGCTCACGCGACGACGTTCACCGCTTAACAGAGCGGCCAGCCGCTCGGCAACAAAAACCGAACGGTGGCGCCCGCCGGTACAACCGATGGCGATGGTCAGATAGTGCTTTCCCTCGCGCTCGTAGCCTGGAAGCAGCACGTCCAGAAGGGCGGTCAGCCGCTCCATGAAGGGGGCAAATGCGGGGTCCTTCTCGATGTGGGCGGCCACCGCCGGGTCGCGCCCGCTCTGGGGCCGCAGGGCATCGACATAATGCGGGTTGTCGAGGAAGCGCACGTCGAACACCAGGTCGGCATTGCGCGGCACACCTTGGCGGTAGGAGAACGAGGTGACGAACACGGCCAGGGATTTGCGCTTGCCGGGCTCGAGATGGGCGACGATGTGGCGCCGCAGATCGCCACCCGACATGGTGGTGGTATCGACCACCAGATCGGCCACGGTGCGCACCGGTTCCATCAGGTCATGCTCAAGGGCGATGCCTTCCTCGACAGAGCGATTGGCTGCCAGCGGGTGGCGCCGCCGGGTTTCGGTGAAGCGGCGCAGCAGGACATCGGCATCGCTTTCCAGGAAAACGACCGACACGCGCAGGTTCCTGTCGCTACGCAGGCGTTCGATCTGCTTCAGGAAGACCGGTGCATCGAACTGGCGCGAACGGACATCGACGGCCACGGCCAGTGGTGCGGGCGTATCGGCATTGTGGTCAAGCAGGGCACCCAGCATCGACAGGGGCAGGTTGTCGATCGCCTCGTAGCCCTCGTCTTCCAAAGCCTTCAATGCCGTGCTGCGGCCTGCGCCCGACAGGCCCGTCACCAGCACAAGGTTGCGCAGTTGGGGAACATCAGCGGCCATGAGCGGCTTCTCCATGATGGGCGGCAAGGCAGAGGCGGGCAATCTGAACCAGGCGCGCGGGCGCCGAGGCATCGAAAGCATGGACGCAAAAGCGCGGCAGGGCGATCCCCAACAGTGTTTCGTGGCAGGGTTCTGGCATCCGCTCGACGGCATCGCGGGCCACAAGGTCGATCACCGCATCAACGCGGCAGCACGAACGATGGTCGATGGCGAGGATGCCGATGCCGCGGACCTCGATACGGCCCGCAAGGGTTGCGGGCGGGAAGGCGCGCAACGTGCCCTTTTCCGTCGCTTCCAGGCAGACCTGATCGTCGGCGACGAGACAACCCGAACCATCGTGAATCAGGCGAAGAGCAAGGTCACTCTTGCCGGCGCCCGAGGGGCCGCGCAGGAGAAGGCCGGCGGATGCGACGACGAGGCAGGTTCCATGCACCGTCGTCATGGCCGTTTTCAGGCCGCCTGGCTCGATTCGGGTTCGCACAGCAGGGCGAGGATCGCGACACCGCTTTCGGCACCGCGCAGCTTCTCGCAGACCGCCTGGTTGCGCAGCAGGCGCGAAATCCGCGCCAGGGCCTTCAGGTGATCGGCGCCGGCCGATTCGGGGGCCAGCAGCACGAACATCAGATCGACCGGCTGCTCGTCGATCGCATCGAAGTCGATCGGCTGGTCGAGCCGTGCGAACAGGCCATAGAGCCGGGTCAGTTCCGGCAGCTTGGCATGGGGGATCGCAATGCCCAGGCCAACGCCGGTGGTGCCAAGGCGTTCGCGCTCAAGCAGGGCATCGAAGATGGCGCGCTCTTCAAGGCCGGTCAGCGGCGCGGCCGCGCGCGCTATCTCCTGCAGGGCCTGCTTCTTGTTGGCGGCCTTGAGGTGTGCGACGACGCCCTCGGGCGTCAGAAGGTCGGAGAGTTCCATAAGTCTGCCTCGGGGCGCGTTGGACGCACCCCTCAATTCAGTGGTGGTCGCGCAGCTTGCGTTTGTTGCGCCGGAGCTGCTTTTCAACATGCTCTGCGGCCGCATTGAAGCTGGCATAGATCTCGGCGTCGTCGGCCCGTCCCTCCGCGAAGAGGTCCTTGCCGACGTGCACGGACACATGGGTCCGAAACTGTTCGCCCTCGCGCGAGAACTTCACGTGAGCCTCGATCGGGTCGGCAAAGTACTTGCTGACACCGCGCTCAAGGCGTTCTTCCACGTGAACTCTCAGGGCATCGCCGATATCGATCTGATGGCCTGTGACGGCAATCTTCATCGTCTACCTGTTGACTGTGTCTCTCACCCGCCGGGAGTACCCGGTTCGACGGCTGCGGCGCCGTTCTGGTCATGCCGCTCCGTCGAGGGGGCGCACATATAGACCTCCTCGCCCGGCGATACAAGCCGGTGCCGGAAAGCCCGGTTCAGCCCCGGTTTTCAGCCGCCAGCCGCCGCTCGCGCCGCCGCTGGACCGAGGATGGTATGCGCATGGCCTCACGGTACTTGGCCACGGTGCGCCGTGCGATCGCCACGCCGTCGCCTGCCAGGGCCTCGACAATGTCGTCGTCGGAAAGCACGCCGTCGGCGTCCTCACCGTCGATCATGGTCCTGATGCGGTGGCGCACGGCTTCGGCGGAATGGGCCGGGCCATCCCCGGTGCTGCCGATCGAGGCGGTGAAGAAGTACTTCAATTCGAAGATGCCGCGTGGCGTCGCCATGAACTTGTTGCTGGTGACCCGACTCACCGTGCTTTCGTGCAGCTCCAGGGCATCGGCGATGTCGCGCAGGATCAGTGGCTTCATGTGGGCCACGCCCTTGACCAGGAACAGGTCCTGCTGGCGGACGATCTTGCGCGCCACGCGCAGGATGGTCCGGGCGCGCTGATCCAGCGCCTTCACCAGCCAGTTGGCCGAGTTCCAGTGCTCGGAAACAAAGGTGCGCTCACTTTCGCTCCTCGCGCCGCTCTGCACCTCGGCATAGTAGCGTTCGTTGGCCAGAACCCGCGGCAGGGTGTCGCTGTTGAGCTCGACATGCCAGCCGCCGGCCTGGGCCGCGCGCACCACCACGTCGGGAATCATCACCTGGGTCTGGTCGGGATTGAACTTCAGGCCCGGCTTGGGATCGAGCATGCGCAGGTCGGCCAGCATGTCGGCGAGGTCCTGTTCGCTGCAGTCGCACATCTTGCGCAGGCGGGCAAAATCGCGGCGGGCGACCAGCTCCAGGTTGGCCAGAAGGACCTCGATGACAGGATCCAGGCGGTTGCGTTCGGCCAGCTGCAACGCCAGGCATTCTCGCAGGTCCCGGGCGAAAACGCCGGGCGGATCGAGTGTCTGCAGGCGCTGTAAAATCGCTTCGGTCTGCGCCTGCGGGCAACCAAGGGTCTCCGACGCCTCGGCCGGATCCATCGTCAGGTAGCCGGCTTCGTCGATGCCCATCATGAGGGTCGTTGCGATGAGGCGATCACGCGGATCGCTGATTTCCACCTGGATCTGCTGCGCCAGATGCTCGTAGAGCGAGATCTTGCCTGCCACAGTCTGTTCGAGCCCGGAGAGATCGTCGGAGCCGCCGCCGCGGCCGTCGCCGGAGCGCCAGGAGGTCGTGCTCATGGGATCGTCGGGAGGCACTGCGGTCACCGCCTCGCCGTCCGCGGGACTGTTCTGTCGGTCGTTGGCGTCGTGGTCGACCGGGGCGTCGGTGCTTTCGTTGCGCTGATTTTCCTCGCCGGAAGCGCGCTCCAGCAGGGGGTTGCGCTCAAGCTCCTCCTCGACGAAGGCACTGACCTCGAGGTTGGAGAGTTGCAGAAGCTTGATCGCCTGCTGTAGCTGCGGCGTCATCACCAGCGATTGGGACTGGCGCAGGTCGAGCTTTGGCGAAAGGGACATGACGGCCGCTAGAGCCGGAAGCGGTCACCCAGATAGACCCGGCGCACACCCTCGTGGGCGACGATCTCCTGGGGCACGCCCTCCATCATCAGGCGCCCCTCGTGGAGGATATAGGCGCGGTCGATGAGGTCGAGCGTCTCGCGCACGTTGTGGTCGGTGATCAGCACACCGATACCGCGGTCCTTGAGATGGGCCACCAGGTCGCGGATATCGCCCACCGCGATGGGATCGATGCCTGCAAGCGGCTCGTCGAGCAGCATGAAGCTGGGCCGCGAGGCCAGCGCACGGGCAATTTCGGCACGCCGCCGCTCACCACCAGAAAGCGCCAGCGCGGGAGCACGGCGCAGGTGGGAGATCGAGAATTCGGCGAGCAGTTCGTCAAGCATGGCCTCGCGGGTGTCGCGGTCCTTTTCGACGACCTCGAGCACGGCGCGGATGTTGTTCTCCACCGTCATGCCACGGAAGATCGAGGCTTCCTGGGGCAGATAGCCGATGCCGAGACGGGCACGGCGGTACATCGGCAGTTCGGTGATGGCGTGGCCGTCCAGCGCGATGGTGCCGGCATCGGGCGAGATCAGACCTGTTATGAGATAGAAGCAGGTGGTCTTGCCCGCGCCGTTGGGGCCCAGCAAGCCGACCGCCTCGCCGCGCTGCACGGATACCGAGACATCCCGCAGCACCGGACGGCGGCGGAAGCTCTTGGAGAGATTTCGCGCTTCGAGCCCGGAATTGCTGGCCACAAGGACCGGCTTGTCCATCGTGCTGTTGCTGCCGTCGGTCATGTACCGCCACTCTGATCTGGAACAAAGTAGCCCTTTACGCGCCCGCCGGACACCTCGCTCTGTCCGGAATTGAGATCCATGGTCAGTTCGTTGCCGCGAATCACCGCCTCCTGGCCGCTGGTCAGTACGACATTGCCGACCATGTGGATGACCCCGCCATCGACGTCATAGACGCCACTGTCGCCCTGGGCGGTCTCGGTGGGGGTGGCAAACCGCACATTGCCCTCCACGTCGATGCGGTAGATCGCGTTCTGCTCGGCGGCTTCCTTGTCACGGTAATGCACGACCAGCTTGTCGGAGGTCAGGCGCATGTCGCCCTGGATGACATCCACGGCGCCGGTAAAGGTCGCACTCTGGTTCTCCTGATCGACCTCCAGGGCATCGGCCGTGATTTCCAGGGGCTGCGAGGAATCGTGCTTGGAGGTGTCGATGAACTGCTGCGCCTGGGCCGAGGCGGGGCCCGCCAGCATGGCAAGCACCAGCGCGCCGGTCTGTAGCAGGCGGGCGATCATGGCTTCTGTCCGGGGAAGATGGTCATGTGCACG
>CALGGB010000211.1 GCA_937880925.1 uncultured Rhodospirillaceae bacterium | reverse complement strand
CGGCTGGCACCCCTTCTTCGGTCCCGGCATCTGGGCGACGACCTTCGCCAAGCAGGGCCTGCGCGGCGAGGCCCTGCGCAATGCCGTCACCGACCACACCAACCGGGAGTTCCGCCTCAACAGCTCGGCAGAGATGCTGGGCTCGAAGGACAACTACGTCGATCTCGATCCCGAAAAGAAGGACCCGCTGGGCCTGCCCCGTCCGCGCGTCAGCTTCTCCTACGACGACTGGACCAAGGCCGGGCTTGAGAACGCGCTGAAGGTCAATGCCAAGATCATGGACGCCATCGGCGCCACCGAGGTGCGCCACGACGATCCTTCCGTCAGCCAGGCGATCATCACCAGCACGGCGCGCATGGGCACCGACCCCAAGGATTCGGTGGTCGACCCCATGGGCAAGGCCCACGACCACGCGAATCTCTATGTGCTCGGCACCTCGGCCCACGTCAGCGCGCCGATCAACCCGCCGACGCTGACCACCGCCGCATTGACCCTGCGTGCGGCCGAACAGATCAAGAAGGAACTTGCGGGCTGAACCGCACCTGACGGCGCTGACAATCAGGCCAGCGCCAGCAGATCGCCCTTCAACCGCTCCTGGTCGTGGTCGGCCAACTCGCGGTCGATCGCGTCGTGGGTCGCACGCCAGACAGGCACGGCCTCGGCCAGCAGGTCCCTGCCCGCTTCGGTCAGGAGCAGCCGGCGCGCACGCCGGTCGGCCGCATCGCGGATCACCGTTACCAGCCCGCGCCGCTCGAGCGGCTTGAGCGCGGCGGTCAGGGTGGTGCGGTCCATCGCCAGGAAGGGCGCCAGGTCCGCCATGCGCGGCGGCTCCGGCCGGTTCAGTGCGACCATCAGCGAGTACTGGCCGTTGGTCAGCCCGAGGTTCTTGAACGCCTGATCGAAGCGCCGCGCCAACGCCCGGGCCGCCCGCTGCACATGCAGGCACAGGCAGCGGTCGCGAACCTCGTGGGTCAGGGTGATCGGCAGATCGTCGCGCATGGCAATTTACGTTGATCTCAACTTATCTATTCGTCAAGCTTTCCCGACCGATTCGCCGCAGGAGCACGCCCGTGACCATCGAAATCAGCGCTTTTGCCTGGGTTCCGCCCTTCGCGCAGGGCTACGTGAAGGATCTGCGCCCGCGCTGGGCGCTGGCCGAAGCCGGCATCGACTACACAGTTTCCCTGGTCGGCAACGGTCGCGCCGACACGCCCGAGTATCGCGCCTGGCAGCCCTTCGGTCAGGTGCCGGCCTATCGCGACGACGAGGTCGAGCTGTTCGAGAGCGGCGCCATCCTGCTCCACATCGCGCAGAAGTCCCCTGCCCTGGCGCCCCGCGACAAGCAGGAAGCCGCGACCACGACCGCCTGGGTCTTCTCGGCCCTCAACGCGATCGAGCCCAAGGTCGACAACATGATTCTTCCCGCGATCTTCCATCCGGGCGAGCCGTGGATCGAGGGTGCCCGGGCCGCCGCCGAGGACATCCTGCGTTTGCGCCTCAACTCGCTCTCCAACGCCCTGGGCGAGAAGGACTGGCTGACCGGCCGCTTCGGTGTCGCCGACATCGTCATGGCGAGCGTGCTGCGCGGCTTGCAGGATGAGCCGATCCTGCGCGACTTCCCGCGCCTTGCCGCCTATCTGAAGCGCTGCCTCGCCCGACCCGCCTTCGACGCCGCGATCAAGGCCCAGCTTGCGACCTTCGCCGAGAACGCCCCGCCGGAGGCCGCCGCTTCCTGACATGCAGTCCCTGTCTGCTGGCCCCGGGGGCGGCGCTTTGCCATAGTGCCGCCCCCGCCACCGGCACGGACTGCATCCATGAAGCGCGACACGACGATCGTTACCGCGGGACGCCACCCGCACGACAATCACGGCATCGTCAATCCGCCGGTCTATCACGCCTCCACGGTGCTGATGCCGAGCTATTCCGCGGTTCAGGAAGCAGGCAAGCGCGGCCCCGGCCAGGTCGTCTACGGGCGCAACGGCACGCCCACCACCTTCGCCATCCAGGATGCCTTCAACGCGCTGGAGGGTTCCGATCTCTCCGTCTCCTGCGCCTCGGGCAAGGCCGCCATCGTCACCGCGCTGATGGCCTATGCCAAGGCGGGCGACCACATCCTGATGACCGACAGCGCGTATCAGCCCGCGCGCAGTTATGCCTCGGGCATCCTCGCCGACTACGGCGTCGAGACGACCTTCTACGATCCCCGCATCGGCGCAGGCATCGCCGAGCTGATCCGGCCCAACACCACCATCGTCTATACCGAAAGCCCGGGCTCGGTGACCTTCGAGGTGCAGGACGTGCCGGCCATCGCCGAGGCCGCCCACAAGGCGGGCGCGGTGGTGATCAACGACAACACCTGGGCCGCGGGCTACTTCTACCGCCCCCTGGACCACGGCGCCGACGTCGTGATCCAGGCCGGCACCAAGTACATCGGCGGCCATAGCGACATCATGCTGGGTCTCGTCGGGGCCAGGGAGCCCTTTGCCGAACGGCTGTGGCAAACCTTCCTGGCGCTGGGCAACACCTCCGGCCCCGACGACTGCTACCTCGCTCAGCGCGGCCTGCGCACTCTGGGCGTGCGCCTGGAGCGCCACCACGCCAACGGCCTGAAGCTCGCCCACTGGCTGCGTGAGCGGCCGGAGGTGATTGCGGTGCTGCATCCCGGCCTCGACGACCACCCCGATCACGCCCTGTGGAAGCGCGACTTCACCGGCGCCAGCGGCCTCTTCTCCGTGCTCATCAAGCCGGTTTCCGACAACCAGCTCGCCGCCATGCTCGACAACATGGAGCTTTACGGCATGGGCTGGTCCTGGGGCGGCTACGAAAGCCTTCTGGTGCCCTCCGACGTGAGTGCGGTGCGCGCTGCCGTCCCGTGGACACAGGAGGGCCAGCTCCTGCGCATCCATGCCGGTCTCGAGGACCCCGACGACCTGATTGCCGACCTGGCCGCCGGCTTCGACCGCCTCAACAAGGCGGCCTGACGGCGGCATGTTCTCCCTGACGCCCGTGGAACTCGAAGCGCTCGGCCTCAGCCTGAAGGTCGGGCTCTGGGCTGTCGTGGGCAGCCTGCCGCTGGGGCTCTTCGTGGCCTGGCTGCTCGCGCGCTGCCGTTTCCCGGGTCACGGCATGCTCAACGCCATCGTCCACCTGCCCCTCGTCCTGCCGCCGGTCGTGGTCGGCTACGTGCTGTTGCTGGTGCTGGGGCGCAATGGCGTGCTGGGCGCGCCGCTCCACGAATGGCTGGGCTGGAGTTTCGCCTTCACCTGGCAAGGCGCCGCCATCGCCAGCGCCGTGGTCGCCTTCCCGCTGCTGGTCCGCTCGATCCGCCTCAGCCTGGAACTGGTCGACCGCCGCCTCGAAACCGCCGCGCGCACCCTGGGTGCCGGCCGCATGGATGTCTTCTGGAACATCACCGTGCCGCTGGTTCTGCCCGGCATCGTCACCGGAGCGGTGCTGGCCTTCGCCCGCTCGATCGGCGAGTTCGGCGCCACCATTACCTTTGTCTCCAACATTCCAGGGATCACCCAGACCCTGCCGCTGGCCCTCTACACAGCGGTACAGACGCCGGGCGGTGACGCCATCGCCCTGCGCCTGGTGATCATCTCCTGCATTCTGGCCTTCGGCGCCCTGGCGGCCTCGGAAATCCTTTCGCGCCATGTCCGCCGCCGCATCCTGGGCCACGGCGCATGATCGAGATCGAGGTTGTACGGCAGCGAAAAAAGTTCTCGATTGAGGTTAAAAATTCTCTGGAACATGCTGGCATAACTACTCTTTTTGGCCCATCTGGTTCTGGAAAGTCCACCCTCATTGAGTTGATTGCCGGACTTCTCAAGCCCGATAGCGGGCGGATCGTGGTCGACGGGCGTGTTCTCTTCGATCATGCGGCCAGGGTCGATCTGCGGCCCGAACAGAGGCGTCTGGGCCTCGTCTTCCAGGACGCCCGGCTCTTTCCCCACCTTTCGGTGCGCGCCAACCTTGTGTTCGGCATGCGCCGCCAGCGCCCGCAGGACCGTCGTCTGGCATTTGACGACGTTGTCGACCTGCTCGGCATCGCACGCCTGCTGACACGCAGGCCTTCCCAGTTATCCGGCGGCGAACGCCAACGCGTTGCGATCGGGCGCGCCCTGCTCGCAAGCCCCGACCTGCTGTTGATGGACGAACCGCTGGCCTCCCTCGATCAGCCGCGCAAGAACGAGATCCTGCCCTTCATCCGCCGCCTGCCCGATGAGCTGGCGATGCCCGTGATCTATGTCAGCCACGCCCTTGAGGAGGTCATCCGACTTTCCGACCGGGTGGTCGTCCTTTCGGAAGGCAAGGTGCGAGCGAGCGGCCCGGTGGAAGATGTTCTCAGCCGCCCCGACCTTGCACCGCTGACCGGCCGTTTCTGGGCGGGCGCGGTGATCGACGCGGAAGTGGCCGGCGGCGATGCGGCCTTCAGCCTGACGGAGCTGCGCTTCGCCGGCGGTACGTTGCTGGTGCCCCGGCTCGACCACCCCACGGGCACGCGGGTTCGGGTTCGGGTCCGCTCGCGCGACATCTCCATTGGCCTGGCCCCGCCGGTGCAGAGCAGCGTGCTCAATGCCATTTCCGCCCGCGTGGTATCGATCACCGACGACGACATCGCCCAGGCTGACGTCGTGCTCGATGCCCACGGCACCCGCCTTCTGGCCCGCATCACCCGCCGTTCGGTGGCGCATCTGCGCCTGGAGCCGGGCTCGGAGGTTTACGCCATGATCAAGGCCGCCAGTGTCGATCGTCCGAGCATCCAGGCGACAGGAACCACTGACCTTTGCCCGCCGGAGACCCAAGATGACTGATGCCGTCCTGCCGTTGCAGCGGATCGAGGCAGCCCGCACCCGGATTGCACCGCTGCTGCGCCGCACACCCGTAATTGCAGCCCAGCCGGCACGCCATCCCGCCATCGCCGTGCCCCTGATGCTGAAGCTCGAGAGCCTGCAGGTCACCGGGTCCTTCAAGCCGCGCGGTGCGCTGGCCAAGGCGACGGCCATGGCAGCGGGCACCCGCGGCCTGATCACGGCATCAGGCGGCAACCACGGCCTGGGGGTGGCCTATGCCGCCCATTGCCTGGGCTTGCGCGCTGTCGTCTACCTGCCCGAGAGCGCGCCCCCGGCCAAGGCGGAGAAGCTGCGCGCCTGGGGTGCTGACGTGCGCATTCACGGCAGCGTCTGGGATGAGTCCAATGTCGCCGCCCTGTCGGCGGCAGATGCGGAGGATCTGGCCTATATCCACGCCTTTGCCGACCCCGACGTGCTGGCCGGACAGGGCACCCTCGGGCTGGAAATCCTGGAAGACGCACCCGGGATCGATACCCTGGTGGTGGCGATCGGCGGCGGCGGGCTGATTGCG
>CALGGB010000210.1 GCA_937880925.1 uncultured Rhodospirillaceae bacterium | reverse complement strand
CATGCAGCGGGCCATGGCCTCCGGGCACCGCATCTTCGAGGTCATGGACGTCGAGATCGATGTTTCCGACAAACCCGACGCCGTGGAACTGGGCACCATCGACGGCTCGGTGGAATTCCGCGACGTCACCTTCGGCTACGTGCCCGATCAGCCCGTTCTCAAGAACATCAGCTTCAAGGTTGCGCCGGGCGAAACCGTGGCGCTGGTCGGGCCGACGGGATCGGGCAAGACCAGCACCACCTCGCTGGTGCGCCGCTTCTACGATGTCTGGGACGGCGCGGTGATCGTGGGCGGCCACGACGTGCGCGACGTCACCCAGGATTCGCTGGGCCACCAGATCGCCATGGTGCTGCAGGAGCCGTTCCTGTTCTCGGGCACGATCTTCGAGAACATCCGCTACGCCAAGGAGGAGGCCAGCCGGGAGACCGTGATCCAGGCCGCCACGGCGGTGGGCGCCCATGAGTTCATCATGCGCCTGCCCCAGGGTTACGAGACGGTCCTGGAGCAGGATGCCTCCAACCTGTCGCTGGGCCAGCGACAGTTGATCTCCTTTGCCCGCGCGCTGGTCGCCGATGCCCGCATCCTGGTGCTCGACGAGGCCACGGCCAATGTCGACAGCTATACCGAACTGCAGATCCAGAAGGCGCTCGCCCTGCTGTTGAAGGGGCGCACCGCCATGGTCATCGCCCATCGCCTGGCGACGATCCGCGGGGCCGACCGCATCATTGTTCTTCAGGACGGTCATATCGTGGAGACCGGCAGTCATGACGAGCTGATGGCGGCCGAGGGGCTTTATAGCCGCCTCTACCGCATGAACTACGCCTCCTTCGACGACATTCCCGCCGAGGTGATCGACAAACTGTCAAAAAGCGAGCGTGACACTTGAGCGCACGGGCGGCATCTCGCCAATGCCTTGCTGCCTGTGTCACCATGCTGATCGCGCCGAACATGAACGAGGACAAAGACCATGCCGCTCGATAACAACGACCGCTTCAACGCCCGCACCTTCCTTCAGGTCGGCAAGCGGCCGATTCGCCCGGACGGTGTCGACAAGGTCACCGGCCGCGCCCGTTTCGGCGCCGACATGACCATGCCGGGCATGTTGATCGGCAGGGTCCTGCGCAGTCCCCATGCCCATGCCCGTATCCGCAGCATCGACACCACGGCGGCGCAGGCGCTTCCGGGTGTCAAAGCCGTCATCACGGCAGCCGATTTCCGCAAGGTGACGGACGACGCGGTGGTCGAGGCCGAAGGCGAGGAGAAGCTCAGCGATGTCGCGATCAACGTGATCGCGCGCGACAAGGCGCTCTATGAAGGCCATGCCGTCGCTGCCGTCGCCGCGGTGGATACCGCCACGGCCAAGCAGGCCCTGAAGCTGATCAAGGTCGATTACGAGGTGCTCCCCCACGTCACGGACGTCGAGGAGGCCATGAAGCCCGGCGCGCCGATCCTGCATGCCGACATGCGCACAGAGGGTGTGGAGCCCAGGCCCAGGACGGCCTCGAACATCGCCTCGCGCATGGAAGTGAAGCTGGGCGATATCGAGAAGGGTTTTGCCGACGCCGACATCATCATCGAGCGGCATTTTGCGACCGAGGGCGTGCATCAGGGTTACATCGAGCCCCATGCCTGCGTCGCCAATGTCGGGTCCGACGGTACGGGCGAACTGTGGTTGTGTACCCAGGGACACTACGGCGTGCGCGCGCTGTGTGCCGGTCTGCTGGGCATGGACGCCTCGCATCTGCGTGTCACAGCCTCGGAGATCGGCGGTGGCTTTGGCGGCAAGACCACGGTCTTCATGGAGCCGCTGGCCCTGGCGCTTTCCCGCAAGGCCAGCCGTCCGGTGAAGATCGTCATGTCGCGCGACGAGGTCTTCCGCGCCAGCGGCCCGACCTCCAGCAGCGTCATGCGCGCCCGCATCGGCGTGAAACGCGACGGCCGGATCGTCGCGGGCGAGGCCGAACTGAAGTTCCAGGGCGGTGCATTCGCTGGTTCGCCCGTTGGGGCCGCCGCCATGTGCGCCTTCACGCCCTATGACATCCCCAATGTTCTGGTCGTGGGCTACGACGTCGTCACCAACCGGCCCAAGGCTGCGGCCTACCGCGCT
Source organism: uncultured Rhodospirillaceae bacterium (assembly GCA_937880925.1). Taxonomy (GTDB): domain Bacteria; phylum Pseudomonadota; class Alphaproteobacteria; order SP197; family SP197; genus CALGGB01. The sequence goes on along the minus strand of CALGGB010000210.1, from coordinate 5,917 downwards.
CCGGGTGCGCCGATGTCGGCCTATGCGGTGGAATCGCTGATGGACGAGATCGCCCAGGCGGTCGGCATGGACCCGCTGGCTCTGCGCCTGAAGAATGCGGCGCGCGAGGGCACCCGCGCCGCCTATGGCCCCACCTTCGGTCCCATCGGGATGGTCGAGACGGTGGAAGCCGCGCGCGAGCATCCCCATTACAAGGCGCCGCTTGGTCCCAACCAGGGCAGGGGTGTTGCCTCGGGCTTCTGGTTCAACTTCGGCGGTGAGTCGAGCGTCACGCTCAACATCAACAGCGACGGTACGGTGGCGCTCTCCATCGGATCGCCAGACATCGGCGGCACCCGCGCCTCCCAGTGCCAGATGGCGGCCGAGGAACTGGGCATCGATTACGAGCGCGTCCGTGCGGTGATCTCCGATACCGCGATGCTGGCCTACAATGACACCACCGGCGGCAGTCGCGTTGCCTTCGCCACCGGTTTTGCCACCATCGAAGCGGCCCGCGATGCCATTGCACGCATGTGCGAGCGTGCGGCGAAGATCTGGGGCATTCCGCAGGAAGCGGTGATCTGGGAGAAGGGCGCGGCCCATGCCACGGGCTCCCAGGCCAAGGATCTGGCGCCGCTTACCCTCGAGGAACTCGCGGCACAGGCCTCGGCCACCGGCGGCCCCATCGCGGGCCATCACGCCAGCAACGTGCAGGGCGCGGGTGTGAGCTTCGGCACCCACATCTGCGACGTCGAGGTCGACCCCGAGACCGGCCATGTCACCGTGCTGCGCTATACCGTGGTGCAGGATGCCGGGAAGGCGGTGCATCCGGCCTATGTCGAGGGCCAGTTCCAGGGTGGCGCCGTGCAGGGCATCGGCTGGGCGCTCTCGGAGGAATACATCTACGGCGAGGACGGCCGCCTGCAGAACGCCGGTTTCCTGGACTACCGCATCCCGGTCTGTTCGGACATGCCGATGATCGACACGGTGATCGTGGAGGTGCCCAATCCCGGCCATCCCTATGGTGTGCGTGGCGTCGGCGAGACGCCCATCGTGCCGCCGCTGGCGGCCGTGGCCAATGCCGTCTCCCATGCCATTGGCGTGCGCATGACGCGGCTGCCGATGTCGCCGCCGCGGGTGCTGCGCGCGATCGAGGCTGCTGCCGGCTAAGGATTGGATACTGAGAGCAAAGACGCCCCGGATCGTGCTGATCCGGGGCGTCTGTCGTTTCAGGCTCTACCTGCCGGCTTAACTCCCGGTGGGCGATGGTGACTCTTCGACCGGAGGCAGTTCTTCCTCGGCGGCCGGCGCTGCCTTTGGCCGGTGCCGGTCCTCCCAGAAGTGTCCGATCCAGCGTGTGAAGACATAGAAGATCGGCGTGAAGATCAGTCCGAAGATGGTGACGCCGATCATGCCGGCAAACACCGCCGTCCCCAGGTCCTGACGCATCTCGGCGCCCGCACCCGTGGCGATGACCAGCGGCACCACGCCCAGGATGAAGGCAAATGAGGTCATAAGGATCGGGCGCAGGCGTCGCTGGGCGGCGTCGGCCGCGGCCTGCTTGCGTTCCTGCCCTTCGCGTTCGTTCTGGCGCGCGAACTCCACGATCAGAATCGCGTTCTTGGAAGCCAGGCCGATCAGCACGACGAGGCCGATCTGCACCAGGATGTTGTTGTCCATGCCGCGGATATCGACACCGATGATTGCGGCCAGCAGACACATGGGCACGATCAGGATGACCGAGAGCGGCAGCAGCCAGCTCTCGTAGAGCGCCGCCAGCAGCAGGAAGACGAAAACCACGGCCAGGGCAAAGGCGATCATCGCGGTGTTGCCGGCCAGCTTCTCCTGGAGCGCCATGTCGGTCCATGCGTAGCCGAAGCCGTCGGGCAGCATCTCGTCCATCATCTTCTCGACCGCGGCAAGGGCCTGGCCGCTGGAGATGCCTGGTGCGGGTTCGCCCTGCACGTCGATGGCGGGATAGACCTCGTAGCGTGACAGGCGGATCGGCCCGACGGTGTTTTCCAGCGTGACGAGGGAGCCGAGCGGCACCATGTCGCCGTTGGCCGAGCGCACCTTCAGGCGAAGAATGTCATCGGGCTCGTTGCGGTCGACACCTTCGGCCTGTGCGATGATGCGGTACGTCTGGCCGATGAAGTTGAAGTCGTTGACGTAACGCGAGCCCAGGTAGATCGAAAGGGTGTCGTTGATATCGCCGGCGCTCACCGCCAGAAGTTCGGCGCGTGTCCGGTCGACCGTTGCGTGAATGCGCGGGGTGCTGGCCTGGTAAAGGTTGTAGACCTGCCGCAGTTCGAGATTCTGATTGGCTGCGACAATGAAGGCCTGGGCGACCTGGGCCAGGGCTTCCTGGCCGCGTCCCTGGAGATCCTGGAGGTAGAGCTTCCAGCCGCCGGAGTTGCCGATACCGCTCACCGGAGGCGGCGAGGCGACGATCACCATCGCCTGATCGATCTGGGAACTGAGCGCTCTCTGGGCGTCGCCCTGGATCACGTCGGAAGTGAGCCCGTCCGGAATGCGCTGGTCGTATTCCGTGAGCGGCACGAAGATGACACCGGAGTTCGAAGCGATGGTGAACGTGGAGCCGTCCAGGCCGCCGATGACAACCGTATGGGCAACACCGGGCACGTCGGTCAGGATATCTGCGGCCTGGCGCAGCACGGCGTCGGTGCGTGACAGCGACGAACCTGCCGGAAGCTGAATGATCGCGATCAGATAACCCTTGTCCTGCTGGGGAATGAACCCGGTCGGCGTGGACGAGAACTGATGCCAGGCAAGCACCATCAGGCCGGCATAGACGACCAGCATGATGGCAACGATGCGCACCAGCTTGCGTGTGATGGCGCCGTAACCCCGTGCGGTACTGTCGAAGACCTTGTTGAAACCACGGCCGAAGGCGCGGAACGGCGCGCCCAGGGCACCGGAGATGCCGGTCGGCTTTTCGCCCTTGGGCTTGAGCAGCAGGGCGGCGAGAGCGGGGGAGAGCGAGAGCGACATCACCAGGGACAGGATCGTTGCGCTGGCGATCGTCAGGGCGAACTGCTTGTAGAACGCGCCGGAAATGCCTGTGATGAACAAGGTTGGCAGGAACACGGCCGTCAGCACGATGGCGATGGCGACCAGCGCTCCGCCGACCTCGTCCATGGTCCGGTGCGCGGCATCGCGCGGTGTCAGCCCCTCGTGGATGTAGTGCTCGATGTTCTCGACCACGACGATCGCGTCATCGACCACGATGCCGATGGCCAGCACCATTCCGAACAGGGACAGGTTGTTGAGCGAGAAACCGAACAGGGCGAGCAGGGCGCAGGTGCCGATCAGCGAGACCGGGATCGCAACCACCGGGATGATCGCGGCACGCCAGGTCTGCAGGAAGACCAGGATGACGATCACCACCAGGATGGTCGCCTCGATGATGGTCCGGTAGATCTCGTCGATCGACTCGCTGATGAACTCCGTGGGGTTGTAAACGATCTCGTAGGCAATGCCCTCGGGCATCGTCTCGGCGATTTCCTCCATCAACGCCTCGATCTGCGCCGCGGTCTCCACCGCATTGGAATCGGGTCGCTGGAAGATGCCGATGGGCAGCGCGGTCTTGCCGTCCAGATAGCCGGTCGTGCTGTAATCCTGGGCGGCCAGTTCGACCCGTGCGACATCCCGCAGGCGCACCACGCCATCGCTGCTCTGCTTGATGATGATGTCCGAAAACTGCTCGGGCGTGATCAGGCGGCCTTCGGTCTCGACTGTCAGCTCGAAGGCGCCCTGGTCGGGGGTAGGCAGCTTGTCGAGGGAGCCGGCCGCGACCTGGGCGTTGTTCTGGTCGATCGCATTGACGATATCGTTTGCCGTGAGGCCCAGGATGGCGGCCCGCTGGGGATCGATCCAGACGCGCATGGCATAGGCGCGTTCGGCAAAGAGGCGGGCCTGGCCGACGCCGTCGATGCGCACGAGCTGGTCGAGCACCTGGCTGGAGGCGTAGTTCGAGACATACAGGCTGTCGCGCGACCCATCCGGCGAGAGGATGTGGATCACCATCATGATGTCGGAGGAGTTCTTGATCACCGACACGCCCTGGCGGCGGACCTCCTCGGGCAGTTCGGGTTCTGCCAGAGAGACGCGGTTCTGGACCTGGACCTGGGCGATGTCGAGATCGGTACCGGGCTGGAAAGCCACGGTGATCGAGGCAACGCCGTCGGCGGTGTTCTCCGACTTGATGAACAGCATGTCCTCGACGCCATTGATTTGCTGCTCAATGACGGAGGACACCGTGTTGGCGACGGTTTCCGACGAGGCGCCGGGATAGGTGGCGGTGACGCTGATGCTGGGCGGTGCGATTTCGGGATACTGCGAAACCGGCAGCGCCTGCCACGAGATGGCGCCGACCAGCGTGATCAGGATGGCAAGGACCGTCGCGAAGATCGGCCGGTCGATGCAGAAATGGCTGAAACCCATGAAACCGACCTCAGTTCTTCGTCGTGAGCGTGGTTTCGTTGGTCGTTACCGTGGAACCCGGACGGACCATCAGCAGACCTTCGATGATCACGAGGTCGTCTGCCGTGACCCCCGACCTGACGACCCGCAGGCCGTCCTGCATGCCGCCAAGCTCCACCATCTTGGGCGTCACCTTGCCGTCGGCGTCCACGGTCATCAGCAGCTTGTTGCTCTGGTCGGAGACCACGGCCGCGTCGGGTACCAGAAGCGCCTGATAGGGATCGGAGGCAGCCATCTGCAGGGTGCCGAACAGGCCTGGCACCAGAAGGCCGTCGGGATTGTCGAACTTGGCCCGCATGCGGATGGTGCCGGTGCCCTGGTTGAAGGCGTTGTCGATGAAGTCGAGCTCTCCGGTCCGGTTGAAGTCGGATTCGCCCAACAGATGCAGCTTCACCGTTTTGGCGGCGCCGGAATCCCCTGACGCGCTCAGGCGCACGAAGTCCAGATAGGTCGATTCCGAAATGTCGTAATAGAAGTAGATCGGGCTCTCCGAGACCACGGTGGTCAGCACCGTGGAGGTGCCGGAGCCGCCGGAAACGACGTTGCCGACATCGACCCGGTTGCTGGAGATCTGGCCGTCGATGGGCGACTTGATCTCCGTGTAGTCAAGATTGAGCTGCGCCGTGCGTACTGCGGCCTGGGCCGCGGCGACATCGGCCGCCGCGACATCGCGGGTCGCGGCCCGGTTGTCGCGGGTCTCACGGGAAATCGCGCCTGTGGGCAGCAGTTCCTCGGCGCGGGCCAGATCGAGCTGGGCCAGTTCAAGCTGGCTCTGGGCGCGTGCCAGTTCGGCGCGGGCGCCGGCCAGATCGGCCTCGAACGGGCGGCGATCAATCGTGTAGAGCAGGTCGCCTGCCTTGACCATCTGGCCATCGACGAAGTGCACCTCCTCCAGGTAACCCGAAACGCGCGCCTCGACGCTGACGTATTGGATGGCCTGAAAGCGGCCGGTAAATTCCAGGTGGTCGGTGACGGTAGCCGCCAGGGGGTGCGCCACGTTGACCGTGGGCGCAGCGCCCTGTTGCGCCTGGCCAGGTGCGGCGACTGCAACCAGGGCGACAAGAACCAGCCAGACGGCGCGTGGCACCATGAGCTTCTCCAGACGATAGATTTCCAGTTTGGCCGCCCGCTTGGGAGGGCTCTAGCCTGAATCAAAGATATTGCACTTTGATCGGCGCGCACTATGGTTATTGGAAAGCTATCCAGCAAGATAATTGTGCCTGTGTTGGCGGCTTTTGGGGATGATAGCAGTGGACGAAGCTTTGGGCTGCCGATCAACGGTTCAGGAGAAACTGGCCTGGGTACAGGCGCGCTGGCCCGGCATGGCGTTCGAGGCTGCGGGGCTGGTGCTGCACCTGGCGCGCACACGCGATCTGCTGTTTGCCCGCAGCCGCAGTGTTCTCGATGTGCAGGGCCTTGCACCGGCCGAATTCGA
>CALGGB010000209.1 GCA_937880925.1 uncultured Rhodospirillaceae bacterium | reverse complement strand
GGGCTCGTGATTGTCCTGTCCGGCCGGGTTGTAGTGCGGGATATGGGCCCCCTCGAGCCATATCTCGCCCCCGGCTTCGCGGGCAAAGGCTTCGTTGATGTTGGCGCGGCCCATGCGCAGCGACTTCACCTCGGTTCCGGTCAGCACGATACCGGCCTCGACCTTTTCCTCGATGAAATAGTCCCGCAGAACCTTGCGGTTGCGCGCGGAGGGTACGGCGGGCGGCGTGTCCTTCTTGGCCATGGCGTTCCGCTTACATCAGCCGATGAGGCCGAGTCCCTTCATGGCCTTCTCGACGCGCTCGCGCGCCGCCGGGCTTGCCGGAACCAGGGGCAGACGCACCGAACCATCGCCCCAGCCCAGCAGGCTCGTGCCAAACTTGACCGGCGCGGGGCTGGTTTCGCAGAACATGGCCTCGTGCAGCGGCATCAGCCTGTCCTGGATGTCGCGCGCCGCCTCGATGTCGCCCTTCTGCCAGGCGACATGCATCTGCGAACACAGCTTGGGCGCGATGTTGGCCGTGACCGAGATACAGCCGTGGCCGCCCATGCCGAGCAGACCCAGAACCGCGGCGTCCTCGCCCGAAAGCTGGATGAAATCCTTGCCGCAGGTGTGGCGCTGCTTGGAAACGCGGTCGCCGGCCCCGGTCGACTCCTTGCAGCCGACCACGTTCGAGAGCTTGGCAATGCGTGCCATGGTATCGGGCAGGATATCGACGATGGTGCGGCCGGGGACGTTGTAAACGATGATCGGGATATCGACCGCGTCGTTGACCGCCTTGAAGTGCTGATAGAGGCCTTCCTGGGTCGGCTTGTTGTAGTAGCCGGTGACGATCAGGGCGGCATCGGCGCCGGCATCCCTGGCGGCGCGCGTCAGCATGATGCATTCCTCGGTGGAGTTCGAACCGCTGCCGGCCACGACAGGCACACGGCCGGCCGCAGCCTCGACGCACAGCTCGACAACGCGCATGTCCTCTTCATGGCTCAGCGTGGGGGACTCGCCGGTCGTGCCCATGGGCACCAGACCGTGGGTGCCCTGCTCGATCTGCCAGTTCACGAAGTCCTGGTAGCCTTTTTCGTCGACTTTCCCATCACGGAACAATGTGACGAGCGCGACGAACGACCCCCTCAACCTCTCGGTTGTCATGGCAGCAGAACTCCTGTTGAACGAGAAGTGCGCACCTTAATGCCCGGTGCCGCCTCCCGCAAGCCGACCGGACGGTCTTTATGGCCTGCGAAGCGGGCGATTTGTGGGCGCTGCAGGGGCGCTTGTGCGGTTCCATCGCAGCGCGTTCCGCTCTAGGTTCTGCGCCACCGGAGAACGCCCATGGCCCAGCCCCGCCCGACGCTTGCCGACATCGAGACCGCCGCCCAGCGCCTGGCGGGCCACGCCGTGCGCACGCCGCTTCTGGAAGCCCCACTGCTCAACGATGAACTGGGTGGGCGCCTGCTGGTCAAGCCGGAGTGCCTGCAGCTCACCGGCTCCTTCAAGTTTCGCGGGGCGTTCAACAAGATCAGCAGCCTGGACGAAGCGGCCCGAGGCGCAGGCGTCATCGCCTATTCCTCGGGTAACCATGCCCAGGGGGTGGCGGCCGCGGCGCGCATGTTCAACGTGCCCGCGGTCATCGTGATGCCCGCCGACGCCCCCGCCATCAAGATCGCCAACACCCGCGCCTGGGGCGCCGAGGTCGTCACCTACGACCGTCATGGCGAGAACCGCGAGGCACTTGCCCAGGCAATCGCGCAGGAGCGCGGCCTCACCCTGGTGCCGCCCTATGATGATCCGGCCATCATCGCCGGTCAGGGTACCGTGGGCCTGGAAATCGCCCAGGACTGCCAGGCGCGCGGCCTCACCCCGGATGCAGTGGTGATCTGCTGTGGCGGCGGCGGCCTTTCCTCCGGCTCGGCCATCGCGCTGTCGGCGCACTTCCCCGATGCTGCCCTGCACACGGCCGAACCGGCCGGCTGGGACGACACCGCCCGTTCACTGGCCGCCGGAGAGCGGGTCGCCAACGAGGGCATCACCCCTTCCCTTTGCGACGCGCTGATGGCGCCGATCCCCGGCGAAATCACCTTCCCCATCAACCGCGACCTGATGACGTCGGGTGCCGCGGTCGATGACAAGGAGGTCATCGCCGCGATGCTGGCGGCCAATCGCTCTTTCAAGCTGGTTGCCGAACCCGGCGGCGCCGCCGCGCTGGCGGTCGCATTGGCGGGCAAGGTTCCGGTCGCCGGGCGCACCGTGATTGCCGTGATCTCGGGCGGCAACGTCGATCCGGCAGCCTATGCCCGCCTGATCGGCGGTGCGGCATGAGCGCAGCACGCACCATCCGGCTGGGTCTCCACAGTTTCAGCCTGGAACAGCACTTCCTGCACAAGCCGGGTTTCGACGCCTTCGCCTTTCTGGAGCGCGCCGATGCCTGGGGCATGGCGGGCGTGCACCTTTCGATCAACGGCTACAACTTCCGCTGTGCCGGCGGCACCGATCCCGGCCGCCTTGCCGCCATCGCCGAGGACGCCGCCGAACGCGGCATGTTCATGGAGACCGACACCTCGGGCACCGAACCCGGTCATCTGGCCGCCATGGCGCGGGCGGCGCGCCAGCTCGGCGCCGACTGCCTGCGCACCTATACCCGCCACAAGGGCAATCCCGACGCGGTCGCCGCCGCCACGGTTGCCGACCTCAAGGCCGCCGCCCCCCGCATCGCCGACGAAGGCGTCACGCTGCTGCTGGAGAACCATGAGGACTTCACCGGCGCGGAGGTGACGCACATCATTCAGGCGGTCGATCACCCCGCCGTTGCCGCGCTCTACGACTTCGGCAATTCCATGAACGTGGTCGAGGAGCCGATGGAAGCCGCGCGCGCCATGGCTCCCCACGTCCGATCCGTACACCTGAAGGATCATGTCGTGGTTTCCCATGAAGGCCAGCCACTGGTCGTGGGCGTGCCGATCGGTGCAGGCCATGTCGCCATCGCCGACATCCTTTCGCTGCTGATCGGGGCAAGCGGGCTGGAGCGCGTCTGCATCGAGAACTGCTATGGCTACACCGCGCCGCTTACGCGCAATGCCGAAAAGCTCGCTGCCGCCGCCACCTCGCGCACTTTCGCCGCGCTCGACGGCCCCTTCGATCCCGCCGTGGTTCTGCTGGATGCCGACGCCCTGCGGCGCTCCGATCCCGATGCCCTTTTCAACCTGGAGGAAGCGGCGGTGGCGCGCGGCATTGCGCATGTCCGCCAGATTCTGCGCGATCAGGGCTTTGCGCCGGTGCTGAACGGGCGCGGCGGCATCTATCGGCGCGGTGCCGACGAACTTGCCTTCGACAGCCGGCACTTCTAGACAGCCCCGACAGACCAGCGGAACCCCATCATGACCGTCCTCGTCACCGGCGCTGCCGGCTTCATCGGGTCCCACGTCGCCCATCTCCTGCTGGAGAGGGGCGATCGGGTGATCGGGCTGGACGATCTCAACAACTACTATGACGTCACGCTGAAGGAAGCGCGCCTTGCCCGCCTGACCGCGCGCGACGGCTTTACCTTCGTGCGCGAGGATGTCGGCGACAAGGAGGCCATGGCGGGTCTCGCCGATCGCTTCCCCGGCATCGACCGCATTGTGCATCTGGCCGCCCAGGCAGGCGTTCGGCATTCGCTGAGCCACCCTCACGCCTATACCCACGCCAACATAGAGGGCCAGCTCAACATGCTGGAACTGGCACGGCGGCTGCCGAACCTGCGCCATCTGGCCTATGCCAGTTCCTCCTCGGTCTATGGCGCCAACACCAAGGTGCCGTTCGCAGTCGAAGACCGGGTCGATCTGCCGGTCTCGCTCTATGCCGCGACCAAGCGGGCCGGAGAGCTGATGGCCCACTGCTACAGCCACCTCTACGGCATCCCGGCGACTGGGCTGCGCTTCTTCACGGTCTATGGGCCCTGGGGCAGGCCGGACATGTCGGCCTACATCTTCACCAGGGCGATCTTCGAAGGCCGGCCGATCACCATCTTCAACAACGGCGACATGAAGCGCGACTTCACCTACGTCGATGATATCGCCACAGGCGTCGTTGCCGCACTCGACCGGCCGGCCTCAGGCACGCCGCCGCACACAGTCTACAACCTGGGCAATCACCGCTGCGAACCGCTGATGCGCTTCGTCGAACTGCTGGAGCAGGCCATCGGGCGCGAAGCGATCAAGCAATTCGCACCCATGCAGCCCGGTGACGTGAAGGAAACCTATGCCGATATCGCTGCGTCCCAGCGTGATCTGGGGTTCCAGCCGGCGACATCCATCGAGGAGGGCCTGCACCGCTTCGTCGCCTGGTACCGCGGCTATCACGGCGCCTGAACCTCAGGGGGCCGGAAACAGCTCCTGCGTTCTCCCCAGAAGGCGATAGCCGACAAGCCCGAAATATTCGTGCAGCGCTACATCGAGGCCGCGCAGGCTGGCCTCGAAATCCGGCATCGGGAAGACGCCCCAGCGCCGTGTCGTGTGGTAGTCCACGGGATAGGCTTCGAGCTGCCAGCCGGCGGCGCGGAAGGCGCCCATGGCGCGGGGCATGTGGGAGGCCGACGTCACCAGCAGCCAGACCTCGCCCCGCGCGGGCGCCACCAGATCGCGCAGCATGACGGCATTATCCCAGGTGTTGCTCGAGCGGCTTTCGTAGATCACCGCATCGGCATCCAGGCCCATGGCTGCAAACACCCGGCGCGATACGTCGGCTTCGGTCAGACCGGGCGGACCATTGCCCCCCGTGAAGACAAGCTGGGCATCGGGGAAACGCCGGGCGAGCGTGCCGGCTTCGATCAGCCGCTCGCCGGCGTCGTTGAGCGCGATGCGATCACGGTCCCTGGAGACCAGCGCCTCCTGCCCGCCACCCAGCACGACGATGCCGTCGACCCGGTCGAGCGCAGGCGGACGGGGAAAGCGGTTTTCCAGCGGCCGGAGCAGCCAGTCGCCCAGCGGGAGGCAGGTGATCAGCACAAAGGACAGCACAACGGTGCCGCTGAGACACATGCCCGCGCGCCGTGTCATCGGGAGGATCGTCAGAATCCAGCCGGCGACAAGACCCAGCACCAGCAGATGGCCAGGTTGCAGCAGGATCGATACGGCCCGGAGGATGGTTTGCATCAGCCAGTTTTGCCGCCAAGGGGCAACGTCTGTAAAGTCCGCCCCGATTCACGCAGCCCCGAAAACGACACACCACAGGCATGGCCAAGACACCCTCCGGCAGGATCACCCCCGTCATTCTCTCCGGCGGCAGCGGCTCGCGCCTCTGGCCGCTCTCGCGGGCCATGCATCCCAAGCAGATGCTGGACCTGGTGGGCGAACACTCGCTGATTCAGGAAACTGCGCTGCGCCTGAACGATCCCGAACTCTTCGGCCCGCCGATCATCGTATGCAACGAGGAGCACCGCTTCGTCATCGCCGAACAGTTGCGCGAGGTCGGCATCACGCCGGCCGCCATCATCCTGGAGCCGATGGCGCGCAACACCGCACCCGCGATTGCGGTGGCCGCCGTCGTCGCCGGCCCCGACAACATCATCCTGTCGGTGCCCTCCGACGGCCATATCGGCGAAGCCGCGCGGTATCGCGATAGCGTGCGTGCCGGCCTTCCCGCCGCACGGGACGAGCGGGTCGTCACGTTCGGCGTCGCTCCCAGCCGCCCCGAGACCGGATTCGGCTACATCGAAGAAGGCGATGCGCTGGAGGAGGCACCCGCACACCGGGTGGCTGCCTTCCACGAGAAGCCCGATGCGGCGCGGGCCGAGACCTATCTGCAGTCCGGCAAACACCTATGGAACACCAGCCTGTTCCTGGTGCGGGCCGGATTTTTCCTGGATGAACTCGACCGCCTGACCCCCGGCATCGTGCCTGCGGCACGCAAGGCCGTTGCCCTAGGCCAGCAGGATCTCGATTTCACACGGCTCGATGCCGATGCCTTTGCCGCCGCGCCCTCGATCTCGGTCGACCATGCGCTGATGGAAAAGACCGGACGGGCCGCCGTCCTGCGCCTGGAGACATCGTGGAGCGATGTCGGCTCCTGGCAGGAACTGTGGCAGCAGGGCGAAGGCGACGCGGATGGCAATGTCCTGGTCGGCGACGTCATCGCCGAGGATTCCAGCGGCAACTACCTGCGCAGCGAAGGCCGGCTGATTGCCGCCCTGGGACTGCGCGATCAGATCGTGGTCGCGACACGCGATGTCGTCATGATCCTGCCGCGCGAGCGCTCCCAGGACGTCAAGCTGCTGGTCGAGCGGGTCGCTGCGGCCGGGCGCGAGGAACACAACCTGCACCCGCTGGTCCATCGCCCCTGGGGCACCTATGAGGGCATCGATGAAGGCGACGGGTATCAGGTCAAACGAATCGTGGTGAAGCCCGGCGGGCGATTGTCCCTGCAGCGTCACCGGCACCGGGCCGAGCACTGGATCGTCGTCACAGGCGTTGCCCGCGTGACCATCGACGAGAAGGTCTTCGAGCTCAGGTCCAATGAGTCGACTCATGTGCCGCTGGGCGCGGTCCACCGCCTGGAGAATCCGGGCAGCGAACCGCTCTACATGATTGAGGTGCAGTGCGGCGACTATCTCGGCGAGGACGACATCGAGCGCCTCGAAGACGTCTACAACCGCGCCTGAGCCGCCGCCCGATGCGGCTGGACAAGCCGCCTGTCGGCCCCACAATGGCGGTCGGAACTGCCGGAATGGAGGGATGCCATGATCCGCGGATTGCACCACGCCGCTTACCGTTGCCGCGACTCCGAAGAGACGCGCCGGTTCTATGAGGATTTCCTGGGCCTGAAGTTTGCCCACGCGCTCGAGATCGCAACCACAAAGTCTGGCCGCAAGGCCAATGTGCTGCACACCTTCTACGAAATGGGCGACGGCTCGTTCATCGCCTTTTTCGAGGAACCCGAAGCCGCTTTCGACTTCAAGGAGCAGCGCGACTTCGATCTCCACATCGCCCTGGAAGTCGGGATGGAAACGCTTCACGCCATGCTGGCCAGAGGCAAGGAAGCCGGCATCGAGACGCGCGGTGTCTCCGATCACGGCTTCATCCACTCGATCTACTTTCGCGATCCCAACGGCTACGTCATCGAGCTGACCGCCAAGACCGAAGAGGGCATGGGCGAGCGCTCGGCAGCCGACATCCTCTCGGATTGGCAGAAGGCCAAGCCTGCCGCAGCCTGAAGCCAGGAAGCCGCAGGGACAGCAGAGCCCCCGGCAAAACAGGCCTAGAGCGGATCACGATTGCCCGGAACCACTTCATGGTCCCGGGCAATCGTGTGAATCCGCTCTACATCAACAAGATAGAGCAAATTCACATCCTTCAGCGCAATCGCGAAGCGATTCCGCTGAAGGATGATTTGCCCTAAGTATCAGAAATTCCGGCGTATCGCGCCAACCCCCGCCAGCAGGCCTGGCGACGAAATGTCGGCCGCCCCGTCCGCTCGGCTGCGCTCAGCCAGGACGAGCAGACCCTCGACCGGCTGGCCGCCTTCCATGCGGCAGACGGCGTGGCGCATCTCCACCAGGGTGAGACCCGCCGCAGCAAGGCCGGCGGCAACATAGTTTTCGCCATGAGCGTACCGGTGGCCCCGGTTCAGGACGAAACCGTCGCCCTGCCCCTGCTCCACCGAAAAGGCGAAACGCCCGCCAGGCAGCAGCGCCCGCCGGGCCGCCTGGAACAAGCCGGCCAGATCGCCGAGATAGACCAGCACGTCGGCTGCCACAATCAGGTCGTAACAGGCCGTCACGCCTGCCAGGAAGGCATGGGCCTCGTCCACCGCCAGGGCGTCGTAAAATCCCTTGCGCCGGGCGACCGCGACCATGCCCTCCGATAGGTCGACGCCCTCCAGCCAGGCCGCCCTATCCCGGAAGCGTTCTCCCGCAAGGCCGGTGCCGCAGCCCAGATCCAGGACACGCGCAAAGCGGCCATCGTCGTACGCCAGTTCCGCCACAAGATCGGCCAGGGCCCGGGGCACGGTGTAGCCCAGGCGCTCGACGAGAGCGCTGTCGAAGTCCTCGGCATGGTCGTCGAAGACGCCTGCGACATAGGCCGGCGGCGGTGCGTCGGGCATCGCGGCGGCACCGATCAGGGCCAGGCGCAGGATCGCACCGGCACGGTCCTGCGGATCGAGCGCCAGGGCGCGGCTGTAGGCCTCAACGGCACCATCCCGGTCGCCGGCCCCATCACGCCACTCGCCCAGCAGGAAATGGCCTGCCGCCCATTCGCAGGCACGTTCCAGTGCCTGTTCCAGCAGCTCGATCGCGGCAGATACGTCGCCGCGCTCCATGAGCGCACGCGCCATCTCCAGCCGACGGTCTGCCAGCAAATCTCCCGATGTCATGACGTGTCGCGACCTGGGCCCGCACTGCGGGCGGCCCGCCCCACCGGACGACACGTCCGGCAGACCTGAAATAGGGACTGTGTCTGTTTCCGGCAAGACACGATTGCCAGACGGTCGGGCCTGCCCCCGGATCCCCGTCGCCGGCGGTATCCAGGGGCAGAACCCCTGTCAGGCAGCCTGAACGAGTCCTGCGTCCTGATAAACCGCAGCTTCGAAGGCCATGTAGCCGCCGAAGGAAGCTGCATCGCCAAAGGGCAGGATCTGGGTTGCCCAGAAGCCGCCCAGACCGTTCTGCCGGTCGATCCAGCAGAAGAGATTGGCAAGACCCGCCCAGCCGACGGCTCCCGCCGGCCTGCCGGTCGGTGCTTGCTCCTCGTTGGTCATGAACGTGTAGGACCAGCCCTTCTTGAGCCCGGGGAAGAACTCGGCATCGTTGGAGAGGGCCGGAATGACGCCGGGAAGCATGGTCACCTTCTGGGGTGGCTCAAGGCCGTTGCGCACGGCCATCGCGACCGTTTCGGGCTTGAGCACCCGGCCGTTGGGACCGGCGCCGTCGTTGAGCCACATGCGGATGAACGCCATGTAGTCGCCCACCGAGGCATAGAGTCCATGGCCCGCGCAATCGACCTCGGGATCGTCGGGCAGGGCAAACTCCATGGGTGTGAGCGAACCGTTCTCGCCGCGGGCATGGATCGTCGCCGTGCGGTCCTTCATGGCGTCGCTGCGGGTGAACGCGGTGTCGTTCATGCCGAGCGGTGCAAAGACCCGCTCCTTCAGCACCGCGCTCAGGCGCTTGCCGCGGATGCCCTCGACGACCTGTCCCGCCCAGTCGACGCTGGTGCCGTATTCCCACTTCGTGCCGGGATCAAACAGCAGCGGGGTCTTCAGCGCCGCCTTCGAACAGGTGACGACCGACGGCTGGCCGTGCTCGGTGGCAAGGCGCAGATAGTTCTCGTTGAAGAAGTCGTAGCCGAAACCCGCGGTGTGCAGCATGAGCTGGCGCGTCGTGATCTCCGACTTGGGCGCGCGCAGGCGCGGGCTGCCGTCGTCGGCGAAACCCTCGAGCACCTGCAGTTCGCCGATCTCGGGCGCATAGGTGCGCGCCGGGGCAT
>CALGGB010000208.1 GCA_937880925.1 uncultured Rhodospirillaceae bacterium | reverse complement strand
GCCCAATCGGCGCCATGGCGTCGTGACATTGCCGACCAATTCCGATATTCCGGACCCCTGTGTGGAGCCGGCCTACGCGGCCGGCACAAGGAAAGGACCTTTTCGTGCCTCGTGATTCCTCTGTCGCGGTGGGCAATGCCGCCCCGCAAACCTCGCGCAGCGTGGTGCGCGCGATCGAGATTCTCGACCTGATGATGGAGCGCCAGACGCCCATCGGGGTCAGCGACGTCATCGATGCCCTTGGCATTCCCAAATCCACCGCCTACGAGCTGATCCGTACCCTGACCGAGCGCCGCTACATCGAGCGCAAGTCCGATGGCCGCAGCTACTTCCTGGGCCCCAAGCTGTTCGAACTCGGCATGATCTACAGCGCCCAGATCGATCTGCTCAAGGAAGCTGCCCCCGTGGTGCGCGATCTGCGCGACCGTACCGGCGAGACCGTGCAACTCTCCATCCTCGACAACGACCACATGCTGGTGATGCTGAAGGAGGAGAGCCCCCATCCGATCCGGATCATCAGCCGCGTGGGTTCGCGTGTGCCGGTGAACTGGGCCGCCGCCGCGCGCCTTCTGGTTTCCGATTTCGACGACACGGTGCTCAAGGAGATGCTCTCGCGCACCATGCGTGAATCGCCCACCGGCCTTGCCAAGATGGATGTCGCCGAGGTGATCACCGACATCCGCCACTTCCGCGCGCGTGGTTATGCCTCCGAACTCAACGAGGCCAACGAACATGCCGGCTGCGTTGCCGCGCCGGTTATGGATGGCTTGGGCCATTGCGTTGCCGCGCTGAGCGTTGTTGCGCCAGAGCACCGCATGGAGAAGGGCAAGCGCGAGGAACTGATCCAGGCGGTCGTGGCTGCCGCGGGCGATCTTTCCCGCCGCATCGGTGCGCCTTCCACCTGAGACGGTCGCGCGGACCAGTTGACGGGCGCCTGGGTCCCGCCTAGCGTTTCCGAATTGGCGGATGTGATTCTGGAATGTCGGAATCCATGCGCGGGTTCGGTTCGGGGGAGGGCTGATCCATGACGCCGATTGCAACGATCGAAGTCATTCCGGTCGCCAACCCCGATTCCAACCCCGACGATCTGGACGGCACCACCGAAACCGTGATCGTCCGCATCACCGATACAAACGGCCTTGCGGGCATCGGCGAGTGCGATGCACCCGCGCATGTCGTGAAGGCTTTCCTCGAAATGCCGACGCAGCACCTGTGGTGCCGCAATGCATCGGAGATCCTGATCGGCGCCGATCCGGTGGAAACCGTGGCGTTGTGGGAGAAGCTCTACGAGGGAACGATCTTTCCCGGACGCCGAGGCCTGGGTATCCACGCGCTCTCTGCCGTCGACATCGCGCTCCACGATCTGGCCGGCAAGCAGCTTGGTGTTCCCGTCTACAAACTTCTGGGCGGGGCAAGGCGCGAAAGCCTGCGGCCCTATTGCACCATCTTCCCCGGCATGCCTCATGACCGCTCGATCAAGGAACTGATGGCGATCATCGAAGGCCAGTTCGAGACGGCTCTGGCGACCGGCTTCGATGCTGTGAAGATGGAGGTGCTGTTCGGCGATCTGGTGAGTGATGCCGAACTTGTCCGCCACATCCGCGCCGGGCGCGCGATGCTGGGCGACGAGATCACCATGGCACTCGATTTTGGCTATCGCTGGAAAAGCTGGGCCGATGCCCGCTGGGTGCTCGACCGTGTTGCCGACTGCAACATCTACTTCGCCGAGGCGCCGCTCCAGCACGACGATCTGGCCGGCCACGCGCGCCTGGCGGCGACCAGCCCGATCCGCATCGGCGGCGCCGAGTTTGGCGCCACCCGCTTCGAGGCGCGCGAATGGCTCGAGACCGGAAGGGTGCATGTCATCCAGTGCGCGATCGACCGTGCAGGGGGCTTCACCGAACTGCGTCGTATCTGCGAGCTTGCCGAGTTCTACGGTGCCGATGTCATCCCGCACGGCTGGAAGACCGGCATCACTTCGGCCTGCGGACGTCATCTGCAGGCGGCCTGTCCGCGCACGCCGCTGTTTGAGTACATCTCGCCGGTGGTCTTCGATTCGCCGCTGCGCCGTGACCTGGTCAGCCCCGAACCAGTAATCGAGAACGGCCGCATGGCCCTGCCCGAAGGGCCTGGTCTGGGCATTGAGCTCAACGAGGAGGCGGTCGAGCGCTACCGCACGGATCGTTGAGTGCACGAGGGCCCCAATGAGCGTGCTCACGGAGCGGCTGGGCGCCTGCTACACCAGCGCGGTGCACGATGTCATGGTCGCCCAGGGCATGGACGACTTCGTGCTGCCGCGCACGATCCGGCCCCTGCTGCCGGGGCGCCGCCTGGCCGGCCCGGTCTGGACCGTCTCGGGCCGGCGTCATGAGAACATCGCGCCGCACGACACCTATCTTTCATGGACGAAGCTGCTGGGCAGCGTGCCTGGCGGTCATGTCCTTGTCTGCCAGCCCAACGACGATGCACTGGCCCACATGGGCGAGCTCTCGGCCGAGACGCTGCAGTCGCGCGGGACCCTGGGCTACATCGTCGACGGCGGCTGCCGTGATGTCGGTTTCATCCAGCAGCGCTCCTTCCCGGTTTATTGCCGATATGCGACCCCGACCGACATCGTCGGGCGCTGGCTGCCGGAGAGGGCGGGCGACCCGATCGCGATCGGCGACGTTGCTATCGCGTGTGGCGATTGGGTGCTGGCCGACGACGACGGCATTGTCGTTCTGCCTGCCGACCGCGCGGAAGCCATCGTGACGGCAACCGAAACCGTCATGGCTGCGGAGAACCAGGTCCGCGATGCCATCAGGGCGGGGATGGACCCTCAGGTTGCCTATCTCAAACATCGCAAGTTCTAGGGGCGCAGCCCATGGCCGCCCGAATCTCCAACCAAGGTCGACGATCATGCTGCTGAGTGTCTGGCATACCTCCTGGACCGTCTCGGACCTCGATCGCTCGATCGACTTCTACACCCGCCTTCTGGGTTTCGAACTACTCGGCCGCTGGACGCGCACGGGTACCTTCATCGAAACCGTGGTCGGCTTCGAGGATGCTGAGCTCGACATCGCCGCTCTGCGCATTCCGCAGGCTGCGGGAGTGCGCTCGGGCCATCATCTGGAGCTGATCGAGTACATCGCACCGCGTGGTCAGAAGCTGGATCTCAAGACCTGCAATGTCGGGGCAGCCCACCTGGCGCTGGAGACCGACACCATTCACGAGACCTGCGAGCAGCTGGCCGCCCATGGTGTCATCCTGGTCTCGCCGCCGGTGCGCATCGAGTCCGGCGCCAATGAGGGCGGCTACGCCTGTTACCTGCGCGACCCCGACGGCTTCACCCTGGAACTGGTACAGCGCCGCCCTGCCGCCGGCGGAGCGTCATGAGCGGCAGCGCCGCCCTGTTCGACCTGAAAGGACGCATTGCGCTGATCACCGGTGCCGCGCGCGGGCTGGGCGAGTCCATGGCGCGTGCACTCGCCTCGGCCGGTGCTCATGTCGTGCTCAACGACATCGACGCGGCTGCGCTGGAGAAGGCGCGGACCGTCTTCACCGGTCAAGGTCACGCCGTGGAGACCAGTTGCTTCGATGTCACTGACGGGGCCGCTGTGCGTGAAGGGGTTGCGGCCATTGCGGCACGCCACGGCCATCTCGACATCCTGGTCAACAACGCCGGCATCGCGGTTTACAAGAGTGCGGCCGATCATGAGGACGCGGAGTGGGACCGTGTGCTCGACGTCAATCTGACCGCGCTCCATCGGGTGGCGCGCGAAGCGGCCGGAGCGATGAAGGACAGCCGCGGCGGTCGCATCATCAACATTGCTTCCGTGCTGGGTCTGCTCTCGCGCCCCGGTGTGGCGTCCTATGTGGTCAGCAAACACGGTGTTGTCGGACTGACCCGTGTTCTAGCGGGCGAACTCGGCCCCCGCGGCATCACCTGCAATGCCATTGCGCCGGGTTACGTCGAGACGGAGATGAGCGAAACACTCATGGCCGACCGCGCCTTTCACACGATGATCGCAGAGCGCACG
>CALGGB010000207.1 GCA_937880925.1 uncultured Rhodospirillaceae bacterium | reverse complement strand
CGTGGCGCCCACCACCACCGTGCAGCCGCCGGCATTGCCGCCGCCGGTGAAGTCGAGGGGCTGCGAGGGAAAATAGACGACGCCGGTAAGCAACATGTCCGAGCCGCCGTTGAACTTGCTGGAGGTACCCGTGGCGTTGTCGTCCTGCATGAACAGCATGCCGGTATAGTCGGCCCCGACACTGTCGCCGTCGGGATCCGCCGCCAGAGTGACAGTGGCGTTGCCCGCGATGTCGACCTCCGCGTAGGTGCCGTTCCGTTCCGTCAGGTAGAAGAGGACATCGTCGCCGGTGGTGACGCCGCCGTTGATGATGAGATCACCGCCCTTGAGGATATAGACGCCCGGTGCGAAATCCGCCGTGCCGCCATTGATCCTGATACCGCCGCAGTAGACACCCGGTGTCAGGGTGGTGACATCGTTGTTCTGGACCCTGACCGTGTTGTTGAAATCGCAGGTACCCGCAGCTGGCTCAGGGATCGCCGCGTAGGGGTCGTTGACGCGAGGCGCCCTTTCCTTCTCGCCATTGATCGTCACCAGATCGCCCGAACCGCTGACATCGATCTGGCCATTGGTCTGGACATTGCCCGCCAGGACATCGGCATTGCCGAAGATTTCCACGGCATCATCGGCGTTCGAGTTCGAGGCGATGCCGCAATCGAGCGTGACATCGGCCGTGCCGCCGATCGAGACCGCACCCGCTGCGTTGGGATCAAGCGAGAGAATGCAGAACGGATCGTCGCCGTCGGTCAGGATCGCCACTGCGTAGGCGTTGATGATGACATTGTTCTCCAGGATCATGCCCGTGAAGAGCAGGCGCATCTCTCGGGAGATGAGGACCTCCACGGCGTTGCTGTCACCCGTGAACTCTCCTGCAAGGGGAGGCGAGTTGACCGTGAGCGTATCGTCGAGGCCGCCGTTGTAGCCGCTGACCGCAGCGGCCTGGCTGGCCGCCTCGCCGACGACACTGCTGTCGTTGCCTGCCAGCCGCTCGTAGGCACCACTCAGTGCAGCGGCATCGGCGGCAGACTGCAATCCACGCTTGGCGTGAAACCAGAGGCCCGCCTCAACGCCAAGCCCGAGAAATCCGATCACCACTGGCAGGGACAGCGCCATGATGATGGCGATGGCACCACCCCGCGCGGCTGCAAAGCGCAGCATCCACCGGCGAAACTTCCGGGCTGCGCTGATCCTGGTGGCAACGATGAGCGACATGGTTCTGGAATCCGGTGAACGAGCGTTTCGATTCCCCCTTGGATGAACTACGAAACCCGGTGCCAGCATGTCTGTCAGAAAATTGTAGCAACGGCACAGCGGCCCCGCGCTCAGCGCTCCTTATGTAAGGGTCTCGTCGTGCAAATGCCGCATTGCGGGCTTTCAAACAGGTCAACACACGCATTCGGACGCGCCCTGCCCCGCTCTGGCACATGCGGACCGCATGATCGTCGCCAGCCCAATCGACCGAAACCGGGCGGCCATCACACCCGAGGCCCGGCCGGAACCCTCCGCAGCGCCGGGCGTGCGACACCGTATCGGGTTGCATGGCTTGCGCTCGAGCCTTCAGACGGGCACGAAGGAGGCACAAGGCAGGGGGAGCGCAGCCATGTACACGTCCATCGGCGGCAACCAATTTCCAACGTCGATCGTTGAGCAGTTCCGTGTTCGCGAGATCACGCTGGAGGTGCCGGGCATCCGGCCGGCCGTGCAGATGCGCATGGGCACCAGCGATGCCGAAATCTTCCGGCAGATTTTCGTTGCCCGGGATTACGACCATCCCATGCCCGATGACGTATCGGTCGTGGTCGATGCCGGGGCCAATGTCGGCTACGCCAGCCTCTGGTTTGCCCACCGCTTCCCCGAGGCCAAGATCGTTGCCATCGAGCCCGACCGCAGCAATTTCCGACAGCTGGCGCGCCACTGCCGGGCTTTGACCGGTCGGTGCACTCTGGTCGAGGCTGCGTTGTGGTCCCACGACGGCACGATCGGTCTCGCTGTCGCCGATGATGCCGGCATGCTCCTTCCCCACATGGCGCGCCGCACACGCGAGGCCAGCGAAGGCCTGCGCCAGGTTCCGGCGTTGAGCGTCTCCGGCTTGATGCAGCGCCTGAACCTGGATCACATTGATGTCTTCAAGATCGACATCGAGGGCGCCGAGCGCGAAGTCTTCGGCAGCGGCGACCGCTCATGGATCGAGGGTGTGCGCTGTTTCATCATCGAGGTGCACGAGTTCTTCAGCGCCGGGGCCAAGAAGGCAGTGTTCGGCGCGCTGCCCGCTGAGCGCTACGACATCGTCACCCGCGGCGAAAACATCTACTTCTACCGACGCGACTAGTTCCTCCAGCACGAGCCAGCCATGCAGCGCAACGACCATCCCCATCGCCGGGACGCGATCGCCTTCCGCGATCTTGGCGCCACGGCCATCGATCTGGCGGCACGTCACCTGGAGACCCTGGAGGATCAGCCGGTCGAACGGCTGGTGCCGCCCGATGTGCGCCGGCGTCTGCTGGAGCAGCCCCTGCCCGAAACAGGCATGGAAGCCGCAGCCATCCTCAAGATGCTGGCGGCCGACATCCTGCCCTGGCCCCTGCCCACCGGCCATCGCCGTTCCGTAGGCTGGATCGACTCCCCGCCCGCGCCGATCGGTATCCTGGCCGATACCGTCGCAACGGCGATGAACTGCACCTCCGACGGCTACGACCACTCCGGCATCTTTCTTCTGGCCACGGTCAGCCGCTGGCTCATGGAACTCACCGGCTTTCCAACGGAAGGCAGTATGGGCCTGCTGCTATCGGGCGGCTCCATGGCCAATCTCACAGCGCTGACGGCGGCCCGCTACCGCGCCTATGAACGCGCCGGGCATGACATGCGGCGCGACGGCCTGCACGGTGGCCCCCGTCTGGTGGTCTATGCCTCGGACCAGACCCACAGTTCGGTCCAGAAGTGTGTCGAGATGCTGGGCATCGGCGCTGCCAACATGCGTCTGGTCGCCACCGACGATGCCTTTCGCATCCGTCCCGAGGCGCTTGCCGCCATGGTCGCACAGGACATTGCCGCGGGGGCCCTGCCCTGCGCCGTGGTCGCCAACGCAGGCGCGACCAACACCGGCGCCATCGATCCCATGGATGCACTGGCCGACATTGCCGCCGAACACGGCGCCTGGTTACACGTCGACGGTGCCTATGGCGCCATCGGCCGCCTCGATCCCGACGAGGCGGCGCGTTTTGCCGGGATGGAGCGCGCCGATTCGCTCACCATCGATCCGCACAAGTGGTTCCAGACGCCGGTCGATTGCGGCGCCCTGCTGCTGCGCGACCGCGCGCTGCAAAAGCGCGCCTTCTCGCTGGTCCCGGACTATCTGGAATCGGGCGAAAGCCCGGAGGCGCCCTGGCCTTACGAATACAGCTTCGAGCTGACCTATGCGAACCGCGCCGTGAAAGCCTGGGCCGCGCTTGCCCGCCTTGGACGCGAAGGCATGACCGAGCTGGTAACGCGCTGCAATCACCTGGCGCGCCTGCTCGCCGAACGTATTGCCGCCAGCGACAGCCTGGAAGCGCTGACGCCGGTATCCCTGTCGGTGCTGTGCTTCCGCTACCGTCCGGCAGGCGTGCCCGATGGGCGGCTCGATGCCGTCAACGAACAGCTCTCGCGCCTGATCGGCGAGAGTGGGGAGGCTCATGTGCCTACCAGCAGGATCGGCGACAACACCTGCCTGCGCGCCTGCTTCCTGCACTACGCCAACGGCGAGGACGATGTCGATCACCTGCTCGACCTGATCGACCGCCTGGGCCCGCAGGCGGTGACCGCAGCAGGCGGCTGAAACCGGCGCTCAGTCCTCGTCGCGGCTCTCGCGGGCATCTTCCTCGAAAAGCTGTTCCAGCTCGCGCGTCCACTGCAGGTTCTCGGCGGCCATGCGGTCGAGGTCCTTGTGCACATCGCGCTGGGCATGCAGCCGCTTCATGTCGTGCTCGCGGAAGGTATCGACAATGCGTGCGGCCTGATCGGGCTCGTGTCCGAGCCTGGTCAGGGCCTGGCGCGTCAGCTCCAGGCTCGAATAATAGGTATCGCGCACGACATCGCGGATGCCGAGATCCATCAGCGCATAGGCATGCTGGCGGTTGCGCGCCCGCGCCAGAATTCGCAGGTGCGGGAAGTGCTTCACCACCACGCGCGCGGTGGCCAGCGACTGCTCCACGTCCTCGATCGCCAGCACGAAGAGCACGGCATGATCGGCCTTGGCCGCGTGCAGCAGGTCAAGGCGCCCGGCGTCGCCGTAGTAGACCTTGTTGCCGAAACGGCGCACGAAGTCGACTTGCGCCGCATCGGATTCGAGTGCCGTAAATCCGATCTTGCGCCCGGCAAGGACACGGCCGACGATCTGGCCCACGCGCCCCATGCCCGCGATGATGACCTGGTTCTCCTCGGGAATATGGCCATCGTATTCAGGCTCGGCGGATCGCAGCATGCGCCCCGACCACTGATCGTAGAGCAGGAACAACAGCGGCGTTGCGGCCATCGACAGGGTGACGACCAGGATCAGAAGGGCGGCGGTGTCGGGATCGAGCATGTCGACGCCCAGGCCGACACCCAGGATGACGAAGGCGAACTCACCACCCTGGGCGAGCGCGATCGCGAGCAGCGCCGAGGTGTTCCAGGTATGGCGCGCGATACGCGCCAGCAGCAGCACCGCACCCGCCTTCAGCGCGACAAGTCCGACCACCAGAGCGATCACCAGCAGCGGCTGCGCAAAGATCAGGTCGAGATCCACCGACATGCCCACGGCAATGAAGAACAACCCGAGCAGCAGGCCCTTGAAGGGCTCGATATCGGCTTCCAACTCGTGGCGGTACTCGGAATCGGCCAGCAGGACACCGGCCAGGAAGGCCCCCAGCGCCATGGAAAGCCCGACCAGGTCCATCAGCAGTGCGACGCCGATCACGGTGAAGAGCGCGGTCGCGGTGAAGACCTCCCGCACACGCGAGCGCGCCACTATGCGCAGCAGAAAGCGCAGGAAGTAACGGCCGCCGATCGCCACAGTGGCGATCGCGAGCACGCCCTTGCCCACCGCCAGCCAGGCATCGCCCGTACTCTCTCCCGCCTCGCCGGCCGCCAGCAGCGGCAGGGCCGCCAGAATCGGGATCACCGCGAGATCCTGGAACAGCAGCACCCCGAAAGCCGCACGCCCGTGGCGGGTCGCAACCTCGCGCCGCTCATGCAGGATCTGCAGCACGAAGGCGGTCGAGGACAGCGCCAGCGCCAGCCCGGCGACCAGGGCCGAATGGAACCCTTCGCCCATCGCGATCGCGGCCACGGTGATAAGTGCAGCGGTCAGCACGACCTGCCCGCCGCCCAGGCCGAAGACAGCGCGGCGCAGGGTCCACAGGCGTGCAGGCTGGAGTTCCAGTCCGATGATGAAGAGCAGCAGAACGACGCCGAATTCCGCAAAATGCAGCACGTCGTCGACGGCATCGAAGAGGCCCAGCACATCGGGACCCACGACCACGCCCGCCGCCAGATAGCCCAGCACCGAGCCCAGCCCCAGACGCTTGGCCAGCGGCACCGCGATCACAGCGGCGGCAAGGAAGATCAGGGCCTGGAGGAGAAAGGGCATGGACGGGTCCCGATTGCGCGAAGCGTTAATCTAACAGAGCCTTGGGCCCCTGGTCTGCCTGGAGCACAGCATGCCGCTGCAAAACCGCGTGACGCCCTGGGGCACAATCGTCGCCGATCCCGCACGCGGCCTGTTTCTCGGCAATCGCGGCTGCCTGTGCGACGCGGCCGGGCGCCTGGCCACGCGCCGCTGGCGGCTGCAGGCCTGGATCACCTGCGCGCTCTCCTACAAGGGCTGGTGGCGCCCGGTGATGCAGCCTGCCGTGTGGACCGAGTTGTTCTTTCTGGACGAGGCGACCGCCCTGGCGGCCGGCCACCGCCCCTGCGCGCTGTGCCGCCGTGAGGCCTACAACAGTTTCGTTGCGGCATGGCAGCAAGGCAATCGCCTGTCGGAACGTCCCCGGGCCGTGGCGATCGACAAGGTCATGCACAACGAACGTGTACACCGCAACCGCAGCAAGGTGACCTTCGCCTGCCCTGTCTCCGAGCTTCCGGCCGGCGCCATGATCGAGGAAGGCGGCGTGGCCTGGTTGTTGGGCGAGACGACCATGCGGCCCTGGTCGCCGGCAGGCTACGGGCAGTCCCGACAACGGCCTTCAGGTTTGGCTACCGTCCTGACGCCGGCTTCCACGGTTGCCGCCCTCAGGGCAGGCTACCAGCCGGTACTCCACCCCAGTGCCGCTGCAGACACCTGAGCGGCCATTCCGGATCGTTTCAGGCGCGCCCGTTGCGGCGCAGCCATTCGTCGGCGACATCGCCCAGCGTCTTGGGCTTGCCGTCCTTGATCCAGGCCATGAACGGGCGGTCGAAACGAAAGTCCTCGCCGCATTCGCGGGTGAGGAAACGGCGCACGTTCTGGGTGTTGCGGTAGTCCGCCGTGACCGGCGTTTGCCGGGTCAGAGGGCTGCTGTGCCAATCGAGGGTTGTCATGGCGCAAGCTTAAGCCACGCGTTGCGCGCATGTCAGCCCGCCATGAACGTCACGCGAACGCGCTTGCGCCCCATGCCCCCCGCGCGGTATAGGGCCGCTGCCCCGACGCCCCGAACAAACCGGAACGCACGCACGATGAAGCTTCGCAACATCGCGATCATTGCCCATGTTGACCACGGCAAGACCACGCTGGTGGACGGCCTGCTGAAGCAGTCCGGCACCTTCCACGCGCACCAGCAGATTGCAGAACGCGCCATGGACAGCAATGACCTGGAGCGCGAACGCGGCATCACGATCCTGGCCAAGTGCACCTCGGTGGTCTGGAAGGACACCCGGATCAACATCGTCGATACCCCGGGCCATGCCGACTTCGGCGGCGAGGTCGAGCGTATCCTGTCGATGGTCGATGGCGTCTGCGTCCTGGTCGATGCCGCCGAAGGTCCCCTGCCCCAGACCAAGTTCGTCGTCGGCAAGGCCCTGCGCCTGGGCCTCAAGCCCATCGTGGTGATCAACAAGGTCGACCGGCCCGACCAGCGCGCGATGGAGGTCCACAACGAAATCTTCGACCTGTTCGCCGCGCTGGAAGCCAGCGACGAGCAGCTCGATTTCCCGACCATCTACGCCTCGGCCAAGCAGGGTTGGGCATCCGACACCATCGATACGCGCGGCGAGGACCTTTCCCCGCTGTTCGATCTGGTCGTCAGCCATGTGCCGGCCCCCTCGGTGGTCGAGGGCGGCAGCTTCCGCATGCTGGCGACGACGCTGGAGAACAATCCCTACCTGGGCCGCCTGTTGACCGGGCGCATCGAGAGCGGCACGGCCAAGGTCAACATGCCGATCCGCGCCCTATCGCGTGACGGCAAGGTGATCGAGAACGCGCGCATTTCCAAGATCCTCGCCTTCCGCGGCCTGGAGCGCACCGCCGTGGATGAAGCCCAGGCCGGCGACATCGTGGCGCTGGCGGGCCTCACCGAGGCGACCGTCGCCGACACCATCGCCGAGCCTTCGGTGACCGAGCCGATCGCGGCCCAGCCGATCGATCCGCCGACGCTGGCCATGACCTTCGGCGTCAACGACAGCCCGCTCGCGGGCCAGGAGGGCGACAAGGTCACCAGCCGCATGATCTGGGACCGCCTGCAGCGCGAGTGCGAGGGCAACGTCGCCCTGCGCATCAACGAGACCGAGGACAACACCACCTTCGAGGTCGCCGGCCGCGGCGAACTGCAGCTTGGCGTGCTGATCGAGACCATGCGCCGCGAGGGCTTCGAGCTTTCCATCGGCCGCCCGCGCGTGCTGTTCCGCGAGGATCCCGAGACCGGCAAGCGCACCGAGCCGATCGAGGAAGCCGTCATCGACGTCGATGACGAATACACCGGCGTCGTCGTCGAGAAGCTGGCGATCCGTAAGGGCGAGCTGACCGAGATGCGCCCCACGGGCGGCGGCAAGACCCGCATGGTCTTCCGCGTCCCCTCGCGCGGCCTGATCGGCTATCACAACGAATTCCTGACCGATACGCGCGGCACCGGCGTGATGAACCGCGTCTATGCCGGCTACGAGCCCTATCGCGGCGACATTCCCGGCCGCCGCACCGGCACGATGATCTCAGCCGAGCAGGGCGTGGCCGTGGCCTATGCCTTGTGGAACCTGGAGGATCGCGGTCCGCTGTTCGTCAGCCCCGGCGACAAGGTCTATCGCGGCATGATCCTGGGCGAGCACAACAAGGGCGCCGATCTCGACGTCAACCCGCTCAAGGGCAAGCAGCTCACCAACATGCGCGCCTCAGGCAAGGACGACGCCGTGCTGCTGACGCCGCCGACCAAGATGACCCTGGAGCGCGCGATGACCTACATCGCCGCCGACGAGATGGTCGAAGTCACACCGGCCTCCGTGCGCCTGCGCAAGCGCTGGCTCGATCCCAACGAGCGCAAGAAGCACGCAAGGCAGAGCCAGGCGGCGTAGGAGAAGTTCTCCGACCCTGTTCTGGTGTCATACCGGCCGCAGCGAAGCGAAGAGCCGGGCGCCGCTGGTGATGGTCTACTGCCCCCGCTTGCCGCCCAGCAGTCGCATCACGAACCAGACCGGCACGACGATGGTGGCGCCCAGCAGCAGCCATTCGCCTACGCTTGAGGCGACCGAGCCGATGTTGTCGAAGACGTCGCGGAAGCTGTCGCCCAGGAAGTGCAGCAGGGTGATCGGCGTGAAGCCGCTCCACTTCATGATCAGCCCGACGATCAGAGAGGCGATCACCAGACGGATGATCGTGCCGCGAAGGTCGCCCTTCTCTTCACTGACATCCGGTTCTGTCTGCCCGGTTTTGGTCGGTTCCTCAGTCATCGGTCCCGGCTCCCTGGTGGCCTTATCGCCCGTGCTATGTGGCCCCTTGGCGACACGAAACAAGCAGCAGCCTAATGCGCGCCTGCCGGATCGTCGTCCGGGCATGGACCGGATTCGATCTGCACCGTGGCGTGATCGAGCCCGAAACGGGCCGCAAGCGCCTGCTTGATGGCGGCCAGCGCACGATCACGGTCGGCGCCCCAGGCCACCGTGGCATGGAGCGTCACGAGGGGACGGTTTTCGGCGAGCTGCCAGACATGCACATGATGGATGTCCTCCACACCTTCGATATCGCCAAGGGCGCTCGCGATGGCGCCGGGGTCCTGTTCGGTGGGCGTACCCTCCAGCAGGATGTGGCCTGACTCGCGCACGATGCCGATGGCGCTGCGCAGGATCAGGCCCGCGACCAGGATGGAGAGGATCGGATCGGCGGGCATCCAGCCCCAGACAATGATGATGATGCCCGCGGCGACTGCGGCGACGGATCCCAGCAGATCGCCCAGGACATGCACCGCGGCGCCGCGCAGATTGAGGTTCTGCTCGCCGCGCGAGAGAATCCAGAAGCCGAGCACGTTGACCGCCAGGCCGACGGCGGCGACCGAACTCATCAGCACGCCCTCGACCTCGACCGGGGCGAACAGGCGGTCGGCCGCCTCGACCACGATCCAGACCGTGATCGCGACCAGCGTCAGCCCGTTGACGAAGGCCGCCACGACCTGGACACGGTGATAACCGTAACTGCGGCGCGGGTCGGCGGGGCGACGCGCCATGCGGAAGGCAAACCAGGAAAGCGCCAGGGCAGCCGCATCGGTCAGCATGTGACCGGCATCGGCGATCAGCGCCAGGGAACCCGAGACGACACCACCAACCACCTCGACGGCCATGAAGACCAGGGTCAGGACGAGGACAAAAAGTACCCGCCGTTCGCTGTCGGCCGTGGTCTTGGGCGCATGGCTGTGGCCATGCCCGCCATGGCTGTGCCCGTGATGAGCGTGGCCATGGCGGTCGTGGTCATGATCGTGGTGGTGATCGTGGCTGATGCCGATAACGGGGCTCCGTTCAGGCTGCCGCCGTCTGCGGCTTCTCGACCATCTTCTGATAGCAGCTCCCGGCAAGCCAGCCCAGAAGCGCCCAGAAGATGAAAGCCGTGACGAGCGCCGCCGCAGCGAAGTGCCCGGCCAGTTCCGGTGGCACGGCGCCGCCGATCGCGTCGGGCTGGGGTGCGCCGACCAGATGCGGCAGGGCAATCAGCAGCACGCCCAGCACATGGAGCGGCAGCGAGCGCACCATGAGCAGCAGCCACACGCCCACACCGGTCGAGGCTACGGCGAACCACCACCACATCTGGCGCCCGGCAAGGTCGGCGGCCATCGCGCCCGGCACCTCGGGCGGCAGGCCCAGGGCGGGGGCAAGCTGGAACACGACAAAACCCGCCACGCCCCAGGCCAGGCCCGTGCGGCCGTCGATGCGGCGCCCGGCAAGGTGGAAGCCGGCCACAAGCAGGGCGGCAAAGCCGACCCCCGCGATCAGGTTGGCGCCCGTCGTGGCGAGCGTGCGCTCCAGACCGCCGGCCGGCGCCCAGCCGCCCTCCTCGCCCTCATGCTCCTCGGTACTGTGGGCAAGGTAGAACTGGCCGCCGGAGACCTCGTCGGTCCACATCAGGGCGGCGTGATCGTGGCCGCCCCCGTTTTCGTATTCCTCCGCGTGGAGGATAATCGGGGTCGTCGTGAAATGCTGGATCGCGGAAATCAGGACGCCCGTCAGCAGCCCCGACACAAGTGCCGCGGCCAGAAGCCGGCCTATCATGGGTTATTCCCCTAGTGGCAGGGGAACGAGAAGGCGTGGCGCGAGTCGTGGGCCGCGTTGTGGATCTCGCTGGCGCCGGCAAAACCGACACCCAGCACGAGGAATACACCAAGCAGCGCCAGAACCGTGACGGGAAGAACGCGCTCGGCAAGCGACTGGACAGCAATCTGGGACTTCAGGACCTGGTCGGACATATCACCCTCCGTGATGGTCAACCGTTAAGACGATGGCGCGTCCGGATATCCGGGCGCACCGGTGGGCGATGGCAGGTCTCCTGGCTTGCGGGTCAACGTCGGGGCGTCCGGCCTTCCCGGATTTCCCAGTGGCGTCCTTGAACGCCCGACTCACCGCTCACAGTTGCGGGGGCAGCCAGAGCTCGGAATCCCCTATGGGGTCGATCCCTTCCCTGTTCCCTTTCAATCCCCGGGCTCTCCAGTCCAGCCCATGCGAGGAACCATCAGCCCCACTATGGGAATGGCGGCGAAACAAGTCAATCGGCAGAAGGCTTTCTCGCCCGCGCGCCGCGGCTGGCCGCGATGACGCCGGCCAGGATGAGCACCGCGCCGGCCAGATGGAAAAGATGGAGAGTTTCATCGAGCAGCAAAACGGCAAAGAAGCCCGTGTAGATGGGGATCAGGTACATGAAGAAGCTTGCAGCACTCGCCCCGATCAGCACCACACCCAGGTTCCACAGGCCGAACGCGCCGATACCTGAAAACACCGCGCCGTAGAGCAGTGCCGCGACGACCTCCCAGCTCCACGCGGTGCCGCGCAGCAGCCAGGCCTCGCCCAGCCAGAAGGGCATCAACGCCATGGCGCCGATCACGGCAGTCACCAGCAGGATCGTGCGGATGTCGAAGCTGCGCGGCAGCTTCTGCAGAATCACCGAGTAAAAGCCCCAGATGACCAGACTGGCGACATAGATCGGATCGCCGATGCGGAAATCGACCCGCTCGAGTTCGGTGACGTGCCCCTGGGTGACGATCACGGCGACACCGCAGGCCGCCACCAGAAAACCCACCCATTGCCAGCGGTTGAGGCGGTCGCCCAGCACCGCCCAGGCGACCAGCCCGACCCACAGAGACTGTGTCGCACTCAACAGCCCGGAGTTCAGCGCTACAGTGTTCTGCACCCCCACGAAGAGCACCACGGTGAAAAGCGCAATGCCCACGACGCCCGCGGCCATCAGGCCCCGCCAATGGGCGCGCACCAGGGGCATGTCCCGCAACAGGGGCCGCCAGGCGAAGGGCAGCAGGACGATCGCGGCAATAGCCCAGCGCGCCGCGGCAAAGGCGATGGGCGGCACGTCGGCCCGCAAACCGCGTACCAGCACTGTGTTCGAGGACCACAGCATGCCGCAGGCAATGAGCGCGAGTGCCGCCACAAGCAGCCGTCCGCGCTCGTCTTGCGGCAGGGCCCAACGGCGCCGGGACCGGTGACGGGGGACCGGTGCGGGTGGCTGCAGTTCGGTATGATCGGTCACGGGGCGCGATCCTGCATCAGATGACTACGCAGGCCAAATGGCCGGCCAGCGGGATACTCACCGCTTTGTGACGGCGGCTGCATGCGGGATTGTTTCAAGCGGGTATAGAATGCCTGCCCAATCCAACGGCCAAGCCTCCATGGGAGTGACCATCATGTCCGCACTTCGTGCCCTGTCCACCGCCGCCGTCGTGGCGCTTCTTGCCCTTGGCGGCCCGGCAGCCTTTGCCGCGGGCTCCTCCGACAACACCGCCGACGAGAGTGGTGCCTTTGCAGACGGCAAGAAGGCGGTGGCGGCCCAGAACTGGAGCGAAGCCATCGACCAGTTTACCCAGGCGACCAAGGACTCGCCCAACGACGCCGATGCCTGGAACATGCTGGCCTACAGCTACCGCATGTCCGGCGACATCGAGAGCGCCTTTGCCAACTACCAGACCGCCCTGGCGATCGACCCCGAGCACAAGGACGCCCACGAATACATCGGCGAGGCCTATCTCCAGATCGGCGATCTGGCGGGCGCGCAGAAGCATCTGGATATGCTCGACGAGATCTGCTGGCTGGGCTGCGAGCAGGAAGACGAACTGGCCGCCGCGATCGAGACCTGGAAAGCGGCCAACAACTAGGGCTCTGGCCTTGGCCCGGCCGGGCGGCGGGCGTTAGCATGCATCCTCGCCCGACCAGCCAGGAATTCCAGCCATGACCAGCACCACGCGCCCCGCCCTGCCCGGGGCCATTGTCATGCCCTACAAGGGGGTCTGGCCGACGGTCGACCCACGTGCCCTGGTGCTGCCGAACGCCACCGTGGTCGGCGATGTCTGCCTTGGACCCGAGAGCAGCGTCTGGTTCGGCGCCGTTGTGCGCGGCGACGACGGACCGATCCGCATCGGCACCGGCAGCAATGTCCAGGACGGCAGCGTCATCCACGTCAGCGATACCTTTCCTACACGGATCGGCGACTGGGTGACGATCGGCCACTGCGTGCATCTCCATGCCTGCACCCTGGAAGACGAATGCCTGATCGGCTCGGGCGCCATCGTGCTCGACGGCGCCACGGTCGAGCGCCATGGCCAGGTCGCGGCCGGTGCGCTGGTGTCGCCGGGCAAGACGGTGCGATCCGGGGAGCTCTGGGCCGGCGTTCCCGCGCGCAAGCTGCGCGACCTGACGCCCGAGGAAATCGCCGGCATCCGGGGCAATGCCGAATGGTATGTCCACGAGGTGGGCGAATACCGTAACGAAATCGCCCACCGGGGCTGATCCCTGCCCCAACTTAGCGGGCCCATCGCGGCTTGATTGCATACCCGAAACGCGCAAGCTTCGAGGCGACGTTTCGCCATCTTGGTACGACATCACCAGAGAGTATGCGCAGATGCGCGCCGATGCCCTGCCCCCCGCCCATTCCGCCGAGAACGTCGATGTGACGTTCTACGAAGGAACGCCGGCGGCGCTCACCATGAAGCTCGCCATGATCGTCGAACGCACCGCCGCCATGGTCCCAACCGCGCGGGGTTCCAACTCCACGGTCTGGCGTTTTCTTCCCGCACGGCGCGGAGTCGTCAACGGCGACGATCAGGCAGGTTTCGCACTGAAGCGCTGCCATCCCAACCCGGCGACGGGCCGACGATGCCCGCCCCACGAGTTTGGTTATCTCAGCCGCCTGTCCTCGCCCCTGTTTCCCAGGGCAATCGGCCAGGGAATCATGGGAAACGGTGACTACGTCCTGATCAGCGAATGGATCGACGGGCGCAATCTTGCGCGCCACAGCCTGACAATCCTGACGGAATTCGTCGAAGAGGGCGGCTACGAAGCCTTCTGCAACGACCTGCTGGAAATCCACCGGCTGCTCATGGCAGCCGGGATCGAACACAGCGACATCTGGGAGCCCAACATTATCGTGCGTGATCGGCGACCCGTTCTGATTGATTTCGGCTGGGCGCACGCGCTTGGAGAACCACCGCTGACAGCTACCCTGCACCAGCCCGACGACACCATGGCGCTGAACCAGTTGCTGAAACGGCTGGGGGCTCTCTACGACCTGCTGCTGCTGGAATCGCAAATCAAGGCGCATGTCTCGGGCGCCCGCACCTGATTGTGGCCGGGCGCCCTTCGACAGGTTGCTACTTGGCGGCTACGCACATCATTTCGACGAGATATTCCGGTGCGGCAAGGGCCGCCTCGACCGCGGCGCGACAGGGCTTGTTGTCCTGATCGACCCAGGCGGTATAGACCTCGTTCATGGCGGGCCACTGGGCCATGTCCTTCAGCCAGATGGTCACCGTCAGCAGCTTCGACTTGTTCGATCCGGCCGCAGCCAGGGCCTCGTCGATCTGATCGAGGACCTGCTGGGTCTGCGTCTTGATATCGGCATTCTTGTCGCTGGCGACCTTGCCGGCCAGATAGACGGTGTCGCCGTGAACGACGACGCCGCTGTAGAGCGCGCCGACCTGCATTCTCTGGATTGTCATGGGCATTCCTCCCTGTTGATGGTGCCCCCTAAGATAGGCGAGCAGCGTGACGCCCACACCCATTTTCGCCGGTAGCCCCATGCCCGATACGGCAGCATCCTTCACGCCTCCCCGGGCCGCCCGCACGGTGGTGTTCCGGCACGAAGGCAGCAGCACAGGTGCAACAATCGATCTCGAAGTCATCGCGGCACGGCTTTCCTCCCTGGCTGCCCATGGCGCGGGCCTGGGCTCGCGGGTCTGGCGCATCGTGCCGATGGCCATGGCGGAGAACCGGACCGAGCGGGCCGATGACATCATCTATGCCTGCAAATGGGTAAATCTCGACGATCCCGTGCGCGCGCTGCACCTGCCGCGCGAGTTCGGCTGGCTCAATCGCCTGGGTGGGGGCTACTTCCCGGTGCCGGTGGCGCAAGCCATGCTACGCCCCGACGCCTACCTTCTGGTCGCCGAATGGATCGAGGGACGTAATCTGGCGCTCCACGCCCCCGCGATTGTCGCGGAACTGATTGCCGCGGGCACCTTCAAGCGTTTCTGTGGCGACCTCATCCGTATCCTCGATCGTCTCCAGGAGGCCGGGGTTGCCCACAGCGACATCTGGGAGCCCAACATCATGGTGCGCGACCAGCGCCCGGTCCTGCTCGACTTCGGCTGGGCCCGCACCCTGGGCGGTGCTCCCGCACGCGACAACCTTCACCAGCCCGACGACCGCCTGGCCATGACGCAACTGCTGCTGCGTCTGGGCGCGTTGCGCCGCATGCTCACACACCCGCAGGCGACCTGACTGCACGCCGGCTGGCGGGATCACGCCAGATGGCCCACTATCGCCGTCCAAGACCGCTCTGGAGAGGCTCAACCGATGCCGTTGCCCGACGATGGCCTGATCCTGATCGTGAAGGAGGATTGCGAGACCTGCCGCATGATCGCGCCGATCGCGGCTGATCTGGCACAACGGGGCCTGCTGACCGCCATCTTTTCTCAGGACAATCCGGCCTTTCCCCCGGGCCTTGATGTCGCCGACGACCGGGAACTGGAAGTCTCCTGGCGCCTCAAGGCGGAAATCGTGCCGACGCTGGTGCGCCGTCAGGGCGGGCGAGAGACGGCCCGCGCCGTGGGCTGGCACCGCGAGGAGTGGCAGGCCGTGACCGGCCTCAACGCGCTTGGCGAAAGCCTGCCCCGCGAACGGCCCGGTTGCGGTTCGCTGGCGGTAGCGCCCGGCATGGCCGAGGAACTTCAGGTGCGCTACGGCCAGACCGGCCTTGTCGCACGCGAGGTCGCCGTCGCCTTTCCCGAGGATGCCTTCGAGCAGATGTTCGATCGCGGCTGGACCGACGGCCTGCCCGTGGTCCCGCCGTCCCCAGCCCGCGTCCTGCGCATGCTGGAGGGAACGACGCGCAAACCCGATGAGATCGTCGGCATGATTCCGCCCTCGGGCGAGGTTTGCACGGTCGAGAAGGCCGCGATCAACGCGGTGATGGCCGGCTGCCGGCCCGATTACTTCCCCGTGGTGCTGGCCGCCCTGGATGCCGCGCTCGACCCCGACTTCGCCCTCCAGGGCCTGATGTCGACCACGATGGGTGCGGGCATCTGCATCATCGTCAACGGCCCCATCGCCCGGCGCATCGGCGTCAACAGCGGTTTCAACGCGCTGGGCCACGGCTTTCGCGCCAACGCCACGATCGCGCGCACGCTCCAGCTTATCGTCATCAACATCGGCGGCGCCGTGCCCGGCGGGATGGACCGCTCGACCATGGGCCATCCCGGCAAGTTCGGTCTGTGTTTTGCCGAGGACGAGAGCGATCCCGGCTGGACGCCGCTGGCGCAGGCGCGCGGCGTTCCCGCGGGGGCTTCCGCGGTCACGGTGTTCGGCTTCTGCGGCACCAGCATCAACAACACCGAAAAGGCGCGCGAGCCTGAGGGCCTGAGCCGGTCGATCGGGCAGTGCCTCAACGGGGTCTATCACCCCGGCATGGCGGGCGGCGGCCTGGGGGCGGTACTGGTGCTGGGCGGCGAATTCGGGCGCATCTACCGCGAAGCCGGCTGGGACCGGGGCAAGGTGGAAGCCG
>CALGGB010000206.1 GCA_937880925.1 uncultured Rhodospirillaceae bacterium | reverse complement strand
CGCCAGGCGGACCATGTGCGGCTCCACCGCCAGGCGGACCTCGACCAGCTCCAGCGGGCTGGTGATCTCGGCAACGTCCTCCTCGGCCTCCTCGGGGCGGAAGGTGACGAAGGTGCCCGAACCGACCCGGCGGCTGACCAGCTTGGCGTTCTCCAGGATGCGCAGCGCCTCGCGCACCGTGGTCCGCGAGCTCGACAGCGCCGTGGCGAGCTGGCGCTCGGCCGGCAGGCGCTCGCCATTGACATAGACACCGTCGTGAATCGCCTGGCGCAGTTGCGCGGCAATCGCCGAGGCGCTGCGGGCGCCGGGCAACGGCAGATTGCGCAGCGCTTCCACGCCGCCGTTCCCGCCTGCCGATCTGCCCGCCGCGCTTTCGCTTGACATAACTTTCAGGCGGGATTTCACTACCCGCAATTGGTTCGATTGGGCCACAATTGGCTCAGCACATGGTTGAGCCAAATGGTCCCGGCGTCAAGCACAGCTTGGCTTAGGGGCCACAGGTTGCGCCAAACCAATTTGTCGATCAGCCGCGACTCGCATCCGGCTTCTGGAGGAACACGAGAGACCATGGCCTTCCCCACCCATTCCAAGTACGTGATCATCGGCGCCGGCATCCACGGCCTCTCGACGGCTTACCACCTTGCGCTGGAGCTGAAGGCTCGCGGCAAGGGTTCGGGCGCCGACATCCTGGTCGTCGACAAGACCGGCATCGCGGCCGGCGCCAGCGGCATCGCCTGCGGCGTGGTGCGCAACAACTACTACCAGCCGGCCATGCGCCGCCTGATGGCCCAGAGCGTCGAGGTCTGGGAGAGCGATCCCAAGGCCTACAGCTATCATCCCGTGGGCTACATGCAGATCAGCCCCGAAGGCATGCACGAGGACGTCGCCTCGATCTACCAGCAGCAGCAGGAGATCGGCTATCCCTCGACCTTCGTGGAAGGCGCCGAGGACTGCATGACCTACATGAAGGGCATGTTCAGCGACTGGCGCGCCCAGGGCATCACCTCCGTCCTGCACGAAAAGAAGGGCGGCTACGCCAACAACACCGCCTCGATCTACGGCCTTGCGACCAAGGCCGAGGGCGAGGGCGTGCGCATCATGACCGGGGTCAAGGTCACCGGCTTCGACAAGTCCGGCGGCGCGGTCTCCAAGGTCAAGACCGACAAGGGCGACATCGAGACCGATTACGTCGTGGTCGCGGTCGGCCCCTGGGTCAGCCAGATCTGGAACATGCTGGAACTGCCCAAGCAGGTCTCGATCAAGGGCCGCGACGGCGAGGTCCACGAGGGCATCGACATGTGGCGCTACTGGTGCCTGGAGGAAGGCACCCTGGGCGTCGATCCCGAAATGCAGCGCACCAACGACGGCAAGATGCCTCCGGTCATCCACGTCGACACCGACGCCCCGCTCTACAGCGACGTCGACGGCTCGCTGATCACCGAGGAACTCTGGGGCATCTACTACAAGCCCGACTTCAATTTCGCCGGCATCCAGGGCGGTGCGATGCCCTATGTCGTGAAGACCCCGGTCGACGAGGTTCAGCTCGACCCCTACGGCGCCGATTCGCCCGACTTCATCGTCGGTGACGATTTCGCCCACATGTGGTGCTCGGCGCTCGCCTTCTGCCAGGAGCGTTTCTCCGGCCAGATCGGCAAGTGGAAGAAGGAGCCTTCGGGCGGCCTGGGCTGCTTCACGCCCGACAGCTTCCCCGTGTTCGACGTCTTCTGCGAGAACGTCCACGTCCTGGCCGACTCGAACCACGGCTACAAGATGATCGGCGTCGGCAAGCTCGTCGCCGGGGAGATCGTCGGCGAAAAGAGCAGCCTGCTCGCGCCCTTCGATTTCAAGCGTTACGAGGATGGCCGCCTGCATCCGGTGTCGCACAGCCCGTTTCCGTGGAGCTGACGGCCGGCGCGCGTTGACTCGACAAGCGACGGGGGACCAATCTCGATCCAGGGTCCGGCGCGGCACGCTCGCCGCGCGGGGGGCCACAACCACTAGGGAAAGAGCCAAGGGGGACAAAGATCCATGGCCATGGACATCGAAGCCTACGTCGAAGCAAAGGGCCGCGCGCAGCTCGTCAAGGATGTGCGCAAGAAGATCAATGAACTGAAGATCGACTACATCTACTACCAGTTCATTTCCGTCACCGGACGCATCATCGGCAAGGGCGTTCCGGCCGATCACTGGGAGAGCATCGCCGAGCGCGGCTTCCAGCTCGTCTACGGCTCGGTCTCCAACCTCTATACGGACCGCTACGGCAAATACATCGGCTTCGGCCCGGAGGCCTCCGAGCTGGTCGGCATCCCCGACCCCGAGACCTTCGTCCAGCTGCCCTGGGACAAGCGCGTCGCGCGCGTCTTCTGCACCTGCTTCCGCAATCGCGAGGAGCGCAAGGATCCCGGCAACTTCTTCACCGGCGACTGCCGCGGCAACCTGCGCCGCGCCCATGAAGGCTTCTCCAAGAAGCACAAGGGCCTGCACATGCGTCACGGCACCGAGCCGGAGATGATGTGGCTGAAGAAGGGCGAGGACGGCCTGCCGGCCGGCGGTTTCTCCAAGCCCAACTGCTATCACATCGATCAGTTCGAAAGCCTGCGTCCGGTCTTCATGAAGGTCATCGAGTATGGCCGCGCCATGGGCCTGGACATGATCCAGGGCGACCACGAGGACGCGCCGGGCCAGCTTGAGCTGAACTTCCAGTTCGACGACGCCCTGCGCACCGCCGACCGCCTGACGACCTACCGCCAGATCTGCGCCCAGGTCGCACGCGAGAACAACCTGATCGCCTGCTTCATGACCAAGCCGTTCATGGGCGTCTCGGCCTCGGGCTGCCATCACAATGTCTCGCTTTGGACCGGCGGCAAGGACGAGTTCAATCCGCTGGGCCAGGAGACGCCCGCCGGCATGCCGCAGAACTTCATGTACCGGAAGGGCGGCAAGAACCTCTTTCTTCCCGACAGCAAGGATCCGCGCAAGCCGGGCAAGGTCGGCCTGCAGGCGATCGGCGGCATCATGGCGCATCTCGATGCGCTCACCGCGATCGGCTGCTCGACGGTCAACTCCTACCGCCGCCTGTGGGACACGGGCTTCTGGGCGCCGGTCTTTGCCGACTGGGGCTATCAGAACCGCACCACCGGCATGCGCGTCTCGGCGCCGGGCCGCTTCGAGTACCGCGCCGTCGACTCGATGGTGAACCCCTACATCATGGCCGACGCCATCATCCAGGCGTTCGACCACGGCATCTCCAAGAACCTCGACCCGGGCGAGCCCGAGGAGCGGAACATCTACGAGGCGATGGAGGCCGGCAAACAGGTCAAGAAGCTGCCCATGTCCCTGGGCGATGCACTGGCGCGTCTGGATCGTGACGACGTCATCAAGCAGGCCATGCCGGGCGACATGTACCGTGTCTTCAAGCACTACAAGACCGACGAGTGGGAGCGCTTCATGGCCACCGTCACCGACTGGGACATCGAGCGCTACTGGGACTGCCTGCCCTGATAGGCATCGTTACCGGCGGCGGCAGCCCTTCAGCGGGCTGCCGCCGTTGTTGTCTCTAGAACGAGGAGAACCTCAAGCCATGTGTGGCATCGCCGGAATCATTCATCGAAAGGGAGCGGCAGACATCGGGTCCGAAATGACCGCGATGCTCCAGTCGCTCAAGCATCGCGGTCCCGATTCGACCGGGTTCGCCGTTTACGGCGTGCCCAACAAGAACGAGTACGTGATGCGCTTCAAGGTCGCCGAACAGGAGGACCTGGCCAAGGGCTTCAAGATCCACGAGACGGTGCGCGAGCGCCGTGCCGAGGTCGACAGCCGTCTGGCCGGCCTGGGCGTCAAGATCCTGGAGGCCAAGGACGCAACCGAGTACGCCTTCCGCTACCGCATCAAGTTCGACGGCGACATGAAGCAGCTCGCCGATTTCGTCGAGGATGTGGAATCCACCGAGATTCTCTCGATGGGCACGGGCCTGGAGCTGATCAAGGACCTGGGCGACGCCACCGTCGTCTCGGACCAGTACAAGCTCAAGGGCTTCAAGGGCACGCACGCCATCGGCCACACCCGCATGGCGACCGAGTCCGACGTCGACATCCGCTCGGCCCATCCCTACTGGGCCTATCCGTACCACGACATCTCGGTCGTCCATAACGGGCAGCTCACCAACTACTGGATCATGCGCCGCCAGATGGAGCGCAAGGGCTTCCGCTTCATGTCGAACTGCGACAGCGAGCTGCTGGCGGTCTACCTCGCCGACAAGCTCGACAACGGCATTGATCTGGAGGACGCCATGCGTCAGTCGATCGATGAGATCGACGGCGTCTTCACCTACCTGGTGGCGACCAGCGACAGCCTGGGCATGGCCAAGGACTGCATGGCGGCCAAGCCCATGGTGCTGTTCGAGAGCGACGACCTGGTCGCGATGGCTTCCGAGGAAGTCGCCATCCGCCAGATCATGCCGCAGGAAATCGACACGTTTGATCCCTACGATTCGGAGGTTCGGGTATGGCGAAGCTGACCAAACGCAGCTCGCACGAGCAGGGGCTGCACACAGAGCAGCTCACTGGCCGCACGCAGCAGCGCTTCTTCGACTTCACGGAGGAGGAGAACTTCCTCTATCCGGAAGCCTATGACGTCGATTTCAACAAGCGCATCGAGTTCGACGCGGCCAAGATGGACAACAACGCCATCAACCTGAAGCTGCGCGAACTGATGAGCCAGGGCTACGGCTCGATCGTCGTCAAGAATCCGCTCGCCAAGCATTCGCTGGGCGTGGGCATCCTGCAGCGGCTCAACCTCACCTTCGAGGGCAGCCTCGGCTACTTCGGCATCGGCCTGATCGACGGCCCGAACGTGCGGGTCACCGGCCGTGTCGGCTGGTCCTGCGCCGAGAACATGATGTCGGGCACGGTGGTCATCGAGAAGAACGCCGGCTCCACCTTCGGCGCGGCCCTGCGCGGCGGCGACCTCGTCTGCATGGGCGATGTCGGCTCCCGCACGGGTATCGACCAGAAGGGCGGCACCATCCTGGTCGGCGGCCGCACCGGCGCGTTCTCGGGCTTCATGATGCAGCGCGGCCGCATGGTGATCCTGGGCGATGCCGGCAAGAACCTCGGCGATTCCATGTACGACGGCACGATCTATGTCGGCGGCAAGATCGAGAGCCTGGGCGTCGACGCGGTCCCCGCGGAGATGACCGAGCTCGACCGTGCCTGGCTGACGCGCAAGCTGACGCAATACGGTCTGAAGGCGCCCAACGGCGTCGAGAACATGACCAAGATCGTCGCCGGCAAGCAGCTCTGGAACTACGACAATCTGGAGCCGTCGGAAAAGAAGCTCATCCTCTAGCGGCGTTCGAGACAGGAGTTAGAAAACTATGGCGACCAAGAAGGAAGACGTCATCGAACGCTCGAAGGGCGACGGCCGGAACAAGAATGTTCTGGGCCAGAACTTCATGTTCCCGCCCCGCGTGGTCGATGACATTCACATCAAGGCGGAACTGGGCCGCTACCGCATGCGCGGCATGGCCCTGTTCAAGAAGATCCCGACCTGGGACGACCTCACGTTCATGCCGGGTACGCTGACCCGTTTCGTGATCGAGGGTTACCGCGAGAAGTGCGAGACCAAGACCATCATCGGTCCCAAGGCCAAGCGTCCGCTTGAGCTCGACATCCCGGTCTACATCACCGGCATGAGCTTCGGCGCGCTGAGCTACGAGGCCAAGACGGCTCTCGCGCGCGGCGCCACCATGGCCGGCACGGCGACGTGCTCGGGCGAAGGCGGCATGATCCCTGACGAGCGGCGCTACTCGGAGAAGTGGTTCTACCAGTGCATCCAGAGCCGCTACGGCTTCAACCCGCACCACCTGCAGCTTGCCGATGCCTGCGAGTTCTTCATCGGCCAGGGCTGCAAGGTCGGTCTGGGCGGCCATCTGATGGGCCAGAAGGTGACCGATCAGGTCGCCGAGATGCGTTCGCTGCCCGCGGGCATCGATCAGCGTTCGCCGGCCCGCCATCCTGACTGGCTGGGCCCGGACGATCTGGCGCTCAAGATTCAGGAAATCCGCGAAGCCACGGACTACCAGATCCCGATCCAGCTCAAGCTCGGCGCCGCCCGCGTCTATGACGACGTGCGCATGGCCGTGAAGTGCGGACCGGACTCGATCTACATCGACGGCATGGAAGGCTCCACCGGCGCCGGCCCCCACCTCGCCACCGAGGAGACGGGCATTCCCGGCATCGCGGCCATCCGCCAGGCGCGTCGCGCGATCGACGACCTGGGCAAGCGCGGCGAGATCTCGCTGGTCTATGCCGGCGGCGTGCGCAACGGCGGCGATGTCGCCAAGGCGCTCGCCCTGGGTGCCGATGCCATCGCCATCGGCACCTCGGCGATGATGGCGCTGAACTGCAACAAGGACATCCCCGAGGCCGACTACGAAGGCACCATGGGCGTCCCCGCGGGCTACTGCTACCACTGCCACACGGGCCGCTGCCCGGTCGGCGTTGCGACGCAGGATCCCGAGCTGCGCAAGCGTCTGAACCCCGACGAGGCTGCCGAGCGCGTCTACAACTTCCTGCACACGCTGACCATCGAGGCTCAGATGATGGCGCGTGCCTGCGGCAAGACCAACGTGCACAGCCTGGAGCCCGAGGATCTCGCGGCGCTGACCATGGAGGCTTCCG
This sequence comes from uncultured Rhodospirillaceae bacterium, assembly GCA_937880925.1. GTDB lineage: Bacteria > Pseudomonadota > Alphaproteobacteria > SP197 > SP197 > CALGGB01. The sequence continues at coordinate 10,016 of CALGGB010000206.1, read as the reverse complement.
CCATGGCCGGTGTTCCGCTCGCGGGCACCAACCACACCGTCGGCGTCGCCGACTACCACCACCTGTGATCGGGAGAACCTAGAGATGGCAAAGAAGCCCGCTCCCAAGAAGGCCGCCCCGAAGAAGGCAGCCGCCAAAAAAGCCCCGGCCAAGAAGGTCGCGGCGAAAAAGGCGCCCGCCCCCAAGAATGCGGCCGTGAAGAAGGCCCCGGCGAAGAAGGCTCCGGCCCCCAAGGCCGCGCCGAAGAAGACGGCCCCGAAGAAGGCCGCTTCGCTGAAGGCCGCCGCCAAGAAGTCGGCTGCCCGCAAGCCTGCGCCCAAGCAGACCAAGGTCAAGATCGGCGACGTCGATTACTTCCTCAAGAGCTCGGGTCTCGACTCCAAGCGCGAGAAGGAAATCGGCCAGCACATCGGCTACCGCTACGACGTGAACCTGGTGCCCGACTACAAGCGGATCACCCCGTTCCTGCAGAAGTACATGGAGCTGATGGGCTGGGACGACCTCAACTGGCTCGAGGACGTCCACATGGGTTACGAGGAAGGCAATGCCGCGGTGTTCGATCGCAACGCCAACGGCTGGATTCGCATTCCGAAGTCCATGAAGCTGCCCAAGAACCAGCAGGATCGCGACATGATCGCGCGTGAGCTGCTGATCAAGTTCCAGATGTCGTCGCGTCACCCGATGCGCGACCTCAACAAGGCCTACCGGAAGTTCTGATCCGGCGAGGCCCAGGCCTCAAACGAACGGCCCCGGTGCGCCAGCGCCGGGGCCGTTTGCTTTCGTAGAGGCTACTGACCGCCCTGCCCTACAGCCGGTTCCGCCGCGCCCTCGTCCCACAGCGGTTCGAACGCCAGCGGCACGCAGCCCGGGGGCTGGGCCGGGTTGAAGCAGGCGTTGTGCCAGATCAGCCCCTGGGCGAAGGGGTCGTCCTCCTCCAGTTGCACCACCCGCGCGGGCAGGCGGTAGCTCTGGCTGAACTGGTGGAAGGAGAGGACGCAGCGGCCGTCGGCGGCCAGCCGCGCGGCGCCCGGCGAGGCCGGGCCGAACAGGGCAAAGAGGCGCGGCTCGAATTCCCGCGCCTTCTGGAAATAGGCAGAGGAGAGGAAATCGATCGCCTTTTCGAAGCGCTCGGCCGGGTCCATCGTGCGCTGCACCGTGTGGCGGAACTGGGCCGTGGTCATCTCGGGATCGCGCTCGATGATCAGCACCACCACCGCGCCCAGCTCCTCGCCGTCGGCGGCGATGACCGTTGGCGTCATGCCTTCGCTGGGCCGTCCCTTGCCCATGCGCATGGCGTGCTGGCGGATGCGGCACTGCCAGCCCATGAAGTGATCCCGCAGGGCGACGCCCCCGGGGCTCAGGGGGCGGGTCATGGCCGCGCCCCCGGGTTTCCTGTGATGCAACGTTGACTCATGGTTGGAAACAATTCTTGCAGCATGGATGATTCGGCCTAGACTCGTGGTGCATTCGAAGCGGGGGATCAACATACCGCACGATGGGAGGTTCTCGGGACGGACTTGCAACAAGGAGGATAGGAAGATGTCGGATGGGTTGGACTCCCTGGTAGTCATCTTCACGGAATTCTACTACTGGGTCACGGTCGTCTTCATGTTCCTGATCCACGTCGGGTTCTGTGTTTACGAAGTCGGCGCATCGCGCCGCAAGAACATCCAGCACACACTGATGAAGAACACCCTGGTGATCCCGCTGGTCACCATCACCTTCTTCTTCTTTGGCTGGTGGATTTATTTTGCCTTCCCGGCATTTCCGCTGATGGGCGGATTTATCGACGCACCGCACGCCGTGCCCTGGTCGGAACTGATGGGCACCCATATGGGTGGCGCGATCACAGTGCAGACCGAAAGTCTGAACGCTGCAGATCACGGCTGGTGGGCGCGCATCAACGGCGTCTTCTGGGCGGCGTTCCTGCTCTTCTCCTGGACCACCGCCTCGATCATTTCGGGCGCGGTGATCGAACGTGTGAAGACGCAGGCCTTCGTGATCATCGCTGTCCTGGTCGGGTCATGCACCTGGATCATCGACGCCGCCTGGGGCTGGTCCTGGAACGGCTGGATGGTGCAGCTCTGGGGTTTCCACGATGCCTACGCCTCCTCGGTCGTGCATGGCATCGCGGGCGGTTCGGCGCTCGGCGTCCTCTGCGTGCTTGGCCCGCGTCTGGGCAAGTTCGCGGCCGACGGCACGCCGCGCGACATTCCCCAGAACAATCCCTGGTTCGTCACGGTGGGTCTGTTCCTGATCTACACGGGCTTCTGGGGTTTCTACGCGGCCTGCAACATTCCGATCATCGACTTCAACGGGCCGCTTGTGCTGGCCAACGGCAACGAGCCCTTCTTCACCGCGACCAACATCTACCTGACGCCGACCTCGCTTTCGGCCATCACCTTCAACTTCCTGATGTCGCTCTCGGGCGGCCTGCTCGCAGGCTACGTGCTCTCCAAGGGCGATGCGTTCTGGAGTTATTCGGGTGGCCTGGCCGGTGTCATCACGGCCTCTGCCGGCAACGACCTCTACCATCCCGTCGAAGCGATGATCATCGCCATGGTCGGCGTGTGGGTCGCCTACAAGCTGCACTACTGGGTGGAGCGCCGGTTCAAGCTGGATGATGCCGTGGGCGCTGTTGCGGTCCATGGCTATGCCGGCTTCTTCGGTACGGTCGTGGCCGGCTTCATGCTCTGGGGCTATCCCTCGAACATCGCCGGGGCGGATTCACTGGGCTGGTTCGGCAATGTCGATGGCGTCGCAGCGATCAACCCGCTCGGCAACTTCCTGGGTGCGGTCCTGATGTTCTGGGGCCTGGGTTTCCTGCCCTGCTGGATCGTTGCGAAGATCCTCAACGGCCTGGGCTGGCTGCGTGTGCCGCGCGAGGTCGAACTCGCAGGCCTCGATACCCACGACTATGGCGATGCCTTCCCCTACTTCCCGTACCGGGACACCGCCATGGAAGAAATCGACCGCCAGCTGGCCAAGGGCCAGGGCTGACGGCAGGACAAGGAGGAATAACCGATGTCCACGAATGTCGAAAGCTGGGGCGACCTTGCCAACACGGGTGCCATCTATCCCTTCCCGGGGATCGAATGGATCCTGGTGCTGGTCGCCGTCCTGATCTGGCTGGCATGGCACTGCTGGCAGATCCGCTCCGAAAACGCCGAGTACGATGCGGCCTTGCGGCACTATCGCGAGGTCGGTCTCGACAAGGCGCTCGATCATCGCGGCAACCACGACGCCATGGTCGAGAAGCACTGAACCCTCGCCGCAAGGCGAAGGCCCGAAGGGGCGGCGGTTACGCCGCCCCTTCTTTTTGACCCGTGCAGCCGAATCCGGGCATACCAATGCAGGACCAATCAATGCCGATCCGACCAATTGGCACCGCGCGCGACACGGCTTGTCGATTCCGTGCGTGACAGCCTGTTTACGGGGTCTAAAGTCCGGCGAACCTCAACTCCAGAGCCAGCATTCTTCAACGGGGAGCACCCATGGCGACGCCCAAGTCCGATATCGAAATTGCCCAGGCCGCCACACTGCGGCCCATTGTCGACCTGGCCAAGGACCGCCTTGGCATCGATGCCAAGCATCTGGTGCCTTATGGCCACGACAAGGCCAAGATTCGCCTCGACTACATCAACAGCCTGCAGAGCAAGCCCGACGGCAAGCTGGTGCTGGTGACCGCGATTTCGCCGACCCCTGCCGGCGAAGGCAAGACCACGACCACGGTGGGGCTTGGCGATGCGTTGAACCGCATCGGCAAGAAGACCCTGATCTGCCTGCGCGAGCCTTCGCTCGGCCCCTCGTTCGGCGTCAAGGGCGGTGCTGCCGGTGGCGGTTATGCCCAGATCGTGCCCATGGAGGACATCAACCTCCACTTCACGGGCGATTTCCACGCCATCGGCGTTGCCAACAACCTGCTCGCGGCTCTCGCCGACAACCACATGTACTGGGGCAACAGCCTCGACATCGACGAGCGCCGGATTTCCTGGCGCCGCGTTGTCGACATGAACGACCGCGCCCTGCGCGCCATCGTGAACTCGCTGGGCGGCGTCGCCAACGGCTTCCCCCGCCAGGACGGTTTCGACATCACGGTGGCTTCCGAGGTCATGGCGATCTTCTGCCTGGCCCGCGACATCGACGATCTCAAGCGCCGCCTGGGCAACATCGTGGTCGGCTACACCCGCAACAAGGAGCCGGTGCGCGCGCGCGACCTTAACGGCCAGGGCGCCATGGCAGCCCTGCTCAAGGACGCGATCCAGCCCAACCTGGTGCAGACCCTGGAGAACAACCCGGCCTTCGTGCACGGCGGCCCATTCGCCAACATCGCACACGGCTGCAATTCGGTGCTGGCGACCACGACCGCGCTGAAGCTTGCCGACTATGTCGTCACCGAGGCCGGCTTCGGCGCCGACCTGGGTGCCGAGAAGTTCTTCGACATCAAGTGCCGCAAGGCGGGTCTTGCTCCCTCCGCGGTCGTCATCGTCGCCACCCTGCGCGCGTTGAAGATGCACGGCGGCGTCGCCAAGGACGATCTCAAGAACGAGAACGTCGCCGCGGTCGAGGCCGGATTTGCCAACCTGGAGCGCCATATCCAGAACGTCGCCAAGTTCGGCGTTCCCGCCGTGGTTTCGGTCAATCGCTTCATCGCCGACACCGATGCCGAGATGAAGAAGCTGATCGAGCTGTGCGAGGCCATGGGCGTCAAGTGCGTCGAGGCCAACCACTGGGCCGACGGCGGCGCCGGTGCCGAGGGCGTGGCCAAGGCCGTGGTCGAGATCGTCGAGAGCGGCAAGGCAAACTTCAAGCCTCTCTACCCCGACGAGATGAAGCTGGAGGAGAAGATTCGCACCGTCGCCCGCGAGATCTACCGCGCCGACGACATCTCCGTGCCTTCCGCGATCTCCAAGCAGCTTGCCGAACTCGACGCCACGGAAGCAGGCAAGTTCCCGATCTGCATGGCCAAGACCCAGTACAGCTTCTCGACCGACGCCACCGCCAAGGGCGCGCCGACCGGCTTCGACATCCCCGTCCGCGAGGTTCGCCTTTCGGCCGGCGCCGAGTTCGTCGTCGTCATCACCGGCGAGATCATGACCATGCCCGGCCTGCCGCGCGTGCCTTCGGCCGACAAGATCGACGTCGACTCCTCGGGCAAGATCTCCGGCCTCTTCTGATCTTATCCCGCCGCGCGGTGCTTCCCCCGGGGAGCGCCGCGCGGATTCGGGCTCTGGAGAAGCAACATGGCCGAGGAACTGACCGGCGGCTGTTTCTGCGGCGCCCTTGCCTACCGCGCCCGGCGGGGCGAAAGCCGCACCGTGGCGCACTGCCACTGCGGCATGTGCCGCAAGCTGACCGGCGGCAGCTTCGCCACCTGGGTTGAGGTTCCCTTCGAGGGTTTCGCCTTCACCCGCGGCGAGCCCCGGCGCCTGCGCTCCTCGCCCTTTGCCGAGCGCTGCTTCTGCGGCGACTGCGGCTGCCACATCTCCTTCCGCTATCACGGCGAACGCGAGGAAATCACCGCCGCCCTGTGGCTCACCGCCGGCAGCCTCGACCGGCCCCAGGACCTGGTGCCCACCGACGTCATCTTTGCCGCCGAGAAACTGCCCTAGATGGCCGATGACCCCGCCCTGCCCCACTGGCCGGGCCAGATGCCCTGGCTGCGGCCGGGCATCGACGAGGAGCCGGGGGCGTCCTGAAGCGGGACGCGCCTTGAAAGCGGACCCCTGCGACCGTACCTCTTGCAGCAAGGCGCGCGCGACCGGCCGATTCCGCCGCCGTCCGACGCGAGGACCGTGCCGCATCCCGTCAACAGGCACCCAGGGGAGGGTCCCATGACCACATTGAGCATCAACAGCACCGCGCCCGACTTCGAGCAGGATTCGACGCAGGGGCGCATCAAGTTCCACGAGTGGATCGGCGATTCCTGGGCGATCCTCTTCTCGCACCCAAAGGACTTCACCCCGGTCTGCACCACCGAGCTCGGCACCGTGGCCGGCCTGATGCCGGAGTTCACCAAGCGCAACACCAAGGTGATCGGCCTGTCGGTCGATTCGCTGAAGGAGCACGAGGGCTGGCTGCCCGACATCCAGGACGTCACCGGCAACAAGGTGATCTTCCCGATGCTGGCCGACACCGACCTCAAGGTCGCCAAGCTCTACAACATGCTGCCGGCCGCCGCGGGCGATGCCGCAGCGGGCCGCACCGCCGCCGACAACCTGACCGTGCGCACGGTCTACATCATCGGCCCGGACAAGAAGATCAAGGCGATGCTGCTCTATCCCATGGCATCGGGCCGCAACTTCGAGGAAATTCTACGCCTGCTCGATTCCATGCAGTTGACCGCGAAGTTCCAGGTCGCCACCCCGGCCGACTGGAAGAATGGCGAGGACGTCATCATCGTACCCGCGGTCAAGGACGAGGAAGCCAAGGCCAAGTTCCCCGGCGGATGGAAAACCGTAAAGCCCTACCTGCGCGTAGTGCCCCAGCCGAAGGGCTGATCCATCCGCAACGTGATGCAGGGGCCCGGTCGGCGACGTCCGGGCCCTTTGCGATTCCGATTCCTGCGCTACATTGAAGCCATGGCAAAAGCAGACAGGGACAAGCGGCCGAGCCCGGAGAACGCAGGCCCGGCGACCGAGGACGCCAGCCCCGACGGCGCGCGGGGCGCGGCGGCGATCCAGCTTGCGCTGAAGACCATGCCCTCGACCCCCGGCGTCTATCGCATGCTCTCCGAAAAGGGCGAGGTGCTCTACGTCGGCAAGGCGCGCAACCTGAAGAACCGGGTGAGCAATTACGCCCAGCCCGGACGCTTGGACCCGCGCCTGCACCGCATGGTCGCCACCACCGCGCGCATGGAGGTCGTTACCACGACGACCGAGGCCGAGGCGCTGCTGCTGGAAGCCAACCTGATCAAGAAGCTGAAGCCCCGCTTCAACGTGGTGCTGCGCGACGACAAGTCCTTTCCCTACATCCTGCTGAGAAACGATCACGACTGGCCCCAGATCGTGAAACACCGGGGCGCGCGCCGTCGCGACGGCGAGTATTTCGGCCCCTTTGCCTCGGCCGGTTCGGTCAACGAGACGGTGATCGCCCTGCAGCGCGCCTTCCCGCTGCGCAGTTGCACCGACCACGTCATCGCCAACCGCAGCCGCCCCTGCCTGCAGCACCAGATCAAGCGTTGCGTCGCGCCCTGCGTCGGCCTGGTCGACCAGGAGAGCTATGCCGACCTTGTCGAGGACGCCCGCGCCTTCCTGAAGGGCCGCACCCGCGAGGTGCAGGAGCGCCTGGCCCACGGCATGCAGGAGGCCTCCGAGGCGCTGGACTTCGAGAAGGCCGCGCAGCTGCGCGACCGCATCCGGGCGCTCAACCACATCCAGGCGCATCAGGGCATCAATGTCTCAGGCATCGAGGAGGCCGATGTCGTGGCCCTGCACCAGGCCGGCGGCCAGGCCTGCGTTCAGGTCTTCTTCATCCGCCAGGGGCGCAACTACGGCAACCGCGCCTATTACCCCACGCACACGAAAGACCAGGATGAGGGCGCGGTGATCGCGGCTTTCCTCGCCCAGTTCTACGAGGACAAGGAGGTGCCGCGCCTGCTGCTGGTTTCCGCCCTGCCCGACAACATGGAGCTGATGACCGAGGCGCTCTCGACGCGGGCCGGACGCAAGGTGGAGTTATCCGTGCCTCAGCGCGGCGACCGCAGGGTGCTGATGGCACATGCCCTGCACAACGCCAAGGACGCGCTCGCCCGGCGCCTGGCCGAAAGTGCCACCCAGCGCGAACTGCTGGAGGGCCTGGCCGACCGCATCGGCATGGAGGCCGCACCCCAGCGCATCGAGGTCTACGACAACAGCCACATCCAGGGCAGCCAGCCCGTGGGCGGCATGATCGTGGCCGGTCCCGAGGGGTTCATGAAGTCGCAGTACCGCAAGTTCACGATCAAGGGCGCGGCAGGCAGCCAGGAGGCCACCGGCGGCGACGACTACGGCATGATGAAGGAGGTGCTGACCCGCCGCTTCTCCCGCCTGATACGCGAGGATCCGGAACGCACCGGCGGCGTCTGGCCCGACCTGGTGATCGTCGACGGCGGCCAGGGCCAGCTTTCGGTCGCCTGCGAGGTTTTCGAGGAGCTCGGCGTCACCGGCGTCACCGTGATCGGTGTCGCCAAGGGGCCGGACCGCGACGCCGGGCGCGAGCGATTCTTCATCCCCGGCAAGAGCCCCTTCCTGCTGCCCGAGCGCGACCCCATGCTCTACTTCGTGCAGCGCATCCGCGACGAGGCCCATCGTTTCGCCATCGGCGCCCACCGCCAGAAGCGCGGCAACCAGATCGGCCGCAGCCAGCTCGACGAGATCGCCGGTATCGGCGCCAAGCGCAAGAAGGCCCTGCTGCACCACTTCGGATCGGCCCGCGGCGTCTCCGATGCCGCGCTCTCGGACCTGGAAAAGGTCGATGGCGTCGACCGCACCGTGGCGCAACGAATCTGGGACCATTTCCACCCCAACGGGTGAGGCGGGCGCGATGCGGTGCTATAACGGCGCTGACCTGGAGATCACGGCATGCTCTGGCTGCCCAACGCCCTGACCATCGCGCGAACGATCGCGATCCTGCCGATCGCGGCGCTGCTGTTCTGGCCGGTGCCGGAGGCGCGCTGGATCGCGCTTGTCATCTTTGTCGCGGCCTGCATCACCGACTTCCTGGACGGCTGGCTGGCGCGGCGCTGGAAGGCGACCACGGTGCTGGGCCGCCTGCTCGACCCGATCGCCGACAAGGTGCTGGTCGGGGCCCTGATCGTGATGCTGGTCGGCACCGGCGATGCCCCGGCGATTCCTGCCATGCTGATCATTTTCCGCGAGCTGCTGGTGTCGGGCCTGCGCGAACACCTGGCCGGCCACGCGGTGGTCCTGCCGGTGACCCAAGTGGCCAAGTGGAAGACCACCGCCCAGATGGTGGCGCTGGCCTTCCTGATTCCCGGCGCCGGGGGGCCTGTCCTGGCCGAAGGCATATCGACCTTCGACATCGGCCAGGTGCTGTTCTGGCTGGCCGCCGCTCTGACCGTGTTCACGGGCTGGACCTATCTGGTCGCCAGCGTGCGGCGCATGCGCGACGAGCCGGCGCCATGAGCCGGCGGGCCCGAGACGATGCCTGAGCTTAAAGACGATTGTTTCGCCTATGGCGGCGAGCTCATGCCGGTCGATCAGGCGCTGGCACTGATCGCCGAGATCGGGCGTCCGCTGACCGCGATCGAGGATGTACCGCTGGCGGCTGCCTGCGGGCGTATCCTGGGCCGCGACATCGTCGCGCCCATGAACGTGCCACCCCACGACAATGCCGCGGTCGACGGTTTTGCCGTGTTCCACGACGATCTTGCGGTCGACGGCGAGACCCGCCTGCCGGTCACCGGACGGATCACCGCAGGCCACCCGCTGGAGCGCGCGGCACGCCGCGGCGAAGCCCTGCGCATCTTCACCGGCGCGGCCATGCCGGCCGGACCCGACACCATCTTCATGCAGGAGGACGTGGCGCTGGAGGGCGACACGGTCATCCTGCCTGCGGGCATCCGCCAGGGCGCCAACCGTCGCCGCGCCGGCGAGGACATTGCCCGCGACAGCACGATCCTTGCCGCCGGGCGCCGCCTGCGGCCCCAGGACGTCGGCCTTGCCGGTTCCGTGGGATGCGCCACCCTGCCCTGCCGCCAGCCCCTGCGCGCCGCGGTTTTTTCCACCGGCGACGAGGTGGTCGAACCCGGTCAGGCCCTGCGCCCCGGCGCGGTCTATGACGCCAACCGTTATGCCGTGATGGGCCTGTTGCGCGGCCTGGGGGTGGAGGTCACCGATCTCGGCATCCTGGGCGACCGAAGCGATCGCACCCGTGCCGCCATCGCCGCGGCGGCACGCCATCACCATGTCCTGATGACATCGGGCGGAGTCTCGGTGGGCGATGAGGACCATGTGCGAACCACCCTGCTGGAGCAGGGCCACCTGCACGCCTGGTATCTGGCGATCAAGCCGGGG
>CALGGB010000205.1 GCA_937880925.1 uncultured Rhodospirillaceae bacterium | reverse complement strand
TTAGATGATACTAAGTACTGGATTCAAAATAACACATACACTCCACTCGAAATAGCAGCGCGCTTCCACCACCGACTGGTGCAGATACATTTGTTCCCAAACGGGAACGGCCGTCACGCGCGTATCGCTGCAGATGAGTTGCTGTCGAGAGTTCTCAATCACTCACCGATAAACTGGGATGGTGATGGAGATCTAAATAAGGAAAATGAAAGAAGAAATTCCTATATCTCCGCACTTCGGAATGCCGACTCTTCTGACTATGAAGCTCTCCTGAAATTCGTAGCTCCTAAAGACTAATAGTGCGCAAATAGCTCATTCAAATACTAGCATAACCTTCATCACTCCATCATCCACCCCTAGACCCCTCACCCCAACAACACCATCGGGCTCCCCACGTCCACCACGCCGATGCCCCGGTGGGCCTTGTAGCCCAGCAGTTCCTGGGCGCGGCGGGGCATCTGGCGGGCGGTTTCGAGGGGGACGGTGAGGAAGGTGTTCTCCTCCGTGCGCAGCCAGCCGACGACAAAGCCGAAGAACATGCCGCGGCGCCACTGGTCGGCGGTGATGTTGGCGCCGCCGCCGTGGACCGTGCTGCCGAGGTAGAGCAGGGCGGAGCCGGCGGCCATCTCGGCGCGGCCGATCTCCTCGGGCCGGGCCTCGCGCTCCAGGTCCCAGCGGTGGCTGCCGGGCACCACCTGGGTGCAGCCGTTCTCTTTCGTGAAGTCGGTGAGCGCGAACATCGCCTCGACCTGGAGCAGGGGGCGGGGCGCCTTGATGTGGGGCCAGGCGTCCTCGTCGCGGTGGAGCATCTGGGCCTTCTCGCCCGGGCCGATCTGGATGAGCTGGCCGGTGTTGAGCAGGTAGTCGTCGCAGTTCTCCAGCAGCAGGTGGTCGGCGACGCGGGTCATGAAGGAGGACTCCATGATCGACCAGAAGGTGCGCGAGCGGGCGGGCAGGCCGTCCAGGCGAATGGTCTTCTTGCCGTAGAAGTCGACGAAGAACTCCTCGGTGGGATGGCGCAGGCCCGGCGCGATACCCTCCAGCGCGGTGTCGAGCTCGCCGTTAAGCGCGGCGAGCTGCGCGGGCGAAAGCGCGTTCTCCACGATGACGGCGCCGTCCTCTGTGAGGATGGCGGCGATGGCCTCGGCGGAGGCGGAGGCATCGATGGTGCGCAGACTGGGGGCCATGGCGTTCTCCTTCTTCGGCAACGCGAGGCCCCAGTGTAGCCGCCAGGCGATGCGGCAGGCCAGAGGGGTGCCGGGGACGGGAAAGACCTTCCCCTCTCCCCGACGAGGGAGAGGGTTGCGCAGGCTTGGGCGGTGCGAAGCAGCGTCCTAGCCGGAGCTGGGTGAGGGGGCGCTGAGGGCGCCGCATCGGTCAGAGATTCTTTTCCGCGCTGCCGCGCGTAAGACCCCTCACCCCAACCCCCGGATCGGGGTCCGGGGCAGGCTCTCTCCCTCAAGGGGAGAGGGGAAGGTATCTCCAGGCTCAGGCCGCCCAGTTGCCGCAGGTCTCTTCGCTGCGCCCCACCAGGCCGCCGAGCACGACGCGGGCGCGGGCGCAGTCGGCGTTCATCTGCTCGATCAGCGCTTCCATGCCGTGGAAGGTCATGTCCTTCCTCACGCGCTCGACGAAGGCGACGCGCAGGTGGCGGCCGTAGAGATCGCCGGTGAAGTCGAAGAGGAAGGTTTCCAGCACCTGGGTGGTGCCGTTGAAGGTGGGGCGGGTGCCGATGTAGGCGGCCGCGTCGTGCCACTGCGTGCTGTGCGGACCGACGATGCCGGCACGCACGGCGTAGATGCCCTCGCCGGGATGGAGGCGGCCGTCGAGGCTGAGGTTCGCGGTGGGGAAGCCCATGGTGCGGCCGCGCCGGTCGCCGCCCTGGACGCGGCCCTCGTATTCCCAGGGGCGGCCGAGCAGGGCGCCGGCCTCGTCCACCAGGCCGCGGCGCAGCAACACGCGGATCTCCGTGGAGGAGACCTTCTTTGCGCCCACGGCGATGGCGGGAAGCTCGTGATAGGCAAAACCCTCCGGCCCGGCCATCTGGTTCAGCACATAGGCGTTGCCGCGCCGTCCCTTGCCGAAGACGAAACCCGGCCCGGTGACGACATGGGAGACGCCCAGCCCCTTCACCAGCACATCGGCGACGAAGTCCTGCGCGCTGCACCCGGCCATGGCGGGGTCGAAGGTGAGGTTCACCATCATGTCGAGGCCAAGGCCCTCCAGCAGGCGGGCCTTCTGGCGGAAGGGCGTGAGGCGGAAGGGCACGGCGTCGCCCTGGAAGAAGCTGCGCGGATGGGGCTCGAAGGTGACCACGCCCCAGGGGCCGCCGGCCGCACGGGCCAGTTTCCCGGCATGGCCGATGATGCCCTGGTGGCCCAGATGGACGCCGTCGAAATTGCCCAGCGCCACGGCGCCGCCGCGCAGGTCGGCGGCCACGCCCCGCTCGGGATGGCGCAGGATGCGCATGGTGCGCTGGCGGTCCGGCGCGCGGCTCAGGCCGCGTCGGGCTTGGGCAGCATGACCTGGGCCTCGCCCTCGATCACCACCTTGTCGCCGACCAGGCACAGGGTCTCCAGGGTCAGGCGGCGCTTGGCCTCGTCGATCGCGGTGACGGTGACACGCGCGGTCACCGTGTCGCCGACGCGCACCGGGGCGCGGAACTTCAGCGACTGGCCCATGTAGATGGTGCCCGGCCCCGGCAGGCGCGTGCCGATCACCGTGGAGATGTAGCTCGCACCCAGCATGCCGTGGGCGATGCGGCCCTTGAACATGGTGGCTTGCGCGAACTCCTCGTTGAGGTGCACGGGATTGTCGTCGCCCGAGACGCCGGCGAAGAGCACGATGTCGGCATCGGTGATCGTGCGGGCGTAGGACTCGGTGGAGCCGACCTTGAGATCGGCAAGACGGTCGTGGGCGGCGGCCATGGGGCGCTCCGGTGCTGGATTTGTGCGCCGCACCATAGGCAGCGCGGGCTGGGGCTTCAAGCAGACTCAGGCTGGCGCGGGCGGAACCGGGGCGTCACGGGTGCAGGGCGTTGGGCGCGCGGAGACGCGGAGTGCGCGGAGGCAGGCATCGCGCGACCTCACCTCTTCTCCTCATGCCTGCGAAGCTTGCCCTCGCGAAGGCGGGGGGCAGGAATCCAGACGCGCTGCCGCGGCGGGCCGGGCACGACGGGAAGGGCCCCAACCCTCCGCGCATTCCGCGGCTCCGCGTGAAGAATCCGCAGAGCGGGTGGAGGAGCCGCATCGTCGGTGCTTCTGGATGCCAGCCTGCGCTGGCATGAGGAGAGTGATGAGAGGGCAGTACGGCTCCCTCGCCGCCCCTATCCCCGCCGCGAGTTGCGCTTGCGGGGGCCGCCGGGTTTGGGGGCGACGCGCTGGAGGCCCAAGGCCGCCTCGATCGCGGGGAGGTCGGGACAGGGGCCGGGGGTGTGGTCGGCCAGGGCCTCGACCAGGGCGGCGATGTGCTCGGGCGTGGAGCCGCAGCAGCCGCCGATGATGCGGGCGCCGGCGTCGCGCGCCAGGCGGGCGTAGGTCTTCATCAGTTCGGGCGTGCCGGTGTAGCGGATCTGACCCTCGACATATTCGGGCACGCCGCAGTTGCCCTTGGCGACCAAGACGCGCTCCGGACCCGCCGCGGCAGCGATGCCGGCGACGGCCGCGATGAGCTCGCCCAGGCCGTTGCCGCAGTTGGCGCCGCAGGCGGCCAGCGGCGGCTGGCAGCCGTCGTAGAAGTGGGCCGCGGCCTCGGGCGTCAGCCCCATCATCGTGCGCCCGTTGGTGTCGAAGGTCATGGTGCAGACGATCGGCAGGCCGCTCGCCTGGCCGCCCTCGATCGCGGCCTCTGCCTCCTCGGACGACGACATGGTCTCGATCCAGAGCATGTCGGCGCCGCCCTCTGCCAGCGCCAGCGCCTGCTCGCGGAAGGCATCGACCGCGTCGGCAGGCTCCAGGTCGCCCACGGGCTGCATGATCTCGCCCGTGGGGCCCATGGAGCCCGCGACCAGCACGGGGCGTCCGGCGGCATCGGCGATCTCGCGCGCGAGCGCCGCGGCGTTGCGGTTCAGCTCAGGCACGCGATGCTGGCTCTTGTGCAGCTTCATGCGGTGGCGCGTGCCGCCGAAGCTGTTGGTGAGGATGATGTCGGCGCCGGCCTCGACCATGCAGCGGTGATGGTCGCGGATGCGGTCCGGGTGATCGGTGTTCCAAAGCTCCGGCGCGTCCCCGGTCTCCAGCCCGCGGGCAAAGAGATTGGTTCCGGTCGCGCCATCGGCGATCAGATAGGGGCGCTCGTCAAGCAGGTGACCGAGGCGGTGGGCGTGGGGAAGCTGATCAAACGACACGGCAATGGCCCTTGCGCAACTGGCGTCAAGGCGGCGGGAGCGCGCCCTTGTGACATGGCCCGGGGAGGCCTTCAAGGGCGGCGGCGCGCCAGCGGTGGATCAGTCGCCGCCGGAGACATCCTGCACGGAATCGCCCAGATCCTCGAACATCGCGCCGACATCGTCGCCCAGCAGGATGGCGATGGAAATGAAGGCGAGCGACACACAAGCCGCGATCAGGGCGTATTCCATCGCGGTGACGGCCCGGGTGTCGCGGACAAAGCGGGCCAGCGCGGGGTGTAGGGAAGCCAGGAAGCGCACTACAGCCAGGGCCACGGCATCCTCCATGCACGAGCGTGCAAGATTAGTACAAGGCACCTGCACGGTGCCAGTGATGCGACCCTAGCGCGAAAGTGTAAAGCAGCCGTTAAGCGCCGGGGACGCCGCTCAGGCGCGCGACGAGGCGAAACAGCAGGGGTGCAAGCAGCACGACAAGCGCAATGCGCAGGGTGTGATGGGCCGCCACGAAGGCCGGGTCGATGTCCTGTGCAAGCGCGATCAGCGACATCTCCGCCAGGCCGCCGGGCGCATAGGCCAGCAGCAGGGCATCGAAATCGAGCCCCGTCGCCCAGCCCACGGCCAGGGCGAAGCCGACCGCCACGATGAGCAGCAGCACCAGCGCACCCACGGCCAGCACCATGGCGTGCAGCAACGTCGCGGCGCGTGTCCCGGCAAAGCGGCAGCCGATCGCCGTGCCGAGCACGACCTGGGCGATCGCGACCGCCTCCAGCGGCGGGGTCGAGGCCGTAAGCCCGGCAAGATGAATGGCGGCGCTGACGATCATCGGCCCGATCAGGGTGGCCGCCGGCAAACGCAGGCGCGTGGCGATCCAGCTTCCCACCACCGCGGCGGCCGCCAGCATCGCCAGATCCTCCGGGCCGACATCCAGCAGAAGCGGTCGTCCGGCCAGCGCCGCCGCGGGCGGCCCGGCATCGCCGGTCAGGCGGAACCAGAACGGGATGGTGGAAACCACCAGCAGGATGCGCGTGGCATGCGCCAGGGAGATGGCGCGGGTGTCGCCGCCCTGCTCGGTGCCCAGCACGATCATCTGGGCAAGGCCGCCCGGTACGCCCGAATAGTAGGCCGTGGGCGGATCGTAGCGCCCGACGCGGCGGAAGTAGAGATGGCACAGCAGCGTGGCGATCAGCAGATAGGGCACCAGGGCGGACAGGCTGATCACCCAGTCGCCGGCATGGGAAAGCAGATCCGGCGTGAAGGCGCTGCCCAGCATGACGCCCAGTACGGCGACCATGACCGAGCGCAACCGAACCGACATGCGCAGGGGCACGTTGGCCACGGCGGCGATGGTCGTGACGCACATCGCCCCCAGCATCCAGGCCAGCGGCAGGTTGAGGTGCCAGAACAGCGCCCCGCCCGCCGCGCCCAGCGCCAGGGCAAGGACCATGGTCCTCCAGCTCCGCCCGCTGCCCAGATGGCCCGGCGTATCTGCACCCGGGGCGCTGGCGAAAGGCTCCGGGCTGGCGGGCAAGGGCATGAAAGCGGCTCGTGTCGCGGTGCGGCGCGACCCTAGATCGGATTGCGCCGGGAGTGAACCGGGATCACCCGCCGCCCGCCGGCAACGGAGCTCATGACGGATGCGCAACAAAAAAGGCGGGACCGACTTGCGTCGATCCCGCCTTCGTTCGGGTCTGCTTCCAGGTTACCGCCGCCGCAATGGGCAACCTGGAGGCCGGCCCGTTTGGGGGTTGTCGTAACCCTCGGCGCTTAGGAAATCAGCGGCCGGAGAGCGTTGAAGACGCCGTGGTAGGACGCCTTGTTCTCCCGCCGCTCGTTCAACCGGCGGTCGGCCTCGATACGGGCCTCTTCGCGGTTCTTGAACAGGATGACGGACTTCATGATACTTCTCCTTATCGGTTTCGTGACGATCCGGGGCCTGCGGCACCGTTTTGAACTCGTCTCGTTGACAGAGAGATAAGATTTCCTGCCGCTTTCCACAAACGACATCTTGTCACGTCACTCATTAGGAATACTTATAGAGCATGAGCAGCCGCCGACTCCCTCCCCTGAACGCCCTGCGCGCCTTCGAAGCCGCCGCACGGCACCTGTCGTTCACCCGCGCGGCCGACGAGCTGGGCGTCACCCAGGCTGCCGTCAGCCATCAGGTGAAAGCCCTGGAGGAACGGCTGGAGGTGCGCCTGTTCGAGCGCCATGGCCGCGGCCTGTGGCTGACCGAGGAGGGCGAGATCTACCTGCCCTTCCTGCGTCAGGCCTTCGACCTGATCGGCGACGGCACCGACCTGATCCGCAGCCACGACGCGTACGGGCCGCTCAGCGTCACCATGCTGCCGACCTTCGCCGTGCGCTGGTTCATTCCGCGCCTGTCGGGTTTCCAGAAACGCCACCCCGACATCGAGGTGCGCATCGCGACCAGCGAGCGCAACGTCGACTTCGCGCGCGAGGATGTCGACTGCGGCATCCGCTACGGCAAGGGCGAATGGCCCGGCCTGGAGGCGGTGAAGCTGTTCGAGGACCGCTACATCGCGGTCTGCTCGCCCGAGCTGCTGAAGGGCCCGGTGCCGCTGAAGAAGCCCGAAGACCTCAAGCACCACACCCTGATCCACGATCAGGAGGACGAGGACTGGCGCTTCTGGCTGACCGCGCTGCACATCAAGGGCGTGGACGTGACCAAGGGGCTGACCTTCGACAACCAGGAGCTGGTGATCGAGGCCGCCGCGGCGGGCCTCGGCGTCGCCCTGGCCAGCCGCATCGTGATGCAGGACGACCTCGACGACGGCCGTCTGGTGATGCCCTTCGGCGACCTGACCGACGAGGATCTCTCCCACTGGCTGGTCTATCCCAGGGGCAGCCGGAAGAAACCCAAGGTCGCGGCCTTTCGCGCCTGGCTGCTGGAGGAGGCTGCCGCCGCCACCGACGCCATGAAGGCGGGCTGAAGCCCTACCAGCACAGGGTCGCCAGCACCGAACATTCCGGCGGCAGGCGCGGTGCGAGCCGGGCGAGGTCGCCAGCCTCGCCCTTGAGGCCCAGGCGCTGGCCTTCGAGGCCGGAAACGACCAGCGCGCAGGACAACCCGGCGTCATGGGCGCCCATGATGTCGGTGGCGATCTTGTCGCCCACCGCCAGGACGCGCTCGGGCGGCGGATCGCCCAGGGCCGTCAGGGCGGCATCGTAGGCACGTCGCTGGGGCTTGCCGAACCACGCCACCTCCCCGCCCATCTGCGCATAAAGCTGCCCGACCGCACCGGCCCGCGGCACCAGGCCGGCAGGCGAGACCGCGTCCGTATCGGGATTGATGCAGTGAAGCGGCAGGCCGCGCGCCAGGGCGGGCGCAAGCAGGGCGCGGTGCGCTTCCAGAGAGGCGCAGACCGGGTCGAGGTCGCTGACGACAATCACTTCCGCGCCGGCAACCGTCTCAGCAAGCTTCAGGTCCAGATTCTCGAACAGCCCGAGATTGCCCTGTGGTCCGACATGGAAGGCAGCGCGCGCCCCGCCGCTTTCGCGCCAGGCGGCACGCCAGATCTCGCCTGCCGTCAGCAGGAGGCGCCGCGGATGGGGCGCGAGGCCCATGTCTGCCAGCCGCTGTGCCTCGAAGGCGGCGGTACGGGGTGCATTGGACAGCAGCAGGACCGGCGTGCCCGTTGCCGCCAGACCGTCCAGCACGGCCATGGCGCCGGGATAGAGGCGGGCGCCGTCGTGCAGCGTGCCCCACAGATCGAGCAGCACGGCATCATGGTTGGCTAGCAGCTCGCGCAGCCCGCGGGACCAGGCCGGACCGCTCATGGCGCGCCGTCGGGATCCAGCAGGGCCAGATCCTCCGGGTAGGTGATCTTGGCGTTGCCCTCCCCGGCCAGCACAGCATCGACACGCGCCCCGGCGCGGACCATGGGAGCGAAGGCCGTGGTCTCGTCCATGCCCTGGGCCATGGCGGTTTCGAGCGCTTCCATGAGGGCGATGCGCCGATAGGCCTGGGGCGTCTGGGAATAGTGCATTTCCTCGCGCGCCAGAACGGCCGCGATCCGTCCCTGGGCCAGCGTGATCAGGCTGTCGCGCACCGGCAGGGGGGTCACCGGCACCGCGGCATCCGCGCCCGAGAACAGGGCGGCGAGCACATCGCGCACCAGCGCCGGCGAGGCGAAGGGCCGCGCGACCTCGTGGAGCAGAACATAGGGCGTGTCGGCCGCTGAAAGCCCGGCCATGACCGAACCCTGGCGGCTC
>CALGGB010000204.1 GCA_937880925.1 uncultured Rhodospirillaceae bacterium | reverse complement strand
TGAAGCGCCATGCAAGCGATTGAAGACAGAAATGTGCTCGCCGCCGATGCAGGGGTCGTCCGAAGGCGTGATTCCGCTGCCCCGACGCATCGACTGTGGTCCTGGTTCAAGACGGTGTGGGTTCTCCTGCCTGCTGCGGGCCTCCTCGGCTTTATGCCCTGTTACCATCTCTTCAAAGTCTGGGGTTGGGTCGATGGCTGGGAGGCGTTCGCCTGGATAGGCGCCGATGTCATTGCCGGAGCCGTCTGGATAGGCGCCACCGCGCTGGCCGTTGTCCTTGCCGTGGTCGGCCGCGTGAATCGCTGAAGGGGAATGCGGGCGCACCGTGTTTCAGCCGGCTGCCGCGGTCGCAGAAGTTCATGCCGGTGGCGCCAGTGAAGTGGCTTTCGGTTCAGGCCGCTTTTTTCTTCCGGCTGTGGATCGTGCGCAGGGGGCCGGAGATGCAGGCGACGGTGACGCATCCGTTCGGGGAATGGCTGAAGTGCTTGGTGCCGGGCTCCAGCGAAACACAGTCGCCGCTGCGATAGACCGAACCGTCGGGATCGACCAGTTCGCCCTTCAGGATGGTGAACTCCTCGTTGCCCATGTGCTCGTGCAGAGCCGAGGCGGCGCCCGGCGGGAACTTCACGATATAAAAGCCTTCGCCGGTATCGCTGTTCTGGCAGGCGACGTCATTCCAGTAGATCGGGTCACCGTTGGCCGGCAGCGAGGGATAGAGGCTGAAGTCGGCGTTGTGCCAGTTGGCGCAAGCCCGCGACTTCGCCAGGTCGGCGGGCGCGTCGTCGGCATCGGCCGCCGTGATCGCCCCGTTGGTCCACACCAGCATGCTGCAACCCTTGGGCGAGGCGGTGTGGTGGGCCGAACCAGGCTGATAGGCGATGCAGTCGCCCTCGCCAAAGACGGTGCCGTCGCTGTCGACCAGTTCGCCTTCCAGAATCACGATTCCTTCGAGGGCTTCGTGGCGATGGGGTTCTGATGCGCCGCCCGGGGCGACCCGCATCAGGTAGAAGCCGGCACCATCGCCCATCGCCCGGATCGGATGCCAGGTGTAGGCATCGGCGTTGAGGGCAGGGTAGGGCGCCCAGTCGGCATGCCTCCAGTTGACGATGGTGCGGCCCTTGGCAAGCGACGGCATGACGACCTCCGGTGTCGGCGTGTTTGCATAATCCTGCATCACGGCAGGGGTCTTGGCCACAGGCACGACGGCGCGTTGCCACATCCCTGTCTTCCCGCTGTCACGAACGCGCAGTAGGAATGGGCGGAGGCTGGCCGGCGGCAGGACCGGCGCAATAGGCAGGGGATCACGCCATGGCGCGCATCGCGATCAACGGGCTGGGGCGCATCGGCAAGCTGGTCCTGCGCGCGCTGATGGAGGAGGGCGCGCCGGGCGAGGTGGTGCTGCTCAACGACAAGGCGGGCGATGCCGCCCAGCACGCCCTGCTGGCCGAGTTCGATTCGGTCCATGGCCGCTGGAAAGCCGAGTTCGCCCACGACGAGGCCGGCCTCTCGATCGACGGTCACCGCATGGCCCTGACGCAGGCAGCCCGCATCGAGGACTTGCCGCTCGCCGACCTGGGTGTCGACCTGGTGCTCGACTGCACCGGCCACTTCAAGACGACCGAACGGGTCGCGCCCTATTACGCCGCCGGTGTCGCCAAGGTGATCGTGTCCGCGCCGGTCAAGGAGGCGCCCGCGCTCAACCTCGTCTATGGCGTCAACCATCACCTCTACGAACCCGCCCGCCACCACCTGGTGACCGCGGCAAGCTGCACGACCAATTGCCTCGCCCCGGTGGTCAAGGTGCTGCACGAGGCAATCGGCATCCGCCACGGCAGCATCACCACGATCCACGATGTCACCAACACCCAGACCATGGTCGATCGCCCGGCCAAGGACCCGCGCCGCGCCCGCTCGGCGCTGACCAACCTGGTGCCCACGACCACGGGTTCGGCCACGGCCATCACGCTGATCTACCCCGAACTGAAGGGCCGCCTGAACGGCCATGCCGTGCGCGTGCCCCTGCTCAACGCCTCGCTTACCGACTGCGTCTTCGAGATGGAACGCACGACGAGCGTGGAGGAGGTCAACGGCCTCTTCGAAGCCGCGGCCGGCGGCGCCCTGAAGGGGATCTTGGGTTACGAGACGCGCCCGCTTGTCTCCAGCGACTACGTCAATGACCCCCGCTCGGCGATCGTCGACGCCCTCTCGACCATGGTGGTGAACGGCAGCCAGGTGAAGGTCTATGCCTGGTACGACAACGAATGGGGCTACGCCTGGCGCATGGCTGATATCGCCCGTCTCGTCGCCGCGGGCATGTGACCGGCATGGCAGGTTCCGCCGCCCCGCAACGGCCCGCCGGGCTTGCCGCCTACGCCGCGGTGACGGCGGCCTACTGGGCCTTCATGCTGACCGACGGCGCCCTGCGCATGCTGGTGCTGCTGCATTTCCACGCCCTGGGTTTCTCGCCGATCCAGCTTGCCTATCTGTTCCTGCTCTACGAACTGATGGGCGTGGTGACGAACCTGATGGCCGGTTGGCTGGCGGCGCGCTTTGGCCTCACCAGCACGCTCTATGCCGGCCTTGTGCTTCAGATCGGCGCCCTGCTGGCGCTCGCCGCGCTCGATCCCGACTGGCCGGTCACGCTCTCGGTCGTCTTTGTCATGGTCGTGCAGGGGCTTTCGGGCATCGCCAAGGATCTCGCCAAGATGAGCTCCAAGAGCGCGGTCAAGGTGCTCGCACCGGCAAACGAGAAGGGCGCCCTGTTCCGCTGGGTCGCCCTGCTCACCGGCTCGAAGAACGCGGTGAAGGGCCTGGGCTTCCTGCTCGGCGCCGTGCTGCTGGGCACCATTGGCTTCCACGGCGCCACGCTCGCCATGGCGGGCGCCCTGGGCGTCGTCTTCGTCGCGGTTGCCTGCTTCATGCCGGCGGGCCTTCCCGTGGGCCGCAAGGATGCGAAGTTCCACGAGATCTTCTCCAAGGACGGCAACATCAACCGGCTGAGTGCCGCGCGCCTGTTCCTGTTCGGCGCCCGCGACACCTGGTTTGTCGTCGGCATCCCGATCTACTTCTACAGCGTGCTTTCGGACGGCACGGTCGAGGGCAACCGCGAGGCCTTCTTCCAGATCGGCGGCTTCATGGCGCTGTGGATCATCGGCTACGGCATCGTCCAGGCCAGCGCGCCGCGCCTGCTGCGCGCCCGCGACAAGGGTGTTGCCGCCACGGTCGGCATGGCGCGGCTGTGGGTCGGCTTGCTCACCGTGATCCCGGCGGCGCTCTGCCTTGCCGCCGTGTTCATGGCGACCGGTTCCTCGCTGACCGTGACCCTGGTCGCCGGACTCCTGCTGTTCGGCGTTGTCTTTGCCCTCAACAGCGCGCTGCACTCCTACCTGATCCTGGCCTTCACCCAGGCCGGCCGGGTGACCATGGACGTCGGCTTCTACTACATGGCGAACGCCGCCGGCCGCCTGCTCGGCACCCTGCTTTCGGGCGTCAGCTACGAGCTGGGCGGTCTGCCGGCATGCCTGGGCACCGCAGCGGCCATGTCGGCGCTGAGCTGGCTGCTCACGGGCCTGCTGCGCCGCAGCGGCAGCCTTGCCCGCCTGGACGCCTGAAGCCGCCTATTTCCGGTTGGCCCGGTTGGTCGCCACCAGACAGGTGATCTCGAACATCAGATTGGCGACGTTGACGAAGGTCATGCCGCCGGGATCGTGCGGCGGGGAGACCTCGCACAGGTCGCCGCCCACGAAGTTGCCGCCGGTGAAGGCGCGCAGGATCACCTGCATGTCGCGCACGCTGATGCCGCCCGGCTCGGGCACACCGGTGCCGGGGCAGTCGCGCGGGTCCAGGCCGTCGATGTCGATGGTGATGTAGCTTTCGCCCTCGCCCAGGACCTCCCTGGCGAGCGTGATAAAGGCATCGCGGCCCATCGCCTCGTATTCGTCCATCGGCACCATGGTGATGCCGACCTCGTTGCCGTAGCCGATGTCGTCATCCCCGTAGCGGGTGCCGCGCAGGCCGACCTGGATCGTGCGCTTCGGATCGATCAGACCTTCCTCGACGGCGCGGCGCACGAAGGTGGCGTGGTTGATCTTCGTGCCCATGAACTCATCGAAGGTGTCGGCATGGGCATCCACATGGAACAGGCCCAGCGGCCGGTCCCTGGCGATGGCGCGCAGGATCGGCAGCGGCACGGTGTGGTCGCCTCCGACGCTGATCGGCCAGGCGCCCGCGGCATGAATCGCCTCGTAGAATCCCTGGATCTTCTCGACGCTGATGTCGATCGACATCGGGTGCGTCGGGGCATCGCCCACGTCGGCGATGTTGGCGATGCGGAAGGGAGCGACGCGGGTTGCCGGATTGACCGCGCGAATCAGGCGCGAAGCCTCGCGGGTTGCCGCCGGGCCGTGGCGCGCCCCGACCCGATAGGTCGCGCCCAGGTCGAAGGGCACGCCTGCGAGCGCAATGTCGACTGCGCCGGAAATCTCATGGCGCTGGGAGCGCATGAAGGTGGCGATCTCCTGAAAGCGCGGCGTCACGCCCGAATCGAATGGCTTGAAGTCCCCCGGTCCGCTCATATGCCCCCCTTGTTGCCCCTGGTTGCGGTGTGCCTGTGCTGTGGTAGCTCACCCCGGGTCGGGCGACAATCACGACCGGACAGAGCCTGGCCAACGCCAAAGTGGTACGCCGGGCTTGCCAAGCGGGCGCAGGGGCATTATGAACCGCGCCCCGTCTTCCGGACTCGGAACGACGGCCGTCGTCTGTTGCCCGATTCGTTTCGGGGCAGCCGTCCGGCCCCAGGAAACCTGAAGGACACCTCGTCGATGCCTTTGAAGATTCGTTTGTCCCGTGGCGGCGCCAAGAAGCGCCCGATGTACCGCATCGTCGTTGCCGATTCGCGCTCCCCGCGCGATGGCGCCTTCCTTGAGCGCGTCGGCGTCTATCAGCCGTTGCTGGCCAAGGACCATCCTGAGCGGCTGACGATGAACATCGACCGCATCAAGTTCTGGCTCGACCGGGGCGCGACCCCCAGCGACCGCGTTGCGGCGTTCCTCGGCAAGGCCGAAGTGATCCCGATGCGCGAGCGCACCAAGGGCCTGGGCAAGCAGAAGGCCCGCGAGGCCGAGGCTGCCGCCAAGGCAGAGGCTGAAGCCGCCGAAGCGGCTGCCAAGGCCGAGGAAGAAGCCGCCAAGGCGGCCGAGGCCAAGGCTGCCGAAGAGGCCGCGGCCGCAGAAGGCGGTGAGAGCGATGCCGAGGAGACCGCCTCCTGAGGCGAGCGCTGCGGACCCCGGAACCTGGGTCTGTCTGGCTGAACTAGGCGCGGCCAAGGGTGTGCGCGGCGCCCTGCGTCTCAACTGTTTCAACGAGAATCCGGCCGACGTGGTGCGTTACACGCTCCATGCCGGTCCTGGCGGACCTGTGCTCAAGGCACGCATCCTGGAAGCCCCCAAACCCGGCCAGCTCGTCGTCGCCATCGAGGGCGTGAACGACCGCGATGCCGCAGCCGCGCTCACCGGCACCCGGCTCTATACGCCGCGCGATGCCCTGCCGCCGCCCGACGAGGACGAATTCTACAACCACGACCTGATCGGTCTGGCCGTCTTCCATGTCGACGGCCGTGAACTCGGCCGAGTCGCCGCCGTGCTCGACCACGGCGCGGGAACCCTGCTCGATGTCGAGGGCGCCGAGGGGATCAAGGGCTTCGTCCTGCCCTTCACGCGCGAGGCGGTGCCCACGGTCGATGTCGCCGGCGGCCGAGTCGTCGCCGATCCCCCCGCGGGCCTGCTCGATGACGTCTGAATCCGCCCTCCGGTCCCGCCAGGCGCCCTGGCAGGCCACCGTGATGACCCTCTATCCGGAGATGTTCCCCGGGCCGCTGGGTGCGTCCCTGCCCGGAAAGGCGCTCGCCGGCGGGCTGTGGAGTCTGGAAACGGTGGACATCCGGGATTTTGCGAGCAATAAACACCGCACCGTTGACGACGCTCCCTTCGGCGGAGGGCCCGGCATGGTGATGCGGCCCGATGTTCTGGCCGCTGCCATCGATGCCACGGCCACCGGAGGCGAGGACGAAGCGTTGATCTACCTCTCGCCACGCGGCGCCCCCCTGACACAGGCGCGCGTGCGGGAGTTTTCTGCGCTCCGGCGCCTGGTGCTTGTATGCGGCCGATTCGAGGGCGTGGACGAGCGGGTGATCCAGGCCCGGGGAATGCAGGAAGTGTCGATCGGCGACTACATCCTCTCGGGCGGCGAACCGGCGGCGGTCGTGCTCATCGATGCCTGTGTCAGGCTGTTGCCTGGCGTGGTGGGCGCGCCCGAAGGACTGGTGGAGGAGAGTTTCGAGGCCGGTCTGCTCGAATATCCCCAGTACACGCGGCCCAATCCCTGGGAAGGCCGCGATGTGCCGGAGGTGCTGCTGTCAGGTCACCACGAGAGGGTGCGCCAGTGGCGGCAGGAGCGGTCCGAGGCCGTGACGAAGGAACGCAGACCCGACCTGTGGGCAGCCCACGGGGAAGCGGTCAGGAACAAGACCTAGAAGACGCGGCCGCCGTGCCGCTGGAGGATGGACCGATGAACGTCGTCGAAAAGTACGAGCACGAGCAGATCGCCAAGCTGACCGAAGGCAAGGAAATCCCTGTCTTCGCGCCGGGCGATACCGTGCGTGTCGCGGTGCGCGTGGTCGAGGGTACGCGCGAGCGCATCCAGAACTACGAGGGCGTCTGCATCGCGCGCAAGAACCGGGGCCTCAACTCCTCCTTCACCGTGCGCAAGCTCAGCTATGGCGAAGGCGTCGAGCAGGTCTTCCCGCTCTATTCGCAGCGCATCGCCAGCATCACCGTGGTGCGCCGCGGCGATGTTCGCCGGGCCAAGCTCTATTACCTGCGTGGCCGCACCGGCAAGGCCGCCCGTATCGCCGAGAAGCGCGACGAGCGTCCCAAGAAGGCCGGCAAGTAACATCTCGCTGCGGCGTCCCGCGCCGGTTCAGGTGGCGGTAACGCCCCTCCTCGACGCGGACCGCGATCAGGAAAGGGCGAACCCGTCATGACGACCCCCAGGACCCTCTTCGACAAGATCTGGGACAGCCACCGCGTCGCGCTGAACGACGACGGCACGGCCGTGCTTTATGTCGACCGCCATCTGGTGCACGAAGTCACCAGCCCCCAGGCCTTCGAAGGCCTGAAGCTCGCCGGCCGCGCCGTGCGCCGGCCCGAGGCGACGCTGGCCGTGGCCGACCACAACGTCCCGACCAGCGACCGCAGCGTCGGCATTGCCGATGAGGAATCGCGCATCCAGGTCGAGACGCTGGAGCAGAACTGCCGCGACTTCGGCGTGCCCTATTTCGAGATGGACGACATCCGCCAGGGCATCGTCCACATCATCGGTCCCGAGCAGGGTTTTACCCAGCCTGGCATGACCATCGTTTGCGGTGACAGCCACACCTCCACCCACGGCGCCTTCGGGGCGCTGGCCTTCGGCATCGGCACCTCCGAGGTCGAGCATGTCTTCGCGACCCAGACCCTGGTGCAGAAACCGGCCAAGAACATGCGCGTCACCGTCAACGGGACGCCAGCCCCAGGCACGACCGCGAAGGATCTGATCCTTGCGATCATCGGCACG
>CALGGB010000203.1 GCA_937880925.1 uncultured Rhodospirillaceae bacterium | reverse complement strand
TTGCAGGCAAAGCCGATGCGTTCGCCCTCAAAGAACACCGGCCGGGCGATGACCCAGTCGGGCAGGTGGTTGCCGCCGGCGACATAGGGGTCGTTCAGCAGGAAGACGTCTTCCTCGTCGATGGCGTCAGGAAAGGCCGCGATCAGGGCGCGCAGGGCAAGGCCGCCGCCGCCGGTGTGGATCGGGATGCCGTCGGCCTGGCTGATGAGGATGCCGTCGCCATCGCCCAGGAAGCAGGAAAAGTCATGGCTCTGGCTGAAGATCGGGCTGCGCGCCGTGCGCGTCATGACCCAGCCCATCTGCAGCGCGATGTGGTCGAGCCGGCTCTGCACCAGGGCCAGGCGCACGGGGTCGATGGTGGGTGTCTGCTGCATCCTCTGCTCCACGGCGTGATGCCGAACGGGAAAGGAAGAGTGGCCGTGCTTGCCGCTCATGTCACGGGAAGGATGACGGGGGACCCGCCGCTCTTGTCCCCGCCGCGGGGAGAGAGGAGGGCTGAAAGGTTAGGGAATCAGAACTCCCGGTCGACGCAGAAGTCGACGAGTTCCAGCAGCGCCTGGCGCCAGGGATTGTCGGGGAAGAGGTCGAGCGCGCGGCGGGCTTCCTCGCCGTGGCGGCGGGCGGCGTCCATGGCGTCGGAAAGGGCGTTGTGGCGCGTCATCAGGGTCATGGCGTGGGCGAGATCGCCCTCGGCCTGCTCGCCGTCTTCCAGGGTGCGCTTCCAGAAGACGCGGTCCTCCTCGCTGCCCCGCGCGATGGCGTAGACGATGGGCAGGGTGATCTTGCCGTCGCGGAAGTCGTCGCCCACGGTCTTGCCGAGCTGGGCCTGCACCGCCGAATAGTCGAGCACGTCGTCGACAAGCTGAAAGGCGATGCCCAGCGACATGCCATAGGTGCGCAGAGCCTCCTGCTCCTGCCTGGGACGCTCGGCGACGACGGCGCCGATTTCGCTGGCCGCGGCGAACAGGGTCGCGGTCTTGGCCTGGATGACGCCCATGTAGGCGTCCTCGCCCGTGGCGATGTCGTTGGAGATCATGAGCTGGTCGACCTCGCCCTCGGCGATGATCGCGGAGGCCTCCGACAGGATCTTCAGCACCTCCAGCGAGCCGTCGGCGACCATGAGCTGGAAGCTGCGGCTGAACAGGAAATCGCCCACCAGCACGCTGGGCTTGTTGCCCCACACCGCGTTGGCGGTGGCGCTGCCCCGGCGCAGGCTGCTGTCGTCGACGACGTCGTCGTGGAGCAGGGTGGCGGTGTGGATGAACTCGACGCAGGCGGCGAGATCAATATGGCGCTCGCCGTTGTAGCCGCACATGCGCGCGGTGGTCAGCGTCAGGATCGGGCGCAGCCGTTTGCCGCCGGAGGCCACCAGGTAACCCGCAAGCTGCGGGATCATGGCGACCGGGCTCTGCAGGTAATTCACGATCACCGTGTTGACCTTTTCCAGGTCATCGGCGACCAGCGTGCGCAGGCGCTCGAACGCCGCGCGCGAGGTGTTCCGGGTCTGGCTGTCGAGGTGTTCGGCGACTTGAGTCATGAGCCCTTCGTTGCGCTCGCAGCTTGACCGCCCCCCAGGCGGCGACCAGCATCGCCGCATTGGCGTTGCCCGACCTTAACAAGCCATGCTGCACCGCGAAAGCGAAACGGACTGTCCGGGAGGGCAAGCGCCATGATCGAAATCCTGCGCACCAACGATCTGGTCGCCATTTCCTATGCGCAGGCGCTGCTGAAGGATGCCGGCATCGTCTGCGCCGTGCTCGACCAGCACACCAGCGCCATCGAGGGCAGCGTCTGGGCGATCCAGCGCCGCCTGCTGGTCGACGACGAGGATGCCGAGGCCGCCCGCACGCTGCTCACCGACGCGGGGCTCGATGTCCGCCGCTGAACCGCTCACCACCCTGCTCGACGGCCGCGTGCGCCTTGTTTCGGGCGCCGGCCTGCCGCCGACCACCGATACCGTGGTGCTGGCCGCCGCAACGCCGGCGCAGAAGGGCGACCGCGTGCTGGAGGCCGGCTGCGGCAGTGGTGCTGCTTCGCTCTGCCTTGCCGCGCGGGTGCCGGGTTGCAGCGTCACCGCGATCGAGCGCGAGCCGGACCTGGCCCGGACCGCGCGCGACAATGTCGCCGCCAATGACCTCTCCGAGCGCATCACGGTGCTGACCGGCGACATCGCCGCGCCGCCCGGGCCCTGGCCCCGGCCC
This sequence comes from uncultured Rhodospirillaceae bacterium, assembly GCA_937880925.1. Lineage (GTDB taxonomy): Bacteria > Pseudomonadota > Alphaproteobacteria > SP197 > SP197 > CALGGB01. Next base: position 4,666 of record CALGGB010000203.1, on the reverse strand, counting down.
GGCTTCGACCTGGTGATGACCAACCCGCCTTACCTCGACCCTGCCCGCGTGCGCGCCTCGCCCGACCGGCTGCGCCGCGCCGCGACGGTGGAAAGCATGCCGCTGCGGGCCTGGCTGGCGGCCTGCACCGCGCCCCTGCGCGACGGCGGCAGCCTCATCGTCATCCACCGCGCCGACCGGCTGGACGAACTGCTTGCCGCCCTGCCGGGTCTGCTGGGTTCGGTGGCGATCCTGCCCCTGTGGCCCGACGGGGAGGGCAAACGCCCGGCCCGGCGTCTGCTGCTGCGCGCCACGCGCGGGGGCAGGGCGCCGTTGCGACTGCTGCCCGGCATCGCCCTGCACGATGCGGGCGGGGCATATTCCGAGGCGGCCCAGGCGATCTTCCGCGCCTGCGGAGCGCTCTCCTGGGGCTGACGGCCTTGCGAACGGCGCGCCGCGCCCCAACCTTTGTGCCATTCCCACAGGAGTAACCGATGGCTCTTCCCGCCTGGCTCAAGAACCTGCGCGCACGCCTGCGCGGCGCTCCTCGCGTCAACGTGTTGCGCCTGGACGGCGTCATCGGCTCGGGCGGGCGGTTCAACAAGGGGCTGTCGCTGGAGCGCCTTGCCGGTTCCATCGAGGAGGCCTTCGAGGGCGGCAAGCGGCTGAAGGCCGTGGCGCTGATCGTCAACTCGCCCGGCGGTTCGCCCGCCCAGTCGGCCCTGATCCACGACCGCATCCGCGCCCTGGCCGAGGAGAAGAAGGTCCCCGTCTATGCCTTCGTCGAGGACGCCGCCGCCTCGGGCGGTTACTGGCTCGCCTGCGCGGGCGAGGAAATCCACGCCCAGCCGAGTTCCATCGTCGGCTCCATCGGGGTGGTCAGCGCCGGTTTCGGCTTCGTCGAGGCGATCGCCAAGCTCGGCGTCGAGCGGCGCGTCTACACCGCGGGCGAGAACAAGGCGATCCTCGATCCCTTCCAGCCCGAAAAGGCCGAGGACGTGGAGCGCCTGAAGACCATCCAGCTCGAACTGCACCGCGTCTTCATCGACCACGTGAAGACCCGCCGCGGCCCCCGCCTCAACGACATCGACGGCGACCTCTTCACCGGCGCCTTCTGGCTCGGCGAGGAAGCCCGCAGACGCGGCCTGATCGATGGCCTGGGCGACGTCCGCAGCGTGACGCGCGCGAAATTCGGGGAGAAGGTGAAGATCAGGGTGGTCGAGGCAAGGAAGGGCCTGCTCTCCAGGATCGGCCTGGGCAGCCGCATCGCCGCGGGCGTCGCCGACGAGATCGAAACGCGGGCGGTCTGGGGAAGGCTGGGACTGTAGCCGGGTTCAACGTTCGGACTTTGCCTTGAGCGAGGGCGAGAGCTTGCATAGCCTTCCCCCTCGACGGAAAGGTTGGGCATGACGACACTGACAAGAGACGAGGCGAATATCTGGTTGGAGCGTTATGGACGCGCCTGGGAGACCGGCGATGCGGAGGGTATTCTCGAGCTCTTCACGATCGACGCCTCCTATGACGAAACGCCCTTTGCGACCAACCTGCGCGGCCATGATGAGATTCGTCAGTACTGGCTGGACAACGCGACCCATGGCCAGACCGACATCGCCTTCGGTTTCGAGATCTGGGCCGTGACGGACAACCAGTGCCTGAGCCACTGGACCGCCCGCTTCAAGCAGGTCGATGACGGCAGGACCGTCGAGCTCGACGGCGCGTTCCGCCTGCTTTTCGAGCGCGGGCCTTCGGGAGAACCCCTGTGCAACGCGCTCCAGGAATGGTGGCACGAGCGCTAACCGCGCTTCTGCCGGCCGGCGTCAACTGGCGCGCGGGGCCTGGCAAGCGGGATATGACCGCGGCCTGGCTGCCTCCTGCGCCGCCTGAGGTCATTCGCCATCAGGGCAGCCCATACGTTAGGCTTGCGCCACCCTAGTCGGTGGCTCTGCGATGACCGTCCTCGCCCATCCCCGCTTCCTGATCTTCCTCATCGTCGCGCCCGTCGCGTCGGTGCTCGCCTTTCTGGTGCTGCCGTCGGGGGAGATGTTGCCGGTGGAGGCGTCGGTCTCGCTGGGCTTCGATATGGCCGCGCTGGCCTACCTCGCATCGGTGGTGCCGGTCTGGCGCCATGGCACGCCCGATGCGCTGCGGCGCGGGGCCTCGCACGACAGGAGCGGGCAGCTCCTGCTGCCGGTGGTGGCGGCAGTCGTCGGCGGGGTGATCCTGTGCACCCTGGGCATGATGATGGTCCGGAAGAGCGAACTGACGCCGATCGACCTTGTCCTGGTCGTGGCGACCTGCGTGCTCGCCTGGTTCTTCGTCTCCATCGTCTTTGCGCTGCACTACGCGCACGCCTACTACTTCGGCAAGGACACCACGGGCGACGGCGCCAGCGACAGCGACGAGGGCGGGCTTGCCTTTCCCGGCACGCCTGAGCCCCATTTTTCCGACTTCTGCTATTTCTCGCTGACCGCCGGCATGACCTTCGAGGCCTCCGACGTGTCGGTCACCTCCACGGCCCTGCGCAAGGTGGTGGCGATCCAGACCGTGCTCGCCTTCTTCTACAACATCGGCGTGCTGGCCCTGACCATCAACATGCTGGCCGGAGTGCTCTGAGGCGGCGGCTGCGTCTCAGGCGGCGACCTGTGTCGCCTCGACCTGCACGGCAAGCGGCGTGCGCTTGCGCAATTCGTTGATGTAGCTCTCGTCGAAGGTCATGCCGGGTTCGCGGTCGTAGCTGAACAGGCCGACGATGCGGCGTGTGGCGCCCTCCACGGGGCTGACGCGGTGCAGGGTGCGGTTGCCCTGGAAGACGTTGAGGTCGCCGGCCTTCAGGCGGGCGCGGCGCACGAGGCTGTCGTCGCCGGCAAAGACGGCGGCCAGCGCGCCGTAGTTCTCGTCGTCGGCACTCCTGATGTTGGGCAGGTATTCGAAGATGCCGCCGCCCTCGGGCTCGCGCAGCAGCACGGAGAAGACGGCGTCGTTGCCGTCGTAGTGCCAGCCGTCGACGTCGCCCGCGCCCGCGACCTTGGCGGTCAGCGCCAGATGGGGGCATGCGCTGCGGTGGAAGGTCTCGTAGTCGAGCAGGATGCGCAGGAATTCGCGCAGCGGCTCCCAGTGGTAGATGGCGCGCAGGGCCGAATCGTTGGCGATCTGGTGGTTCAGCACCTGGTGATAGCGGCAGGCGTTCATGGTGTTGCGCGGATGATCGGCCGGCCAGTTCTCCGCGTCATAGGGGAACAGGCTGCGCTCGATCTCGAAGCGCGGGGCAAGCGGCACGCGCTGCTCCAGTTCGGCCGCCATGGCGATGACGGCCTCCTGCAGCACGAAGCCGGGCAGGGAGAACAGGGCATCGCGCGCCAGGGTCTCGCGGCCCTGCTCCAGCAGGGCCTTCACCGCGGCGCTGTCGCCCTCGTGCAGGGGGTAACGGTCGAGATCGACAATTCCGGCAACGGACGCAGACGACACGGCAGGCCCTCCACCTTCGTGCCGCCCGCTCGGCGGCGCGCGCGAATCTACGCCCGCGCCGGGGCGCCGCCAACGGCAATCGCAGCGCCGCGGCAGCGGTTGACAGGGCACGCCCTTGTGCCCGCCAATGGTTGCCCGGTCGTCGTGCGGCCGGAGCGAGGAGGGAGGCCACCATGTCGCAGCTTCGCCTGAGCCGTCTCGATGCGCCCTTCGGTGTCGAGGCCCACGGCATCGCCATCGCCGACGGGGTCGATGCCGAGGACCTGCGCGCGCTGGCCGGGGCGGTGATGGAGCACAAGCTCGTCGTCCTGCGCGACCAGCACGCCGAGCCGGAGGCCTTCCACGCCTTCGGCCGAAGCTGGGGCCCCCTGCGCGTCGACGGCTTCACCGAGACCCGGGTGCCGGGGTTCGAGGACATGTACCGCGTCGGCAACACCGGCGGCGTGCTGGAGCAGAAGGTCTACCGCGAGGGCGCCAGCTTCTGGCACACCGACTGCGCCGCCGAGCCCGACGCCAACGCCACCACCATGCTCTGGTGCCTGATGGCGCCCCGCAGCGGCGGCGAGACCCACGTTACCGACCTGCAGGCCGCCTACGACGCGCTGGACGAGGACACCCGCCGCACCATCGATCCGCTGATCGGCCGCCACGTCTATTCCGGCACCGCGCCCCTGCTGGGCGGGCGCGAGGACTGGGAGCACGAGCTCAACCCGGTGAGCGAGGAGACCCGCGCGAAGATCCCCGCCGGGGCCGAGCGTCCGCTCGTCCGCACCCACGACGTCACCGGCCGCCGCGGCCTCTACGCCCCCGCGGGCTCCATGGTCGCCATCGACGGCATGGCGGACGCGCAGGCCCACGCCCTGGTCCGCGCCCTCAAGCTCCACGCCATAGAGGACCGTTTCCTCTACCGCCACCGCTACCGCCCCGGCGACCTCCTGATGTGGGACAACACCGCCACCATGCACGCCGCCCACGACGTGGGGCCGGCGCTGACGGAGGCGGACCGGCGGTTGCTGTACCGCGTCGTGCCGCTGGGATTGCCGAGGCCGTTGGTGGGATGAGGGAGGGGCAAGGTGCACGATGGATCCTACCGCACTTAGCGATTGCACTAACTGGATGAGATCTCATTGAACGTTATTTAGTCCTGGTGGAGAAGTGAATTGCGCAGATTTACGCTTAGTACTAAGCTTGAATTCGCTTAAGATAATAATAGTATCTAATA
>CALGGB010000202.1 GCA_937880925.1 uncultured Rhodospirillaceae bacterium | reverse complement strand
ACCCAGACGTTCGGCCAGAGCCGCGACACGATCAGGATCGCGCCGGCCCGCCAGTCGCTGGGTCAGGGCGATGTTTCCGGCGACATCAAGGAAGGGAAGCAGGCCGCCGCTTTGCGGCACGAAACCAAAGAGGCCGGCGCGCAGGCGCGTCAGGGCGGCATCATCGTTGGCCGTCCAGAGGCGCCCGACATCCCGTGAGCCGACGCCATCGCTGACCATGAACCGGGTTGCCGTGGTCGGGCGCATCACCAGAGAGATCAGCGAGAGCAGCGTGCTCTTTCCCGATCCGCTGGGTCCGGCAATCGCGATGCGGTCGCCGGGCCGGATCGCCAGCGCCTCGACCACCAGGCGGAAGCGCCTGTCGCCGTCCCGGTGCAGCCTGACGCACCCCGCCATGGAAAGAACCGGGTCATCAGACCTCAAGGCAGCATGTCCAGCGGCAGCGGGAAGACCAGCTCCTCGGGCGGCGCGCCGTCATAGAGCGCAATCCAGCTATCGGCGCTGGAGTCGATGTAGCGATAGGCCTCAAGCTTGGAGCGCACCGTGGAGATGATCTCGTCCTGCTCGTGAGCGCGCATGGTCAGCCAGCGATCCTCGGTGATCTCCATGAGCTGACTGCGATAAGGCAGACCGTCCAGAAACTCGCCCATGAGCGAGCCCAGGTTATCGACCTCACCCGTGGTAAGCGAGGCGGCCGAAACGTCATAGCCCACGATGGAGGACGGATCGCGCGCGGCGCGTGCCACGACCGTGCGCAACTGGTCGAAGAAACCGGCCGGGTCGCTGGTGACCGCCGAGGTGCCCGCCTCCAGCACCAGCGTCAGGGCGCTCGCCAGATTGCTGAGCTGGTTCTTGGTCAGAAGAATGCGTACGGAAAACGCCTTGCGCCGGGGATCGTTGAGCGCAAAGTCGGCGGCCCAGGCCTCGAACATGTCGGGTGCTGCCCGCTCGACCCGCCGGCCCAGATAGGCAAGCTGCATGGCATGGCCGATTTCGCCAACCGCTGTTCCCAGCCCCTCTTCCCCGGTCTCGCCATCGGCCGCGGTGGCGCCGATGGCATTATCGACCTGCGCGATGATCTGATCGGTCAGGGCATCCACCGTCGGGCCGAAACGGGTGATGTCGCCATCGGGCACGACATGGAAGGTCTCGCCGCTGACCCCTGCCCAGTAGGTCAGTTCGCCCAGCTCGCGCTCAGCCTCCGCGTGGTAGGCGCTGCCCATGGGCGTGGCCAGCAGCAGGCCGAGAATGGCGATCGACTTGTTGCGCGCGATCTGGTTGACGTCGCCCGGCGACATGCCGGTCGAGGCCAGCGGGTCCGGGGGAACGCGCATGCCTGAATCGGTGATCAGGATGATGTAGCGGCCGCCGAAGTCCTTCCAGTTGGAGCCGTCGATGGCGGTGACGATACCGGCCAGCGCATCCTCGTTGAACCCCTGGGAGGAGACCTCCGTGGCTTTGACCTCCGCATCCATCGTGCGCAGGAAGCCATCGTGGTCGGGCGGCAGGGTGAGCGGCACGACATTGCGCGCGACGTATTCCAGTTCAGGCCTGCCCTCCAGGCTGTCGCGGTAGGCGACCAGACCGAAGCTGACGCGGTCGCCGATGGGCGAACCGGCGATGCGCTCGAAGATGCGCGCCACCGCCTGGCGTGTGCGGTCGATGTAGGAACCCATCGAACGGGTCGTGTCGATGACGAAGACGACGCCCACCTTGTAGTCGTCCAGCATCTCCGTATCGCTGGCTTCGCCGCTGTCCTCGTAGAGCGGGATCGAAGCGACCTCCACGATCTTGGCGCGCTGGCCGCTCGCCAGATAGGTCTCCTCGGCATCCAGGATTGGCAGCAGATAGAAATTATCGGAGATATCGACAAACTCCATCGGCTCGATCGCCAGGATGCCAAGCTCGGGCGGGGGGGTGCCGGCGTTGGCGGCATCGACGTAACCCGGCGCAAGTTCCGGCAGCCGCTCATCCTCCACGACGGCGCGCAGGGCATCGGCATCCTCGAAAAACAGGGACTGCAAACGCCCGACCGGCGTCTCGAAGGCCAGCACCAGGGCGTGACGCCAAACGATGCTGTCGGCCTCATCTATCCAGCCGGTCGGCCCGGACTGTGCCGCCGGTCCGATGTTCAGCCATCCGCCATTCCGCTCGAAGACGTAGAACGGTGAAAAGGGTGTGGGCTGCGCGATCGCCGCGCCTTCGGGCGCATTCAGCACCTGGGCGTCCGGCCGGGTGAGGATGCGCTGATAGAGCGTGGTCGTGCCATCGATGAGCAGGGGTTCGGCTGCCAGCGGCAGCGGATGCCAGAGGACCGCAAGCGCAAGCACCGCAAGCCCCTGGATGGCCCGGCCATACCGCCCGAACATACGCGTCGTCATGGCGCCCTCCCCTATAGCCCGCAAGCCGCAAGGGCCGCCGGCAAGCGCCCGGCATCCCCCACGATGGTCTGCGCCGCGACATCGCCCTGTTCGGCCAGTACGGTCAGATGATCGCGCAGGGCCGCAAGAGGCACCGCCGCACTCTCGTCGCCGGCAGCGCATGCCGCGCCGTAGAGCCGCACGGCCTCGGAATCGTTGGGCGCGCTGAACAGCCCCGGCTCAAATCCGATGGAATCAACCAGTTGCGCCAGTTCCGCCATCGAGGCGCCGTGGCCCTCCCGCTCGTTCTCGCGCAGCAGGCGGATCGCGACCTCGTTGTCGCCCCGCGCCAGGGCGGCACGGGCCTCGTCGAGACGCTGGTCGGCCGTGAGGGGCGCGGTGGTTTCGTCTGCCGTCTCGGCGGACGCGTCCGTCTCGTCCGGGGCTTCCGGCTCTTCCACAATCGCCGGGGCCTCGGCCTCTTCTTCCACTGCGGGCAGCGTGTCGTCAGCGACGGGTTCGTCGCGCTCCAGCCAACGATCGGCGAAATGATAACCGAGCCCGATCAGCAGCATCAGGATCATCAGCAGCAGCGCCAGCCAGAGACGCACCCTGCGCCGTTCCGGTGCGGCGGCGGCCTGCTCCGTGACCGTCTCTTGCTCCGCCCCGGCTGCGTCATCCTCGGCAGTTGTACCGCCACCAAAGGTGAAGCGCGGTTCGCCCGGCCGCGCAGGCGCCGCCGCCGCGGGCTCGGGCTCGGGCTCGGGCTCAGGCTCGGGTACCACTTCCGGCTCAGGCGCCACGGGCGCAGGCAGTTCAGCAGCGGCGTCGGCAGGTGCGGCCGGCAGCGGCGCCGGTGGCGTGTCACCGAAGCGGTCACTCTCCCAGGCATCGGGTTCGATCTCGATACGCGGGATGTCGGCCGTGGGTTGCAGGGCCGGCCAGCGCACCATCGCTTCGCCGGTCAGCGGCGGGATGCGCACATGAACGAGGGTGTATTCCTCAACCGGGTTGACGATTTCAGGGCCCACACGCAGCAACAGGTCATTGCCCGAAACCTGCACGTTGCGCGGGCGGAATCCGTAACAACGCGGCCCCCAGCCCTGCGGACCCAGGCAACCGTCCGCACCGTCACGCGAGACCAGAATCCGCAGCGCCCGGTCCTGATGCCCCGCCTGCCCCAGAAGGCGAAAGACGGCGTAGCCGTCATCGCCCAGCTCGCTGTCTTCCTCGACCGTGATGTGAAGCTCAGCCATCGGCGGGCTGTCGCGTTTCGATCAGGGCCAGGATACCGCCCAGGGCCTCGTTCTGTTCGATGTCGATCAGACCGCCCTTGCTCGACTGGACGTTTTCCTTGGTCAGTTCGACCAGGGCTTCCAGCCACTTGCGAATGAACGTGCCACGCCTGCGCTGCATCTCCCGGGCATCGCTGGGAAGGTCGGGATAGCGCGGCACCGCGCTGCGCGGTCCCACACGGAACAGATCCTTTTCCGCAACCGGCTCGCCGCCGCGGTCGCTGCCCAGGTAGGTCGCCAGATTGTTGATGTAGGTCGCCGTGCGCAACGCCACGACATGGGCTTGCTCGTCGGCGCGCGCGTTGTGGTTGACAACACGCTCGATTTCGCCGGCCAGTTCGTCGACCGTGTCGAGACGCCGCGCCATGGCCTGCAGTTCGTTGATGACGTGTCCGAAGATCACCGGATCGATACCCAGCCTCTGGGGCAGGTCGCTTTCCTCGACACGCCGCCGGACGGTTTCCTGCCAGAACGACATCGCGGCATCGGCGTAGCTCGCGGCAAAACCGCGCCGGCGCGGATGGCGCGCATCCCCACTCCCGCCGGCCGGAGCGATGCCCAGCTCGCCGAGATCGACCAGGATGCCCGCAGACATGTCGGCACCGCCCTCCCCGGCCTCGTCGCCCTCGCCGTTGCGCGCACCGCGCGCCAGATCGAGATAGAGGCCCTCAAGGGCGGGTTCCTCGACCTGGAAGGTCCGCAGGAAGGGCCCGAAGGACGGCGCCTGGCGCGCAATCGTCTCGGCCACGGCATGGCAGTGCTTGATCCGCTCGCGCAGCCGCTCAGCCAGATCGCCGCCCTCGTAGAACAGCTCCAGCTTGGCGCGCATGCTTTCGGCGAGCGCCGCCGCGCGCGGCAGGATCTGCTCGTACTTCAAGTCGGGATCGCAGGCCGGCCCCAGACGCTCGGCCAGCAGCGAGATGCCGCCGTCGTTCAGCGTCATCAGGCTGTCCCATTTCTCCCCGGCATCAGGCACATGGAGCTGCACCAGAGGCTCGTCGACATAGGCCTTGCGCGTCGCCTCGATCCAATCCTCGGCATCCGGGCGCTGCCCGGTCTCGCCACCCTCGTCATAGTCGAACAGGTCGCGGCGTTCGTGGCCGGGATTGCGCAGGAAGAAGACATTGCGGAACGGCGTACCCGGGCTCCACTCCCGGACCCAGCGGTCGAGAAACTTGAAGTTCTGCTCCAGCCGGTTGCGCACGGTCAGATCGGGCGAAGCCCCGGCCTTGCGGTCGAACAGGGTGTCGCTCTTGGTCAGGCACAGGAACATCGAGCAGCGCCGCTCGGCCCGCTCGGTCACACTGCCCTGCGTGCGCTCGACCCAGGTCGTCACCAGTTCGGAGAGCTTGGCGACCTCCTGGTTCCGCTCGTCGATGCAAAGCACCATCGTATTGAGGTCGAGCTCGGCGGTGAACTTGTCGAACAGCACCGCGACCTTGCCGCGCAGGAAACAATAAGCCGCGGTTTCGCCTTCCTTGCGGTTGCTGCGCCATGCGCCAACTGTCTCGTACTGCATGCGCGAGCGCGCGCCGGGAAAGTCCAGCAGGTCGGTGTGTTCCAGAAACGCCCATGGCGGGGCCTGCAGGCGCACGCGCAGCTCCGAGGTGAGCGCGGTGGCATGGGATTTTGGCAGGGTCACGGAACGCTTGGATTCCTCCGACCACAGCTCCAGCGGCTCATCGTCGTCGGGCAGGTCGAGGCCGCCCAGGGTATCGACGTGGAGGATGCTGCTGCGCTGGCGCAGCGCCTCGATGCGGGCAAAGACAAACTCCGGATGACCGAGGTTGTCGAGGGAACGCTTGAGCGCCAGGAACAGTTCGGTGAACTCGCGCATGCCGCCCCAGAGCGGGGCATAGGCCTGGGCGCGTTCCGCCGCCGGCAGGAGCGGGGCCATGTGCTCCAGATGCGACCAGTAATCCTCGTGGTCCCGCATCGGATGGTTGGCGCCCAGCGCATTCTCGACATATTCGCGCAGGTCGTAGATGTGCTCACGGCGCAGCGCATCGACATCGGAAGCAGCAAGCGCGGGGCGCAACCCCTCGAACATCTCCCGCAGGCTCTCGGGCGAGAGTTCGACCTCCGCCCCGCCCAGCATGTCGAGCAGGAAGCTGTTGGCGAAGATCTTGACCAGATCGGCCTCGGTCAGCAGGCGCAGGCTGACGGGATAGCCATCCGGGGTCGCCACAGGAGACACGGTGAAGCGGGTCACCAGGCCGGTGGTTTCCTTGCCGCCCTGTGGATTGACCTCGGTCAGGAAGTCGAGCTGGGTTTCGGCTTCGCCATTGCCGAAGGTCACCGGCACGGTGTTGTCCTTCTGGGCGATCAGGCGCCCGACCAGGAACGACTTGCCCGACTGGCTGGCGCCGAACACGCCGACCGACATCGGCCGCGCCGCGGCCCGGGCGAGCACATTGGCCTCGACCGCGTTGCGTTTGAACGCACGTTCGAGCCCGAGCCGTTGCGAACCCACCACGTCGCTGTTGTCGCCAAACCAGCCCAGCGCCTGATGGGCGGCCTGCGCCATGGCGGCGCAACGCTTGTTCAGCTTTTCGTCCTTCGGGCGCAGCATCACTCGCCTCCCCCATTGGGCCGCAGGAGATTGCGCGTGTTGAGCACGCCGGTGTCGAGCCAGTAGCCGACCTCCGTGCCCTGGGTCACCCGCATCGTCTGCAGCCGGAAGGACAACTGATCGCGGCATTCGACGCCGTCGGCGTCGCTGGCCTCCAGGAGTTCGAAGTCCTCCTGTGCGCCCGCATCCTCCTCATCGTCATGCATGCGCCGACCGACGATCGCCTGCACCGGCAGTGCCAGGCTGCGCACCCGGTCTGGGTTGCGGAAGCTGACATAGTAGAGCGGCGATGCCTTCCAGTCCGGGTTGGGAAGCTGGCGGAAGCCGATGAACAGGGGGCGCTCCATGGGCAGCGTGAACTCGGTGACACCCTCCCCCGTCTCAAGGTCGGCATCGGCAAGCAGGACGTTCTCCTGCGAGATGCGGTCATCCTGGCTCATGATCCCGATGAAGCGCGCCGTGGAGTGCATGGTCAGGCGGCTCGAGCGCATGACGAAGCCTTCGACCGCGCCCTCGCATATCTGGCAGAGCAATGCACCGACGGCAGCGGTCGTCTTGGGATCACGGATGGTAAAATCCTCGGAGCGGAAGGGATACCAGTTGCCGACCTCGTAGCGGTGCATCGGCACCACCCGGT
>CALGGB010000201.1 GCA_937880925.1 uncultured Rhodospirillaceae bacterium | reverse complement strand
CCAGGCAGTCGCCGAAGGCGTAGGCATAGACGTAGAACGGCGAGTGGATGAAGTGCGGGATGTAGGCCCAGAAGACACGGTAGTCGTCATCGAACTTCAGGGCCGGGCCCAGGCTCTCGGTCTGCACCGTCATCCAGATGTCGCCGATCTCCTCGGGCGTCAGTTCGCCGTCGCGGCGGGCGTGGTGGACACGGCGCTCGAACTCGCAGAAGGCGATCTGGCGCACCACGGTGTTGAGCATGTCCTCGACCTTGCCGGCCAGGATCGTGCGCCGCTTCTTCGGGTCGGTTTCGCTGGCCAGCAGCTTGCGGAAGGCGAGCTGCTCGCCGAACACCGACGCCGTCTCGGCCAGGGTCAGCGGCGTATCGGACAGCAGGGCGCCCTGCTCACCGGCCAGCACCTGATGGACGCCATGACCCAGTTCATGGGCCAGCGTCATAACGTCGCGCACCTTGCCCTGGTAGTTCAGCAGCACATAGGGGTGCGCCGAGGGCACCGTGGGATGTGCGAAGGCGCCCGAGGCCTTGCCCTCGCGCACCGAGGCGTCGATCCAGCCCTTCTCGAAGAAGACATCGGCGATCTCGGCCATCTTGGGCGAGAAGTCGCCATAGGCGCCCAGCACCGTGGAGCGCGCCGCGTCCCAGGAGATTTCCTTGTCGTCGTCATCGGGCAGCGGCGCGTTGCGATCCCACCAGTCGAGCTGCTCGGCGCCCATCCACTTGGCTTTGAGCGCATAGTAGCGGTGCGAAAGGCGCGGATAGGCATCGCGCACCGCCTCGACCAGGGCGTCGACCACCTCGTCCTCAACCTGGTTGGAGAGGTTGCGGTAGCTGATGGGACGCGGAAAGTGGCGCCAGCCGTCGTCGATGGACTTCGACTTCGCCAGCGTGTTGGTGACCAGCGAGAACAGGCGGATGTTGGCGGAAAAGACGCGCGAGATTTCCTTTGCCGCCGCCTTGCGCTTTGCCGGATCGGGCGAGGAGAGCAGGTCCAGCGCCTCGGCCTCGGTCATCGTCTTGCCGTCGATGGTGAAACGCAGGCCCGCAACGGTCTCGTCGAACAGGCGCGACCAGGCGCCGTCGCCCACGACAGAAAGCTCGTGCAGCATCTCCTCGGCCTCGTCGGAAAGCTGGTGCGGACGGAACGCGCGAACCTCCTCCAGCCAGGGCCGGTAGCGCGCCACGCCTTCATGTTCCAGCAGCTTCGCCATGGCCGCATCCTCGATGCGGTTGAGTTCCAGCCCGAAGAAGATCAGCCGCCCGGAGATGGCATTGATCTTCTCGCCGATGCCCTGCTGGAAACGCCCGATCGCGGGGTCGGACATATTGCCGGCGTAGAGAAGCTGGGCGTAGCTGCCGATGCGCCCCATGGTTTCCTGCAGCGCTTCGTAGCGCGCGATGGCCTCGGCAAGGCCCGGTCCGTCGATCGCGGCGACCTTGCCCTTGAAGTCCGACTCGAACGACTGAGCCTCGTGGGTCGCGCTCTCCAGATCGGCCTGCAGCGCGGGATCGTCGGTACCGGCGTAGAGATCGGACAGGTTCCATTCAGGAAGATCGCCGAGACGGGCGGCGTCGGGCATGGGGTACTCCTTGGCGACGGAAAGACGGCTGGGATGCTGGTGATCGAGCCCTTCATATGGGGAGGAATACGGCCTTCGCCACGGCCCGGATTGCCGCGGCCGGGCCTAAACCCTATCTAGAGAGCCAGGAGAAGGCGTTGAACGGGGCAGGAATGAACCAGCAGGCATGGCCGAATCTGGCCACGATGTTCTTCGATGCGGCCGCACGCCACGGCGAGCAGCCGTTTCTGTGGTCCAAGCACGATGGCGTATGGCGCCCGCAAACCTGGACGAGCGTGGCCAACGAGGTGCGCCAGCTTTCTGCGGGGCTCACCAGCCTGGGCGTCACCCAGGGCGACCGCGTGGTGCTGGTGAGCGAAAACCGGCCCAACTGGGTCATTGCCGATCTTGCCATCATGGCCGCCGGCGGCATCACAGTACCGGCCTACACGACAAACACGCAGGACCTGCACCACCATGTCCTCTCCGACAGCGGGGCCAAGGTGGCGCTGGTCTCCACAGCGGCCCTGGCCGGAGCCCTGCTGCCGGCCGCCGAACGCGCGGGCACGCCGACCCTGATCAGCATGGACAGGGTCGAGAGCACCGAAAAGGTCACGGTGCTCCACTGGGACGAAGCCAAAGCGCGCGGAGCGGCCGCCGCTGCCGAGGTCGAGGCCCGAGCAGCCGCACTGGGGCGCGATGACGTCGCCTGCTTCATCTACACCTCGGGCACCGGCGGCATGCCCAAGGGCGTGATGCTCTCCCACCATGCCATCCTCTCGAACGTGCGCAGCATTCATCTGGGCTTCGCGCCGATGCTCTCGGGCACCGAGACGTTCCTGTCGTTCCTTCCGCTGTCGCATTCCTACGAGCACACCTGCGGTCTCTACTTCCCGATCTCGATCGGTGCGGAGATCTATTACGCCGAGGGCGCCGACACCCTGGTCGCCAACATGCCCGAGACGCGCCCGACCATCATGACCTGCGTCCCGCGCCTCTATGAGGTCATGCGACAGCGCATCATGGCCGGCGTCACACGCCAGGGCGGCAAGAAGGAGCAGCTCTTCAACAAGGCGCTGCACCTGGGTACCAGAAAGCTGGAGGGGCAATCCCTAGGCCCGATCGGCTGGGTTCAGGACAAGGTTCTGGAGAAGCTGGTGCGCGACAAGGTGCGCGAGCGCTTCGGCGGCAGGCTCAAGGCCCTGGTTTCAGGCGGTGCCCCGCTCAACCCGGAGGTCGGCACCTTTTTCCAGGCATTGGGCGTCACCCTGCTGCAGGGCTACGGGCAGACCGAATCCGCTCCCGTCGTCAGCGTCAACCTGCCCGACCGTATCAAGATGGCGACCGTGGGACGCCCCCTGCCCGAGGTTGAAGTCAGAATCGCCGAGGATGGCGAAATCCTGGTACGCGGCGGCCTGCTGATGTCGGGCTACTGGAACAGCCCGGAGGCCACCGCCGAGGTCCTGCGCGACGGCTGGCTTCACACCGGCGACATCGGCCACTTCGACGACGATGGCTTCCTTGCCATCACCGACCGCAAGAAGGACCTCATCGTCAATTCCGGCGGCGACAACATCGCGCCCCAGCGGGTCGAGGGCATCCTCAACCTGGAACCCGAGATCGCCCAGTCCATGGTCGTGGGCGACAAGCGACCCTATCTGGTTGCCGTGCTGGTGCCCGACGACAGCTTCGTCGCCGAGTTCCGCAGAGCCCACAAGGATGCGCCCGCCACGCTGGAGGACCTGCGCCGTCACAAGCCCTTCATCGCCGCCATGCGCGAGGTGGTCGACCGCGCCAACAAGAATCTGGGCACAATCGAGAAAGTGAAGCGGTTTTTGGTGGCGCAGGCGCCGTTTGACGTGGAAAATGGTCAGATGACGCCGACCCTGAAGGTGCGCAGGCACATCGTGAAGGCGGCCTATGGCGACGAGCTCGAAGGGCTCTATCGCAGCTCCACTTAAAACCCACGTCCCGATATGGCCCAGCGCTTGCTCGTACTTGCGCTGTTCTGTTCCGATGTGGTACGAACCGCGGGATTTGTTCCGCTTCGGAACAGGAAGGCAGCATGGCTCGTACCGTTCTCATCGTCGACGACGACCCCGTACAACGTCGTCTTTACAGTGACATCATCGGATCGATGGGCTTCCGCGCAATCACCGCCGACGACGGCGAGGGAGCGCTCGACCTGTTGCTCGACATCAACAACGCCGACAAACCCGATGCGGTGCTGCTGGATCTCAACATGCCGGGCGTGGACGGCATGACGGTGATGGAGCGGGTCGTTCCCGTACAGCCCGACCTGCCCATCGTGGTGCTGACCGGCCACGGCGGCGTCGACATCGCCGTCAAGGCGATGCGCGCGGGTGCGGGCGACTTTCTGGTCAAGCCGGTCTCGCCCGAACGCCTGAAGGTCACCCTCGACAACTCGATGAAGCTCAATTCGCTGCGCGGCGAGGTCTCCCGCCTGCAGCGCCAGGCCGAGGGCGAAATCCGCAGCGACGACATCGTCGGTTCCAGCGACGCCCTGCGCGCCACGATCGACCTTTCCATGCGCGCCGCGCAGTCGCAGATTCCGGTGCTGATCGAAGGCGAAAGCGGCGTCGGCAAGGAGCTGATCGCGCGGTTCGTGCAGAGCAACGGTCCCCGCGCCGGCAAACCCTTCGTCACCGTCAATTGCGGCGCCATCCCCGACAACCTGATCGAAAGCCTGCTGTTCGGCCACGAGAAGGGCTCCTTCACCGGCGCCACGGGCAAGCACATCGGCAAGTTCGAAGAGGCCTCCGGCGGCACCTTGTTCCTGGACGAGATCGGCGAACTGAAGGCAGACATGCAGGTCAAGCTGCTGCGCGCCCTGCAGGAAGGCACCATCGATCCGGTCGGCAGCCGCAAGACGGTCCAGGTCGACGTGCGCTTCGTCGCCGCGACCAACCGCGATCTCTTCCAGATGGTCCAGGAGGGCACCTTCCGCGAGGACCTCTACTACCGCATCAACGTCTTCCCGCTCCATGTCCCGCCCCTGCGCGAGCGCCGCCAGGACATCCCGGAGCTGGTCAACCACTTCGTCACCCGCTTTGCCGCGCTGGAACGCAAGCAGGTCTCCAGCGTCGATCCCAAGGCCATGGACATGCTGCTGGCCTATCCCTGGCCGGGCAACGTGCGCCAGCTCGAGAACGCGGTCTTCCGCGCCGTGGTGCTGTGCGACGGAACCCAGCTCGCCACCACCGACTTCCCCCACATCGCGCGCGCCCAGGGCGTGCCGCTGGAGGGCCTGATCGGTGCGGGCACACGCGCGGCACCGGCACCTGCCGGAAACGGTCATGCCAACGGCAGCCTGCCGGTCCTGGGCGGCGACGGTGAGGTTCGCGCCCTCTCGGACGTCGAGGCCGACGTCATCCGCTACGCGCTCACCCACTACCGTGGACAGATGTCGCGCGTCGCACGTCGTCTGGGCATCGGCCGCTCGACCCTCTACCGCAAGGTTCGCGACCTCGGCATCGAGGGCATCGAGGGCGAAGCCTGAAGCGAGCGTGGGTGGCTGCCTGCGCCCCGTGCGCAGGCGCGCAGGATCGTGCTAGCGTCGAAACCCGACGCCGCACG
>CALGGB010000200.1 GCA_937880925.1 uncultured Rhodospirillaceae bacterium | reverse complement strand
CGCCGCTGGACCAGCCCGCCGGTTGCGGGAAACACGACAATCTTGTTGCTCCCCGGTCCGCTGCCCGGGAGCTAGAATGGGCGCCATGAAACAGCATCGCGCCGACATCCTTCGCGAAGACGGTCCCTTTGAGGATATCTCGGCGGTCCACGGCGTCACCTTCGACGGGCGCCATGTCTGGCTCGCCAGCGGCACGGCCCTGCATGCCTTCGATCCCGAGGGCGGCAAGGCGCTGCGCACGATCACGGTCACAGCCAACGCGGGCACCGCCTTCGATGGCCGCCACCTGTTCCAGATCGCCGAGGACCGTATCCAGAAGATCGATCCGGAGAGCGGCGCCGTCGTCGCGACCATCCCGGCGCCGGGCAACGGCACCAACTCAGGCCTGGCCTGGGCGGAGGGTTCGCTGTGGGTCGGCGCCTACCGGAACTGCCGCATTCACCAGGTCGACCCCGAAACGGGCGCAGTGCTGCGCACCATCGAGACGCAGAACCACGTGACGGGCGTGACCTGGGTCGACGGAGAGCTATGGCACGGCACCTGGGAGGGTGACCAAAGCGAACTCCGGCGCATCGACGCGCAGACAGGCGCGGTCCAGGAAACCATCGCCATGCCCGAAGGCATGATGGTCTCGGGCCTGGAATCGGACGGGCGTGACCGATTCTTCTGCGGCGGCGGCAACAGCGGCAAGTTGCGTGTCGTGCGACGGCCACCGGCATCGCCCGAAACATAACAACCCCATCCAAAGGGCCGGGTCCCGGATCGAAGAAAGTTCCCGGACACGGCCGCCGTCGCGAGCCTGTTCTTCCTCACCGTGGAGCGTCCGGTCCTTCGTGCCGCAGGGACCTTGGGCGCACCAAACCGACCTAGAACTCCTCGGCCGCTGTCAGATCCTCCAGCGTGTCGCGGCGGCGAATGAAGCTGATCCCGCCGTTTTCGCCCACCATCACGGCAGCGGGCCGCAGCCGCCCGCAGTAATGGTTCGCCATCTCGATCTGGTAGGCTCCGGTATCGAGGATGGCGACGACATCGCCCGGCCCCGTCGCGGCAGGCAGTTCCCGCATCGGCGGCATGTGGACGAGCTTGCTGCGCAGCAGCGCCTCGTGCGCCTTGAGCGCCGGTTCGGCCGCCAGCAGGGCGGCCAGCTTCGACTCTCCCTCCATGTCGAAATAGACGTCGATCGAATCGCACAGCGGTCCGACAACGCGCATCTGCGCGGTTTCCATGTCGGCGGCGCGGTTCGCCGTGACCATGTGGAAGTACCAGCCGAACCCCGATTCCGGCAGCACGCTGTAGCCGGTGTCGAGATAGAGCCAGCGGGTTCCCGCACGTTCCTTGATGCCCTCCACGCTTGCCAGGCAGACGGCTGCGTTGGAGGTCATGGAGCGGCCGGGTTCGGTAAGAATTTCGATCCCGGCGCCGAGCGCATCCGTCAGGATCGGGACGGCGGTGGCCGCGATGTCGGCGGCGTCGATGTGGCTGTGAAAATAGCCGATCTCGGGCGCCTGATCGTCGTACTTCACATAGTCGATGGGAAAACCGCCGCCGATGTTGACGTGGGCGAAATCAGCGGGAAAACGCTCCCGGATCGCAGCGCCCTGACGGGCGACGTAGCGGGCAGCTTCGGCGTAGAGCCCAATATCCGTCATCTGCGATCCGATATGGACATGGAGACCCACCACGGCGATGGCGTCCGGTTGTCCGCTGGCCAGCGCCAGGCAGGATTCGATTTCCTCCGCCGTCATGCCGAACTTGGATCGGGTGGACCCGGTCTCGATACCCGCGGTGCTGCCGCCCTCCACACCGGGAACGCCCCGCAGAGCCACGTTGGCGCGCACACCGCGCTGGCTGGCGACGGCGGCAATACGCGAGAGCTCGAAGGGCGAGTCGACATTGATCGCCTTGATCGGCGGATCGAGCGCCAGGACAATCTCGGCTTCGCTCTTGGCGACGCCGTTGAAGACGAGACGGGAGGAATCAAAACCCGCGTGGCGGGCCTTGGCCAGCTCGCCCCCCGAATTGACCTCCAGATCGACCCCCTCCTCGCCCACCAGGCGCAACACGGAGAGATTGGCGCAGGCCTTGCTGGCAAAACATACCGAGGTCTTCGGGTGATGGCGCCGGAAGGCGGTCTGCAGGCCGCGCGCGTTCTCACGCAGGCGGCGCGCCGAATAGACGAACAACGGCGTTCCGTATTCAGAGGCCAGCGCGGTAAGGTCGGCGCCCTCGAAGAGCAGCCGGTCGCCCTCGACACGCAGGAAATCACCATCCTCGAAGGGCCGCAGCCGGAACGCCTGTGTCATCGCCGAACTCCCCTGGTTTGCCGCCATCACCGCCCCGCCCGTTCCCGAACGGTCCGATCTGCTCTATTCCTTTGCCACAGAGTGCGCAGCAACGGAGCAGCCCATGGCGGAGTACGATCTGGTCGTCAAGAACGGAACCGTGGTGACGGCCGCCGATACCTTCAAGGCTGACATCGCCATTCGCGACGGCCGTATCGCAGCGCTGCTCGAAGATGTCCCCACGAACGCCGCGGAAGACGTCCTGGACGCTTCGGGCAAGCTGGTGCTGCCCGGCGGGGTCGAGGGCCACTGCCATATCGGCGAGCCGGCCTTTGGCGGCGCAGAACTGGCCGACGATTTCCAATCGGCTTCCATCGCCGCGGCCTGCGGCGGTACCACCACGATCATTCCCTTCGCGGGCCAGCAGGAAGGCAAGACCCTGCGCGAGGCCGTCGACTGGTGCCATGGTCGCGCCGAGGGCAAGTCGGTGCTGGATTACGGCTTCCACCTGATGATCGCCGATCCCACCCCCCAGGTCCTGGGCCAGGAACTGCCCGCGCTGATCGAGGACGGCTACACCAGCTTCAAGGTCTTCATGACCTACGAGGGCATGAAGCTGGAGGATATGCAGATCCTGGACGTGCTGGAGACCGCCCAGCAGCACGGCGGCTTCGTGATGATCCATTGCGAGAACGACCACTGCATCACATGGCTCGCCGAACGCCTGGAGAGAGCCGGCGACACCAGTCCGGCGCGCTTCGGTGTTGCCCACGGTGAAGTCGCCGAACGGGAAGCCACGCACCGGGCGATCTCGCTTTCGGAAGTGGCGCAAACGCCGGTGTTCATCGTCCATGTCTCCTCACACCAGGCGATGGAGCAGATCGCCTGGGCGCGCAGCCGCGGCCTGCCGATCTACGGCGAGACATGCCCGCAGTACCTGTTCCTCTCCTCGGAGGATTTCGCGCGGCCGGGCTGGGAGGGCGCCAAGTACATCTGCTCGCCGCCGCCGCGCGATCCCGGCAATGCCGATCACCTGTGGCGCGGCATCCAGAACGGCGTTTTCCAGATGGTTTCCTCCGACCACTGCGCCTATCGCATGGAGGGCCCCGGCGGGCGCAAGGAGGCGGCGGGCGAACTGCACTTCCACAAGGTGAGCCCCGGCTTGCCGGGGATCGAGAACAGGCTGCCGCTGCTGTTCTCCGAAGGGGTGATGAAGGGCCGCATCGACCTGCAGACCTTTGTCGCCATGACCGCGACCAATGCGGCCAAGCTCTATGGCCTGCATCCCCGCAAGGGCACGATCGCGGTGGGCTCGGACGCCGACCTGGTGTTGTGGGACCCCGAGAAGATCGTGACCCTGGAACACGCCATGCTGCACGACCGTTGCGACTACACACCTTACGAAGGGCGGACCTTCACCGGCTGGCCGGTAACGACCCTGTCGCGTGGCGAGATCCTCTGGCACGAGGGCAAGGTCCACGCACAACCCGGACGCGGGACCTTCCTTCCCCGCGGTATCTCCTCGGCCGTCAAGCAGCGCGCGGCCTGACCATGCAGGCCCCGGCAAGCTGCGACCTTCTGGTGATCGGCGGCGGCGTCAACGGCGCCGCCATCGCACGCGATGCCGCCGGACGCGGCCTGAAGGTGGTTCTGGCCGAACGCGACGACCTGGCCAGCGGCACCTCGCAGGCCAGCAGCAAGCTGATCCATGGCGGCCTGCGCTATCTCGAGCAGTACGAATTCCGCCTGGTGCGTGAATCGCTTGCCGAGCGCGAAGTGCTGCTGCGCTCGGCGCCGCACCTGGTGCGGCCGATGACCTTTCTGCTGCCCTGGACAGAGGGCCTGAGGCCGATCTGGATGCTGCGTCTGGGCATGGCGCTTTACGACCGGCTGGGGGGCCGGAACTCCCTGCCCCGCAGCAAGCGCATCCGCCTGCGCCGCTCCAATCTGGGCCGGGGCCTGCAGAATCACCTGACCTTCGGCTTCACCTATTCGGACTGCTGGGTGGACGACGCGCGCTTTGTCGTTGCCCTGGCGCGCGATGCCGCCGGTCATGGCGCGCATGTGCTGACACGCACCACCGTGGAGCAACTGACCCCCGACAGCGGCGGCTGGAAGGCGCAATTGCGCGACAGCGGCGGCAGCCACATGCTGTCCTGTCGCCTGGTCGTCAATGCTGCCGGCATCCGCGTCGGTCCCGTGGCTGCCAGCGCCGGGATCAACAAGCCGCCGGCGGTGCGCCTGGTCAAGGGCAGCCATATCGTTGTGCCGCGTGTCCACGCCGGCGAGCACGCCCTGATCCTGCAGAACAGCGACGACCGCGTGGTTTTCGTGCTTCCCTTCGAGGACCGTTTCAGCCTGATCGGCACGACCGATACGCCGATCGAGGACCCCAGCCGCGAGCATGTCGTCGACGACGACGAAGTCGACTACCTGCTCAGCGCCGTACGTCCCTATCTCAAGCAGGCCCTCGGACCCGACGATGTCGTCTGGTCGTTTGCGGGAACCCGGCCGCTGAAGGATGACGGCGACGACAACCCTTCTGCCGTGTCGCGCGATTATGCACTCGATCTGGCGGTGCGTGACGGCGCCGCGATCCTCAACGTCATCGGCGGCAAGATCACCACCTCGCGCAAGCTGGCGGAAGCCGTGATGGAGCGCCTTGCCCCCCTGATCACCTTGGGCAAGACCTGGACCGCCTCCGCAATATTGCCCGGTGGCGACATCGAATCCCTTGATGCTCTCATCGGTGAACTGCAATCGGCGCGACCCGAGCTATCCCCACGATGGCTCACGGGCATCGCCCGCCGCCATGGCGGCCTGGCTCACGAGATTCTGGGCGATGCCCTGATCTCCGATGACCTGGGCCATC
>CALGGB010000199.1 GCA_937880925.1 uncultured Rhodospirillaceae bacterium | reverse complement strand
CCGTGACGCATTTTTACTCCGGCCAGCCGATGCATTTTTACTCCGGCGTTGACATTCTCGACCATCGCCGAGCTCGCCGCGCGCTGGCGCTGCAGTCCCAAATCCGTCCGGCGCAGGATCGATACTGGCGACCTCGCGGCCCACTTCATCAACGGGCGCTGGCTCATCTCCAACGCCGACCGCGATGCCTTCGAGGCGCTTCGGCGCCGTGCCCGGAGGCCTTAGATGGATGGGCACCCAAGTCCACTAATGTCCATACATGTCAATGGCTTAGCGACCTGTCGTGCAGACCTGCCGGACATATCACGGATGTATATTGCCGGAAGGTCCTCACGAACTGACCCCATTGTCCAAGCATGTCCTCACGAGGCCACTGCTGTCACCCAGGCCCACTCACGATGACCCATATCGACCGCAAGTTCCTGGCTCAAAGCCGCAACGCATTCCTGTCCACTACGGCCCTCACGTTGCAGGACATTCGTGATCGCGTGAGCCTGAGCCCCGCGGGCCATCGCCGTCGCGATCAGCTCTCGGCTCTCGACACCCTCGCAAAAGCCCACGGCATCCCGCTCTCATCCTGGCAGGCCAGACCGGACGTGCTGCGAGAGCTCTTCGATCATCGCACGGGCCCGCAGCTCGGCCTCTCGGAGCGGCGCTATGCCAATGTCTGCTCGGGCGTCAGGGCCGCTGTGCGGAAGTTCGGGGAGCCTGCTACCCACATCACCAAGCGCATCCCGATCGACAAGACCTGGCATGCCCTGCTCGACCGTGTCGCGATCAACCACCACCGCACAGGCCTCAGCCGCCTCGCCAGCTACTGCTCGGCGATGGGCATTGCGCCCGAAGCGGTCGGGCAGCTCACCCTGCTGGGCCTGCACGAGGCTCTGGTTGCCGAGGAGATGGTCAAGAACCCGCGCAAGCTTCTCAAATCCACCATCACGCTGTGGAACAGCTGCGGGCGTCAGGTCGCAGGCTGGCCCTCGATCGTGCTGGCATCCCCGTTCAAGGACGAACCGATCATCATGCCGCTTGAGGCCTTTCCGGAGAGCTTCCGCCAGGACCTCGCGGTATGGCGGGGGCGCCTGGAATCGCCTGACCCGTTCGACCCGACGGCCCCTCACCGTGCCCTGCGACCCAGCACCATCAAGAGCCAGACCAACCTCCTGCGTCGGTCCGCCTCGATCCTGGTGCGCACCGACACGCTGAAGACCGAGCAGGTGACCAGCCTTGGCGTTCTGATCGACGTACGCATGATCAAGATCGTGCTGCGGTTCCAGCTCGATCGCCATGGTGGGGATACGACGGCAGCCATCCACCACATGGCGCAGACGCTCAAGGCGGTCGCCGTCCACTATTGCAGGGTGAGCGAAGAGGTCCGGACAGAGCTCGACAGCATCTGCAAGCGCCTCGACCCGCACACCCCGCAACAGATGACCGCTCGCAATCGCGAACGCCTGCGTCAGATGGACGACCCCGAGACGGTCGCCCGCCTGCTGGACTTCCCTGCGAGGGAACGCGCGCGCGGCCTGACACTCGTCAACAGGCACCGGGCGGCCAAGTGCTTCGAGAGGGCGCTTGCCGTTGCACTGCTGATCGACTGCTGCCCGAGGATCCAGAACCTGCGATCCATCAACATGGAGACCCAGCTGCATCGTGCCGGGGCCTCCTGGTATCTCTCCATCGACGGCAGTCTGGTCAAGAACGGCCAGGCGCTCGAGTTCATCCTGCCAGGGGCCACCGGGGTACTGCTCGACGAGTACGTGCGCGACCAGCGCCCGCATCTGCCCGGCAACAATGGCCCCTACCTGTTCCCGGGGCGGGACGGCGGTCCCCGGCCGCACGGCACGATGCGCAGCGATATCAAACAGGCGTTGCTCAAACGCGCCGGCATCGTGATGAACCCTCACCTGATGCGTCACGTGATCGCCAAGATCGTCATCGAGCATGATCCGGGGATGGCGTTGGCAGTGTCGCGACATCTCGGACACAAGCGCATCGATACCACCATGGCGCATTATCTCGGCACGGAGACCCGTGCCGTGGGTCGCAGGATCGACAGCATCCTGCGGCAGGCCCTCATCAACCCGCATCTGAAGGGGGACTGAGCCGTGGGCCGCAACGCCAAGGGCATGCGCTACCTGCCGTTCCCCCAGTGGCCCCAGGTCGACAACGCGGCCTGGTCGGATGCGATAGCACAAGGCGACATCCTCGATGGTCGCGGCCCCGCCGCACACTGGAGCCCGGCTTATCGCCACACGAGCCGTATCCACTACTCCCGCTGGCTTGCCTACCTGGCCGACTGCGGCATCGCACTCGATGGCTCTCTCCCGGAAGACCGCCTCACCAGGGAAGCTACCGAGGGCTATGTCGAGCAGCTCAGGGCGAGGGTCGCGCCGCGCACCATGGTATCGGCCATGGTCGGGCTCAAGGTGATGATGAAGGCCATGGCACCTCATCGGGACTGGCGCTGGCTCGGCGATGTCTGCAACGCGCTCAACCGCAATGCCCGGCCCACGCGGGACAAGCTTGCGCGCATGCGTCCCTCCGATGAGATCTACGCTGCGGCACTTGGCGCCCTCGACGACCTTGGCGCACCGCCGTTCCGGCATCGCCGGCAGCGGGTGGCTTGGCGCGACAGCCTGATGCTTGCGCTGATGGCCGCCAGGCCACTGCGCATCAAGAACTTCGCCGGTCTGACCCTGGGCAGGAGCTTCGTGCGAACCGGCCAGGGATGGCTGATCGCGGTGCCCGGTGAGGAGATCAAGAACGGGATGCCCCTGGAGTACAACGTGCCAACCTCGCTGGTGCCCTACCTGGAGATCTATCTTCAGGAGATACGCCCGGCGTTCCTGCTGGGCGCCGAACACAACGCCCTGTGGCTGACGTTCGCCGGCAAGCCGATGGCCATGCAGACGATCCATTGCTGCATCATTCAAACCACAACGGCGTTGCTCGGGGTCCCGATCAACCCTC
Organism: uncultured Rhodospirillaceae bacterium; assembly: GCA_937880925.1. Lineage (GTDB taxonomy): Bacteria > Pseudomonadota > Alphaproteobacteria > SP197 > SP197 > CALGGB01. The sequence goes on along the minus strand of CALGGB010000199.1, from coordinate 9,378 downwards.
ATCTGTTGAGGGACTGCGCGGCCACGATGCTCTCCAGCCTGTCGCCTGAAGCCGCCCTTGCGACCTCTGCCCTGCTTGGCCATCGCTCGTTCGCCACCACCGAACGGTACTACATCCGTGCCAACCAGCTTGATGCCGGCCGCAAGGTGAGCGCGGTCCTACTCGCTCTCAAGAAAGAACCGGAGTGATCGCCATGCGTGCCGTCATCTATGCCCGATACTCGTCCGACCATCAGCGCGATGCCTCGATCGAGGACCAGATCAGGACTTGCCGCGCGTTGATCGAGCAGCGCGGCTGGACCTACCTCCACGCCTACAATGACCGGGCCCAGAGCGGGTCGAGCACCCTCCTGCGGCCGGGCTACCAGCGCATGGTCGAAGATGCCCGTGCCGGGCAGTTCGACATCATCGTCGCCGAGGCCCTCGACCGTCTCTCGCGCGATCAGGCCGACATCGCAGGCCTCTACAAGCAGCTCGTGTTCCAGGAGATCGAGTTGTTCACTCTGGCCGAGGGTGAGGTCAACGAACTGCACGTCGGGCTCAAGGGCACGATGAACGCCCTGTTCATCAAGGACCTGGCGCGCAAGACGAAGCGCGGCCTGGAAGGCCGTGTGCGAGCCGGAAAGTCCGCAGGTGGCATCGCCTATGGTTACGAGGTCGTCTACGACTTCGGTGCCGATGGCAAGCCGGTGGCTGGCGGGCGGCGGATCGTGCCCGAGCAGGCCACCATCGTGCAGCGCATCTTCGAGGAGTTTGCTGGCGGCAAGTCACCGCGACGCATTGCCCATCACCTCAACGACGAGAAGATCCCGTTCAGCCGCAACAATCGGCCCTGGTCCGACACCACCATACGCGGCAGCGTCACGCGAGGCCTGGGCATCCTCAACAACGAGCTCTATCGGGGCCGGCTCGTGTGGAACCGCCAGCGGTTCATCAAGGACCCGACGACGGGCAAAAGGCTCTCCAGGGTCAACCCCGGGGCCGAATGGGTCACAGAGGACGTTCCCGATCTGCGCATTGTCAGCGACGAGCTATGGCAACGGGTTCACGACCGCATGCTGAAGATCAGGCGATCGTCAGCAACGACGAAGGCCCAGCAGAACCCGTTCTGGGCCAATCGCAGGCCCAAGCATCTCCTCACCCGCTGCGTCGTCTGCAACGTCTGTGGCGGGTTCTTCACCAGCGTGGGCAAGGACTACCTGGCCTGCGGCAATGCGCGGCGACAGGGCACATGCTCGAACAAGCGTGGCATCCCCCGAGGAGACCTTGAGGGCCTGATCCTCGACGGCCTGAAGGAGCGGTTGATGGCTCCCGAGCTGGTCGAGGCGTTCGTGCGCGAGGTTCATGCAGAGACCAACCGTGGTCGCGATCATGAAGAAAGTCTGCGGGGTGAGCGCGAGAAGGACCTCGCCAAGGTCGAGCGCAAGCTGACCGGTCTGATCGATGCCATCGCCGACGGGTTCCGCGCGCCCGGCCTGCAAAAGCAACTCGATGAGGCCGAAGCGAGCAAGGCAACGCTGTTGGCCGAACTGAGCGCTGCCAGGCCGTCTCCGGTTCGGCTGCACCCTAACCTCGCACACGTCTACCGGGACAAGGTATCGGGCCTCCAGGAGGCCCTGAAGGACCCCCTGCTCCACGACGAGGCCATGGATATCCTCCGCAGCCTCATCGAGAGGGTCGAGATGCAGCCCAGCGACGGAGGCTACGAGATCACCCTGGTCGGCGAGATCGCGCACATGATCAGCCTCTCGACCGGAAAGTCCGGCCAAGAGGCTGATCACATACCGAGTTCGGTAAAGGTGGTAGCGAGGGCCGGACTTGAACCGGCGACCCAGGGCTTATGAGTCCCTTGCTCTACCAACTGAGCTACCCCGCCACAGAGGTCGCAGGCATATAGGCGGAGCGATTTGGGGTGTCAAGGCAGGCGCCATCTCCAGCGGGCATTCAGGCTGCCGCAGCGGCCTCCGCGGCATCGCGCCGTTCGATCCAGCCGCCGCCCAGCACGCGCTCACCGGCATACATCACACAGGCCTGGCCCGGCGCGATGGCCTGCGCGGGCGCGCTGAGGTCTACGCGGGCGCGGCCGTCCGCCAGCACGGTTGCGCGGGCGGCGATAGGCGGCTGGGCCGAGCGCAACTTGACGGCACAGTCGACCGCCTCCCCCGGCGCCGGGCAGGCACCGATCCAGTTGACCTCGCGCATGGTCAGGCTGCTGCTGGCCAGCGCCTCGCGCGGGCCAACCACGACACGGCGCGTACCCGGCTCCAGGCGCACGACAAAGAGCGGCTCCTCGCCGGCGATGCCGATGCCGCGGCGCTGGCCCACGGTGTAGTGGATGATGCCCTCGTGGCGGCCCAGCACCCTGCCCTCCATATCCACGATCTCGCCGGGCTGGATGGCGCCGGGACGCATCCTGGCGACGACCTCGGCATAGCGGCCCTGGGGCACGAAGCAGATGTCCTGGCTGTCGGGCTTGTCGGAAACGACAAGGCCCATGCGGCGGGCATGCTCGCGCACCGCGTCCTTGGTCATGTCGCCCAGGGGAAAGCGCAGCAGGTCGAGCTGCGGCGGCGTGGTCGCAAAGAGAAAATAACTCTGGTCGCGTCCCGTCTCCGCGCCGCGATGGAGCTCCGGGCCGGTTTCGCCCTCGATCCGGCGCACATAATGCCCGGTCGCCATGGCCGCGGCGCCCAGGTCGCGGGCGGTGCCCAGCAGATCGGCGAACTTCACCGTCTGGTTGCAGCGTACACAGGGAATGGGGGTGTGGCCGGCGAGGTAACTGTCGGCGAAATCATCCATCACCGCATCGCGGAAGCGGCTTTCGTAATCCAGCACATAGTGCGGGATGCCCAGATGGGCCGCGACGCGGCGGGCATCATGGATATCGGCGCCGGCACAGCAGCTACCGGCCTTGCCCACCGCGCTGCCATGATCATAGAGCTGCAGGGTGATGCCCACGACATCGAAACCGGCTTCTGCAAGCAGGCCGGCCGCAACCGAGCTGTCGACGCCGCCCGACATGGCGACGACGACACGGTGGGCGCCGGGCGCGCCGGGAAGGCCGAGTGCGTTCATGGCTGGCAACATGGCGATGCCGCCGCGCCCGTCAAGCCCGCAGCAGGGCGACAAGACGTTCGATGGGCCGGGGATCGCGGGCCATGCCCAGCGGCACGGAGAAGTGCCCCTGCCAGGAAACGAAGAGATTCTCCGGTGGAATCGCCCAGCGCCGGGCAAATTCCGCTCCGCCGGCATAGGGCGTGATCGAATCGGCAGTACCCAGCACCATCACGATGCGGCCGGGATCGATGCCGGGTTCGCCCACGGGTGCGGTCAGCGGCAGCCAATCGGTGACCTTGTCACGCGTCCAGCCGACCCCGGTGAAAGCCTTGGCCGTGCCGAAGCCCGTGGCAAAGCCGCCATCCCAGGCCACCTCATCCAGACGATCGGTGGTGGTGATGAACAGCGCCGCATCGGGACGCGCCTCTGCGGGCCAGCTTGCGGCATGGGCGATGGCAAGCTGCGTGCCCAGCGCGCCCAGGCTGATGCCGCCGATGCCGACGCGGCCCTTGCCGGTCTCGCGGGCCCAACGCACCAGGGCGGCAACCTCGGGCACATGGGCGGCAAACAGGTCGATGGCGCCCATGGGGCCGCGTGCAATGAAGGGTTCGCCCGCCTGAAGGCCGGTTGTGCGGCGGCGGCCGTGCCAGGGCGCCTCGGGCTCAATGACGCGGATACCGCGTTTGACGAAGGCCGGCGCCATGGCCAGGCCCTGGCCCCAGGCATCAGCCTCGATGCCCAGGCCATGGCACATCACCAAGGTATGGTCGAAACCACCCTCGGGTTCATAGACATGGGCCCAGCCCTCGCCGCCGATGTCGTCGTAGGAGCAGGGCCAGCGCAGCCATCGTTCGATCACGCCGTCGCGTTTGATGGTGCGCGAGCCGCGGATGATAGGTTCGGCTGGGGCAAACAGGGCTGCGGGATCGCTGCGCTGGCGCCCGAAGCGGGCTTCCAGGTGGTGCGGCGCGACAGGGGCGAAACGCACGGCGGGCGCACGCCTTCGCAGAAAGGCAAAACGCGCGCGGGTGCGCATGGAAAGGTAGCTTGCCTTGACCCGTTCGGCTTCGGCCTCCGCGGGGTCGCGTGTCGCACCCGGTGAAAACAGGGCATCGCGCCAGTCGCTTTCGGCCCTTTCGGCAAGCCCGCGCAGCAGCAGGCAGTGGGCAAGTGCCGCCTGAACGCGGCTGCGGCGCCAGCCCGACAACGGCGCCATCGGCACCTCGGCGGCAAACAGATCGACATCGTCGCCCGCCGCCTCGGCCGCCGCCCAAAGGCGCGAAAGGGGGAAGTAGCCCCGCACCATGCCCATCAGGGCCAGACGATCGAACCAGGGCCGCAGGACAACGCCACCCATGGGACCGGTCATCCACGCCGGGTCGCGCCTGGTGGCCATGGCGGCTGTTCCTGCCTGCCTAGTCCGCAAGCTGGCTGCGGGTTTCCTGCGGCAAGGTCACGGTGAGCCCGTCAAGCTCCTCGGTAACGATGATCTGGCAGCCCAGGCGGGAGGTCCGCGTCAGGCCGAAAGCCAGATCGAGCATGTCCTCCTCGTCCTCGGTCGGCTCCTCAAGCCGCTCGAAATCCTCCGCATCAACGATGACATGGCAGGTCGAGCAGGCCAGCGAACCCTCGCAGGCGCCTTCGACATCGATGTCGTGCTTGCGTGCGATCTCAAGCAGGGAGAGACCGACCGGGGCATCCACCTCGATGCGGTTTCCGTCGCGGTCGATGAAAGTCACCTTGGGCATGTAAAGCTCCGTTCCGGGCCGGGGTCTTTAACCGCAAACCGGGCCCGGCGTCCACTGCGCCGCAAAGCCCCACCCGGCAGCATCAGGCAGCTCCGGCTGCGCGGCGCGCCTGGCCGACGGCCTCGGCAAGGTGGTCGATGGCGAAATCGATCTCCTCGGGCGTCGTGAAACGGCCCAGCCCCGCCCGCACCGACGATCCGGCCTCGACGTCGCTGAGGCCGATGGCGCGCAGGACATAGGAGGGCTCGACCACCGCGGAGGTGCAGGCCGAGCCGGTGGATACCGCCAGATCCGGCAGGAATTCGATCAGCCTGAGGGCATCCACGCCCTCGAAGGCGACATTGAGGTTGCCCGGCAGACGCCGCTCCGCATCGCCATTGAGACGGACACCGCCAACGCGCTGTTCCAGGCCGTGCAGGAGATGGTCGCGCAGCCCGCCCAGCCGCTCGGCTTCTCGCGTCATTTCCGCGCCGGCCAGTGCGCAGGCTTCGCCGATACCCACCACCAGGGGCGGCGCCAGGGTGCCTGAGCGCAGGGTGCGCTCCTGCCCGCCGCCGGAGAACAGCGGCTCGATGCGGGCGCGGGGACGGCGGCGCACGTAGAGCACGCCGATACCCTTGGGGCCGTAGATCTTGTGGCCGGAAATGCTCATCAGATCGATCGTGTCGGCTTCAACGTCGACCGGCACCTTGCCCACGGCCTGGGCGGCGTCGGTATGGAAGAGCGCGCCGCGTTCCCGCGCCAGGGCCCCGATCTCGGCAATCGGCTGCAACACGCCGATCTCGTTGTTGGCCGCCATGACCGAAACCAGCAGCGTGTTCTCGTCGACCGCCGCGTCGAGCCTGTCCATGTCGACCAGGCCGCCGGCCCCTACCGGCAGGAAAACCGTTTCGAAGCCCTCGTCCTCCAGGGAACGCACGCTTTCGATGACACACTTGTGCTCGGTCGCCACGGTCACCACGCGCAACCGTTTGCCGCGATGGCGCTTCTCGAACAGGGCAGCACCCTTGATCGCCATGTTGTTGGATTCGGTGGCGCCGCTGGTGAAGATGATCTCGCGCGCCTCCGCCCCGATCAGTTCGGCGACCTGGCTGCGGGCGTGTTCCACGGCCTCGGCGGCATCGCGCCCGAACGCGTGGCTGCTGGAATGGGGATTGCCGAACTTCTCCGTGAACCACGGCAGCATCTTTTCCAGCACGCGGGGATCGACCGGCGTGGTGGCGTGGTTGTCGAGATAGACCGGGGTGGCGATGTTGGCTGGGTCCGTGCTCATCATTCAGGCCGCATTGCGCCCAACACCCAGGCGGACATCGAGCGCCTGCCAGACCTCGGCGCATCGTGCCGTGTCGGCGCCCGTTGTACCGGCACCCAGGCTGATGCGGATGGTGTTGCGCGCCAGAGCCCCCTCGCCCATCGCCTCCAGCACATGCGAAGGGCCGACCTTGCCGGAGGAACAGGCCGACCCGGCGCTGAGCGCGATGCCCTCCAGATCGAAGGCCATCACCAGGGTTTCGGCTTCTAGGCGCGGATGGGCGATCGCCAGCGTGTTGGCCAGCCGCGGCGCCGCCGCGCCCATGACGCGCGCCCCCGGCACGGCGGCGAGCATGGCCTGCTGCAGGCCGTCACGCAGACCGGCAATGGTGTCCATGTCGTCGCCCTGTGCCTGCGTGGCCGCAGCGCCGAAGGAGACAATGGCCGGCAGGGGTTCGGTGCCCGCGCGACGGCCCAGTTCCTGGCCGCCACCGCGCTGCACGGCGGCAATGTCGCGCCCGGCAGCAAGCGCCAGTGCACCCGCGCCCTGCAGACCGCCCAGCTTGTGCCCCGAAAGAGTCATCAAATCCGCGCCCAGATCATCCAATGCCATCCTGCCCGCTCCCTGCACCGCATCGCAGTGAACCAGTGCACTATGGGCGTGCGCAAGGCGCACCACCTCGGCAAGAGGCTGGATGACCCCGGTTTCGTTGTTGGCCGCCATCACCGAGACCAGCGCTGGGGTGTCCTCGGCGGCAAGCATGGCCTCCAGAGCTGCAAGGTCGAGCACGCCATCGCCATCGACCGGTATGACCTGGGCATCGGCCCGCACCGCCAGCACGGAAGGATGCTCAATGCCTGAGACCAGCAGGCGCGGACAGCCACAGCCCAGCAGCGCCAGTGCGTTTGCCTCGGTGCCGCCACTGGTGAACACCACGTTGCGCGGGGCCACGCCGGCAAGCTCCCCGACACGGGCACGGGCATCCTCGATCAGGGCCCGGGCGCGGCGCCCCGCAGCGTGGACAGAGGAAGCATTTCCCGTCGCGGCCATGGCTTCCAGCGCGGCATCCCGGGCGGCATCGCGCAGCGGCGCCGTGGCGTTGTGGTCCAGATAGACGGGTTCGGTCATGCTCACTCGGCAGCGAGCGCGCCGGCAACATCCTCGCCGGGCCGCCGGCCTTCGCAGACGTCCTGCAGCGATACCGCCGAGAGGAAACCGCGGATGTGGTCGCCCAGATCGGCCCACAGGGTATGGGTGACGCAGCGGCTCTTGTCGCTCATGCAGCCGGTGACCGGCTGGGCGCCCTTGCAGCGGGTGACGCGGATCGATTCATCGACCGCATCGACTACCTCGACGACGCTGATGGTGGAGGCTGCACGGGCCAGAAGGTAGCCGCCGCCGGGACCACGCACGCTGCGCACCAGACCGCGCCGGCGCAGGCGCGCGAAAAGCTGCTCCAGATAGGAGAGCGAAATCTCCTGGCGAACGGCGATCTCGGCCAGGGAAACCGGCCGGCCCTCGCCCTGCAGGGCGAGGTCGACCATGGCCATGACGGCGTAACGTCCCTTGGAACCGAGTTTCATGTTGCCTCAGCAGTCCGCGCGCTTGCCGGGCTTGTCGCAGTCGTCGTCGTCGAGATTTGCGACGGCGATCTCGTCCGCATTGGCCTTGGGGCCGGTCTCAAGTTCGGCAATGCGCGCGTCGAGCTTGGCGATGTGTTCGAGCAGGCCGTTGATCGCCTTGGTCACGGGATCGGGAATGTCGGGCTTGGCCGCGCCGTAAGGCGTGAAGGGCTTGCTCTCGTCGATCTTAGGCTTGCCGTGGTCGACGACGCGCGCGGGGATGCCGACCACCGTGTGGCCCGGCGGAACGTCGCGTACGACGACCGCGTTGGAGCCGACGGCGGCGCCATCGCCCACGGTGACGGGGCCAAGGATCTTGGCGCCCGCACCGACGACGACATTGTCGCCCAGGGTGGGATGGCGCTTGCCCTTGTTCCAGGTGGTGCCGCCCAGGGTGACGCCGTGATAGAGCGTGACGTTGTCGCCGATCTCGGCGGTTTCGCCGATCACCACGCCCATGCCATGGTCGATGAAGAAGCGTTCGCCGATGGTGGCGCCGGGATGAATCTCGATGCCGGAAAGGAAGCGCCCGATGTGCGAGACGAAACGGCCGCCCAGCTTGAACCCATGCAGCCACAGCCAGTGCGACATGCGATAGAAAAGAAGGGCATGGAAACCGGGATAGCAGAGCACCACTTCCAGACGTGAACGCACGGCGGGGTCGCGTCCGAAGACGGAATCGATATCCTGTCGGAGAGCCTTCCACATGATCGGTGGTCCTTCGTCCTTGCGACGTGTGGGCGAACCGAGGCGGGCGGCGGACCTCCCTTGGTTCCAGTGACATGTCACATAGAAAGCCCGACCGCGGGAATCAAGTATTACCGCTAACGTATCGCCCCGAAACGCGTTAAACGAACCCTCACTCATTCAGTTTTGGTCATATGCCCGACATCATCTTCAATGGACCCGACGGACGGCTGGAAGGCCGTTACCAGCACGGCACCAAGCCCCGCGCGCCGATCTGCGTCGTCCTGCATCCCCACCCGCTCTACGGCGGGACCATGAACAACAAGGTCGCCTACACCCTGTACCGCAGCTTCGCGCAGGCGGGTTTCTCGGTGCTGCGCTTCAACTTTCGCGGCGTCGGCCGCAGCGAAGGCGCATGGGACAAGGGCGAGGGCGAACTCTCCGACGCCGGCGCTGCGCTCGACTGGCTGGCGCTGCACAACGAGGACGCATCGGGCGTGTGGATCGCGGGCTTTTCCTTCGGTGCCTGGATCGGCGCGCACGCGCTGATGCGCCGGCCGGAGATCGACGGCTTCGTGCTCGTCTCGCCGCCGGCCGACAAGTACGACTTCGCCTTCCTGGAGCCCTGCCCCTGCGACGGCCTCATCATTCAGGGCAGCGCCGACACCGTGGTTGCCCCCGAGGGCGTCACCAGGCTGGCCGAGCGGCTGAACCGCAAGAAACACGAGGTCGCCTACGAGATCATCGAAGGCGCCGGCCACTTCTTCGAAAACGAGATGGAGACCCTGCAGGGTCACGTCGACGGCTACCTCGCCAAGCGCCTGCCTGCTGCCTAGAGACGTGTCGCCGCGCGGTGCAGCGCGCCGCCGGTGACCGGCCGATCCGCGCCTGTCGTCTCGGGCAGGCTGAGCGGCAGGCCGGCAAGCGAGCGCACCGCCAGGAAGGCAAAGGCTTCGGCCTCCAGCCCGTCGCCGTCCCAGCCCAGGTCCTCGGCGACCGCGATCTCCACGTTG
>CALGGB010000198.1 GCA_937880925.1 uncultured Rhodospirillaceae bacterium | reverse complement strand
GTCCATCGTTACCCCCTGCATGGTCTTCTAGGCCGCGTGCTTGTCGAGATAGTCGCGGCACATCGCGACCAGCTTGTCGCGCCCGAAACTCGGATCGTGGCCTGCGTGGACCACCGTGACAGGCAGGTCCAGAAGCCGTTCCATGGTGCGGCAATAGGCTGCGATATCGGATTCCGGCAGCATGTCGAGCAGCGGGCCGTCGTAGGCGGCATCGCCCGAGAACAGCGTGCCCATCGCCTTCTCCCACAAGCCGATACTGCCCGGAGAATGCCCCGGCAGTTCCATCACCTCGAAGCGGCGGTTGCCGATGGAGACCTCGTCGCCCTCCTCCACCACCCGTGTCGGCCTGGCCGGTTCCACATGATAGGCGCGCGCGTCGTAGCCCTGCCGCGGCAGGGCATCGATCAGGCAATCGGCGATCTTGTAGCCGCTGTCCTCGATGCACTTCACCGTCGCCGGGTCCATGTCCTCGCGGTAGAGTGAGAAGCGCTGGTCGCCATCCTCCATGATCGGCGCCTCGTGGCGCGACACGATGCGATGCTCGAACTCGTGCAGGCTGCCGACGTGGTCGAAATGGGTGTGGGTCGCAAAGGCGATGACGCCGTGGCCGAAGAGATCGGCGATGGCGGGCTTCAGTTCGGCGATGCCCATGCCGGTGTCGACCAGCAGGTCGGTCTCGCTGCCGCGCACATGCCAGATGTTGCAGCGCCCCAGGGGGTCGACATGGGGTTCCCAGATCAGCGTGATGTCGTCGTCGATCCGCTTGCGCTCGAACCAGCGCTCGGCGATGGCAAAGGTCATGACGGCGGCTCCGGAAGGGTGGTGTAGGGTTCTGGGGTCTCAATCGGCACGATATCAAACCTGCCGTCCTGGCGAAAAAGGATGATGGCCTCGATATCCTCATGCGGCACCAGGCCGATCCCGGGGCTGCGGCTGTCGATCGATTGCCAGCAGTTATCCCCGAGCACGAAATAGTGGCCCTCTGGCAGCATCCAGGCCTGAGGCTCGCGCTCCGACCACTCCCCCGGCATGCAATAGGTTGTGCCCTGGGAACGCTCGGTGCCAGCCCAAACGGTGACCGCACCCTGGCTGTCGACCTCCACCCGGTCGCCGGGAATGGCGACGATGCGTTTGAGAAGGATGTCGCGACTGCCGTTCATCGGGGCCTCGCCGACGCGAAACGCAACAAGGTTGCCGCGGCCGACCCCCTGACCGGGCGCCAGGGGACGACCGAAGACCACGCTGTCTCGGAACAACAGGGGCTCCATGGAACGTGATCCGACGCTGTAGGACTCCATCCCCCTGGTCCAGCCCAGCACCAGCGCCGCCTGACCGCTGACCAGCACATAGATCAGGGCGCCGACGATCACCAGGAGGAGGCCGAGGACAAACGGACTCGGCTTGAACTCGAATCCGCCCGGCTTGCGCTAGCGCGGGTTCCAGCGGTCGTGGGCGCGCTCGGCGCGCCAGCGTTTGTCGAGCTCAGGCACGACGGTCAAGGAAGGCCGCGAGATCGCCCCCGTCTCCACCTGAAAGAACATGAACCGGCACGGTCTGCGCCGGTTCCTGCGCGCAGGCCCGCTCCAGTTCGCCGATGACCGTGGTTTCCTCTGCGTCGAGCACGGCGACCACGGTCATGCCGTGGCGGGCGAACTCGCGCACCTGATCGGCCACGCCCGCCATCCATTGTGCGATGGCCGGGCGGCCCAGGCGCTCGGGCGGCAGGCCGATGAGGCCCCAGCCGCGTTCCATGACGATGGCGAGCAGGTCGACGTCGTTACCGGCGGGGTTCATCACGCCGTCGGCGACGAGCGCAACGCGGCGGCTGCGCTGGTCGTTGCTCTTCATGAGGCCGGACCATCAAGCGTCGCGCCGATGTCGGCGAGCGCCGTGGCCTCATCGCCGTCGGGCATGTCGGTCGTCATGGCGTTGGCGCGGGGCGCGGCCACGCCCAGGGCGGCCAGCTTCTCCAGCAGGATCTCCACGAAGATGCCCTTGCCGGAGACGACGTCGCTGTCGAAGTCGCCGGGTTTGTCGGGACGTCCGCCCCAGTCCGGCCCTGAGGAAGTGAAACGCACGCCCATGGTCGGGCTGCCGTCGACGCCGATCAGCACGACCTCGGCATCCGGCTCCTTCAGGTCCTGGTGGATCAACTCGGCGACCGGCTCTGCGAGCGCCGCACAATGGCGCCGATAGGCCGGCGTGTCGTACTGCTGGCGCACCTGCCAGAAACGGTTGAGCCCGGCGAAGGCCAGCTCCGGGCAGGGCATCTGGCGGATCGTGTAGCCCTTCTGCCGCAGCAGGCCGAAGAGGCCGGGATGCACACCCGCACAGGGCGCCCATTCGTCGACCTTGGCGTTGGCGTTCATCAGACAATGCGCGACATAGGCGAAGCGCGGGGCCTTGCCCATCATCCCCTCCATCTTCCTCAAGGCGGCGATGCTACACGACAATCGCCGCGCTGTTGCCAGCCTCGATCAATCCCCGAACAGACCCAGCCTCTCCAGCGCGTCGGCCACGGTGATGCGCCGGTAGGATTCCCGCACCACGCCGTCGTGCGTGACCGCCGCGCGGCGCCCGGCGGCGGTATTGCGCTCTTCCTCCGTGATGTCGCGACGGCGCGCCTCGAGCCACTCCCGATAGGCAGGATCGCGTTCCTTGACCTGAGCGGCGGGTCCGGGGCGCTGCGGCGGCGGAGAGGTTGGGGCCTGAACATAGACCGGGCGCAGCACATAGCCGGTGCTGTATTCCGTGCGCGGATCGTTGCCGGCGATGACCAGATCACCATCCGGCATCTGCCCGTCGGGCGCATAGAGGAAGGCCCCGACCAAACGGTCGGCGGCAGCCTCCTTCTCCTTGCGGCGATGCTCCACGGCGCGCGGCATCCGGTTGGGCAGGACCAGCCGGGTGATGGCGCGGTCGTTGATCGCGTCCAGCAGGTCGCGGTGATCGCCCGTGACGATCACCTCGCGCCGGGCGGGCCAGAAATCATAGGCCGAGTGCGAGGCCTGCCCGCGTCCGACATGGAAGGCATAGATCTCGGGATAAACCGTTTTCCTGCGCTCCGGCCGGGAATCGTAGTAGGCGACACTGGCGATCTGGATCAGGTGGCTGGCCCCGACGCCGCCCAGCGGCTCGTCGATCACGACGCCTAAACGGTCATGCAGGCTCCAGTCCGGCAGGGCATCGGCGATGGTGCCGGGGCGGCCGTCGACCGTGATGTCGAACATGCCGGCATCGAGCAGGGTCGCGACGTGCATGGCTT
>CALGGB010000197.1 GCA_937880925.1 uncultured Rhodospirillaceae bacterium | reverse complement strand
AAGAGAGACAGCTCCGTGATGCCGGGTTTCAGGTGCTCGCGGATCGCGGCATGGCCGATGTCGCAGATTTCCATCGCCTTCTCGACATAGGCCAGTTCCTGGGCCGACTTCTGCCTGCGTGCCGTGCGCACCATGGCGCTCATGTCCAGGGTGCGGCATCCGTGGGTCAGAAAGGCACCCTCGAACATGGTGGAGATCGCCCGGTTGGGCAGGTAGCTCCAGAACTCCATGCCCACCGTGCCGCCGAGCCAACCTTCCTTGTTCAGCTCGTCCATGATGAAAGCGATGTTGGGCGCAGCCTCGCGGTCGGGCAGCCAGCGATTGTCCTTCGATACGGAGGTGAGCGCCATCACCGGCTCCTCCGTCGGGTTGTCGAAGTGAATCATGCGGCCGGAAGCGACATGGACCGCCGTGCCGTAGCACTGGGGATAGCGCATCGGCGACTGCGCCTTGTACCAGGAGGCAAAGAAACCGTGGGTCCAGGCCACGCCTTCGGGCGAGGTGATCCACAGCAGATCGAAACCGTCCTTGCGCGCCATGGCGCAAAGCTTCTCCAGGCGCGCGGCGTATTCCGCCTCCGTGAACGGCAGTTCCACCTTGCCCAGTGCCGCGGCGTCGAAGCGCCCCGGGGCCAATCCCACGTTCGTCATCCTGAACTCCGATGCTGATGTCCATGCAGACTGCGACAGATCGCAAACTCGCGACAAGCGATTGGAGCGTGTGCCGCCAGGGTCTAGTCTCGCGTCGAATCAGAGTCAGTCAGAATCGGGGAGACGTTCCATGAAGGCCGCCGTGCTGCGCGAGGTGAACAAGCCTCTTTCCATCGAGACCGTGTCGATCTCCAAGCCGAAGTCGCACGAGGTGCTGGTGCGCACCGCGGCCTGCGGCGTCTGCCACAGCGATCTCCACTACATCGAGGGCAAGTATGCCGCGCCCATGCCCACGATCCTGGGCCACGAGGCCGCCGGCGTCGTCGAGGCCGTGGGTTCGGAGGTGACCTACGTGAAGCCCGGCGACCATGTCATCACCTGCCTCAGCGTCTTCTGCGGCCACTGCGAATACTGCACGACCGGCCGGCCGTTCTCCTGCCAGAACCCGGAAGTCGCGCGCGGCGAGGAGGACGAGCCGCGCCTTGCCGGGCCCCAGGGCGGCGACATGCACCAGTTCTACAGCCTTTCGGCCTTTGCCGAGCAGATGCTGATCCACGAGCACGCCCTGGTGAAGATCCGCAAGGACATGCCGCTCGACCGTGCCGCCCTGATCGGCTGCGGCGTCACCACGGGCTTTGGCGCGGTCATCAACACCGCCGACATCGAGGTCGGCTCCACCGTGGCGGTAATCGGCTGCGGCGGCATCGGTCTCTCGGCGATCAACGGCGCGGCCATCGCCGGCGCCGGCCGCATCATCGCGGTCGACATCAAGGGCTCCAAACTCAACCTCGCCAAGCACTTCGGCGCGACCGACGTGGTCAACGCCGCCGAGGTCGATCCCGTGGAAGCCGTGCGCGAGATGACCGGCGGCGGCGTCGAATACAGCTTCGAAGCGCTTGGCATGAAGAAGACCAGCGAGCAGGCCTTCCAGATGCTGCGCGCCTCGGGCATGGCGACCATCATCGGCATGGTGCCCGAGGGCGAGATGATCGAGATCCACGGCGCCGACCTGCTGAGCGACAAGGTGCTGCGCGGCTCCAACATGGGCTCCAACCACTTCCGCGTCGACATGCCGCGTTATGTCGACTTCTACCTCAACGGCAAGCTGAAGCTCGACGACATGATCAGCCGCCGCATTCCCATCGAGCAGATCAACGAGGCCTTCGCCGAAATGAAGACCGGCGAAGTCGCCCGCAGCGTCATCGTCTTCGACTGATGGCGGGTACCGCAGTTTTCTTCTCGCCCTCTCCCCTTGTGGGAGAGGGTTGCGCAGGCTTGGCACGGCCGCAGGACGCGCCTAGTCGTAGCTGGGTGAGGGGAAGCCGCGGCGCGTTCCGCACGGGGTTTCTTTTCCGCGCTGCCGCGCGTTGGTCCCCTCACCCCACCCTCTCCCACAAGGGGAGAGGAGAGAAGCTGCGATGAACCCCGAACGTATCGCCATCATCGGCAACGCCGGCGGCGGCAAGTCGACCCTGGCGCGCCGGCTGGCGGCCGCGCACGACCTGCCGCTGACCGAGGTCGACAAGCTGCTCTGGAAGCCGGGCTGGGTCGAGGCGAGCGACGAGGAATACGAGGCCCGGCACGCGCCGCTCATCGCCGGGGAGAACTGGCTGATCGAGGGCATGGGCAAGCTGGAGACGATTCCGGCGCGCCTGCTGCGCGCGACCTGGATCATCGTCATCGACATGCCGATCTGGATGCACTTCTGGCTCGCCGCCGAACGCCAGATCGAGCAGGCCCTGGGCACCCTCGAACACCCCGTCGCGGGCCTTGGCGAACCCATCAGCACACACGACATGTTCGAAACCCTGTGGTGGACCGAGCAAAACTGGATGCCTACCATCCGCGCCGCCATCGATGCGGCCGAGGCCGCCGGCATCAAGGTCACGCGGCTGGATTCTGTTGACGCCATCGACGCCTTTCGCGCCGGACTGACGCCGTGACCGCCTCGCCCTTCCGCCCGCCGCTCACCTTCCTCGACCTGCCCCTGTCGAGCACCTTCGGCAAGGGCGACATCGCCGTTGTCGGCCTGCCCTTCGATTGCGGCAACGATGCCACGCGCTTCGGTGCGCGCCTGGGCCCCAACGCTGTGCGGCAGGCTTCGATACTCACCGCCGCGTTGCTGGAGGATGCCGATCCCCATCCGATGGCGGGACGCCGGGTGGTCGATGCCGGCAACGTCGACCTGCCCCTCTCGGACATCCATGGCGCCTTCGCGGCCATCGAACGGGCGCTCGATGCCGTTCTGAAAGCGGGCGCAACGCCGCTCACCCTGGGCGGCGACGGCGCGGTCAGCCTGCCGGTGCTGCGCGCTCTCGGCCGTCGCCATCCCGGTCTTGCGGTGCTGCACCTCGATGCCCACACCGACGCCTGGCCGCTGCGTGGCAACGATCACTTCGACAATTCCAACCAGTTCACCCACGCCCTCAACGAGGGCCTGATCGACGTCGCCCACAGCCTGCACGTCGGCACGCGCGGTCCGGTCAACGCCATGAAGGCGATCCGCCACGCGGAGGCCCTGGGTTATGAGGTGATCCCCTTCGACACGATGCGCGCCTGGGGCGAGGAAAAGCTGCTTGCGCACCTGCACGCGCGGCTCTCGGGCCGCCCGCTCTATCTCTGCTTCGACATGGACGTCTTCGATCCCTCGGTTGCGCCCGGCGTCGCGACGCCGACGCCAGGCGGCCTGCTGCCTGCCGACGGCATCGCCCTGCTGCGGGGCCTCAAGGGTCTCGACATCGTGTGCGCCGACATCAACACGCCGACGCCGATCCACGATCCCTCCGGCGCGACGGCAGGGCTTGCAGCGGCCGTCGCGGCCGAGTGCCTCGCCCTGCTGCGCTGACGCTCAGGCGGGCTGCTCCAGCCCCACCTTCTTCAGCGCCGCCGCCTGGCGCCTGGCCAGGGCCTTCTCGTCGTAGCCCTCGATCAGGTCGTGGAACAGGCGGTACCAGTTCACTTCCGCCTTCAGGTGCAGGAAGACGCTGCCCAGGCCGATTGCCGCGCGGTCCATGAAGACGAACTCGCGCGGCACCTGAACACCGCCCAGTTCCCTCAGGCGGCCATGGACCTTCGAGGCGACGCGGGCGCCGTACATGCTGCCTTCGTCCTGGATCACCCGCGGCTTGTTCTCCAGCAGCGGTGCATAGACGAACTGGGCCCACAGGTTCAGCGTATCGACGACCTCGTCGGTGAGACCGGTGAAGCCCCAGGTCTCGTAGGCGTGGACCGCAAGCTCGCGGTCGTCCCTTTCGATCGCGTGGTAGAGGTCGATGACGCCGGTGACGAAACTCGCCGGGAAGACGCGCACGCAGCCGAAGTCCAGCAGGTTGACGCCCATGTCGGGGCGCACCTTGTAGTTGCCCAGGTGCGGATCGCCGTGGATCACGCCGTAGCCGTAGAACGGCGCGTACCAGGCCTGGAACATGGCAAGGGCAAGTTCGTTGCGCTGCTCGATCGGGCGCTCGGTGAAACCCATCAGGGGTTCGCCCTCCAGCCAGTCCATGGTGAGCAGACGGCCGGTCGAGAGTTCAGGGACCACCTGGGGCACCCCGACCCGGATCTCGTCCTTCAGCATCAGGCGGTAGAGGCTCTGGTGCCTGGCCTCGCGGGCATAGTCGAGTTCCTCGCGCAGGCGCGCGGAGATCTCCTCGTGGATGCGGCTGGGGTCGATCGCGCGGTCATAGCGGCGATAGACCGCGAAGATCAGCTTCAACTGCGAGAGATCGGCCTCCACCGCCGACTGCATGTCCGGGTACTGCAGCTTGCAGGCAAGCTGCTTGCCATCGTGCGAGGTCGCGCGGTGGACCTGGCCAAGGGAGGCTGCCGCCGCAGCCTCGTGCTCGAAGGAAGCGAACTTCTTCTGCCAGTCCGCCCCCAGCTCGGCCGACATGCGGCGGCGCACGAAGGGCCAGCCCATGGGCGGGGCGTTGGACTGCAATTGCGCCAGCTCGCCGGCGTATTCGGCCGGCAGCGCATCGGGGATGGTGGAGAGAAGCTGGGCAACCTTCATCAGGGGGCCCTTCAGTCCGCCCAGCGCCTTCCGCAGGTCGGCGGCCATCGCCATGTTGTCGGGCTGGACACCGAACAGGCGCCCCGCCGCCATCTTGGCGCCGACGCGTCCCACCGAACCGCCGACGCGCGCGTATCGCGCCATGCGGCCCGACAGCCTGTTGGCTTCGTCGCTCACCCGGCCAGCGCCTCAAGCTCGTCGATCATGCCCTCGATCACCGAAAGGCCCATCGACCAGAATGCGGGATCGGAGGCGTCCAGGCCAAACGGCGCCAGCAGTTCCTTGTGCCGCTTCGTGCCACCCGCCCGCAGCATGTCGAGGAAACGCTCCTGGAAGCCTTCCTCGGCCTCCTGGTAATGGGCATAGAGCGCGTTCACCAGGCAGTCGCCGAAGGCGTAGGCATAGACGTAGAACGGCGAGTGGATGAAGTG
>CALGGB010000196.1 GCA_937880925.1 uncultured Rhodospirillaceae bacterium | reverse complement strand
CATGTCCGGTATCATGGACTAGAGTTCCAAAGCCTCGAAAGGGGGGCATTGCCTTCGCCGCGCCACGGCGGAGAAGACTGCAAAGTGTGGGGGAACATGGCCTACGTCGCCGTCAAGTCAGCTCGGAAGTCCTTCGGCCAGACCAAGGTCATCCACGGCGTGGACCTGGAGATCGAGAAGGAGGAGTTCACCGTCTTCGTCGGTCCCTCCGGCTGCGGCAAGACCACCTTGCTGCGCCTGATCGCGGGACTGGAGGAGCTCGACAGCGGCGAAATCCATATCGCGGGGGAACGCATTGACCAGCGCCCGCCCTCGCAGCGGGGGATCGCCATGGTCTTTCAGAACTATGCTCTCTACCCTCACATGACCGTCGCCGAGAACATGTCCTTTGGCCTGCGCCTGGCGCACGCCAAAAAGGATTTCATCCGGGAACGGGTCGCGGAGGCCGCCGACATCCTGCAGATCACCGAACTGCTGGAGCGCAAGCCCAAGGCGCTTTCGGGCGGCCAACGCCAGCGGGTCGCCATTGGTCGGGCGATCGTGCGGGAACCCAAGGTCTTCCTCTTCGATGAGCCGCTCTCGAACCTGGATGCCAAGCTGCGGGTGCAGATGCGCGTCGAACTGACCCGGCTGCACCAGCGCCTGAAGGCAACCATGATTTACGTCACCCACGATCAGGTGGAAGCCATGACCATGGCCGACCGCATCGTGGTGCTCAATGGCGGGCTGGTCGAACAGGTCGGCGCGCCGCTCGACCTCTACCACAGGCCGCGCAACCGCTTCGTTGCCGGTTTCATCGGCTCACCCGCGATGAACTTCCTGGAGGGAAGGATCGTTGCGATCGCCGACAGCCATGTCGAGGTCGAACTTGAAGGCTGCGTGCGCGCCACCGTTCCCTGCCGCCCCGACGCAGCTGACGCCAACAACGCTCCGGTGACCCTGGGCATCCGGCCCGAAGCGGTAAATCCCGAAGGAACCGGCCAGGCGCGCATCACCGGCAAGGTCTATGCGGTGGAGCGCCTGGGCGGTGAGACCTATCTCTACCTGCACTCAGGATCGGGTACGGAGATCACCGTGCACGCAGCCGGCGACCACATGGCTGCAAGCGGCGACGAGATCGTGATCGGCCTCGATACATCCCGTTGCCATCTGTTCCGGGCCGACGGCCAGGCCTTTACCCGCCTGCCCGACTGACCCGCCTGCCCGATCAGGCGACGCGGAACTCCTCAAACACCGCCTGGTTGATCGTGACGCCCAGCCCCGGAGCTTCGGGCACGGCGACAAAGCCATCGATCACGTCGAACGATTCCTTGGTCAGGCCGCGCCGCAAGGGCGATTCCGACATGCAGTATTCAAAGATGCCGTCGCCACCACCCAGGCCCAGGCCCGCCAGGGCATGGAGCGAGGCTGCGATGGTGATGCCGCTCTTGAAGGCATGGTTGACCACCCTGCCCTTGCGCTCCAACGCAAACCGTCCGGCCGCGACGAAGGTGGAAATGCCGCAGCGGCCCGGATCGGGCTGGATCCAGTGCAGGTGGCCATCGGCAACCAGGCGCTTGAAGCTGGCGACATCGGACTCGGCCTCTCCCGTGGCAATCGGGATCGGGCTGCGGGCGGTCAGTTCGGCGTAACCTGCGATGTCATCGGGATGAAGGGGTTCCTCCAGCCAGAAAGGCGAGAACTCCTCGAACTGATGGGCGCGCTTGAGCGCGGTCTCCCAATCCCAGCACTGGCCCGCATCGATCAGCACATCGATGCCTTCGCCGACACCGCGCCGGGCCTGGCGAATGAGGTCGATGTCGTTCTGCTCGTCCTGGCCCATCGGACCCCAGCCGAACTTGACCGCACTGAAGCCCTCATCGACATAACGCCGCGCCAGCTCGTAGGTCTGTGCCGGCGTGTCGCCAAAGAGCACGGAGCAGTAGGCGCGGAAGCGACCGCCTGATGCCCCACCCAGCAGGCTCCACACCGGCTTGCCGGCGGCCTTGCCCGCGACATCCCACAACGCGATGTTGACGCCGGCCATGGCATGGGCGCCGACACCGACACGGGCATAGTAGTTGGCCTGCTCCTGCATGGCCTGCATGCAACCGTCAATGTCGAGCGGGTCGCGGCCCTGCAGGATGTTGGCCAGACCGTTACAGATCTTGTGGGAAAGCGGGGCATCGACCACCGCCTTGACCACGCTCGGGCAGGAATCCACCTCGCCCCAGCCCACAATACCGGTATCGGTCGTGATGCGGATGAGGGCAGTGTCCTGGCTGCCGTCACAGGCGTCGGTAACCACGGGCAGGCGCAGGACGAAGGCGGAAACATCGGTGATGATCATGGGGTCTCCCGGTCGCAGATGGCACGTCCGGTGGCGTCGACTGCGCGCACCGGTCCGGATGGTTGAAAGACGTGAAGCCGCAGCACGGTCTCTCGGACCGTCCCGGGCGCAAGGGTGAGCAGTGGCCCGCCGCGGCGGGCGATATCGGCCAGCCCGGTGCCCGGCCACGACGTGCTGGGTTCCACCCCCAGCAGGCGGGCACGGCCGCACCACGGCGGCTCCTGGCTGCCGGCCAGTTCAAACCACAGCCAGGCACAGGGGAAGAGTTCGGCCTCCCAGGAGAGCGCGGCGCCAACGGCGCCGTCCAGCCGCCGCACGGCGACCCATGGCGAGGCCAGGTCCTGCAGGTAAACAAGCGAGGCCATGGTCCCGTGGGGCCGTGAAAGATCGAAGGCGCCCTGCTTGCCCGGCACCATGGGCCAATCGGCCTGCGCACCCGGCAGCAGGGGATTGGCGGCAGGGTCGTAGTCATCGTCAACCAGCATGCGTCGCGCACCGGTGTCGATGGCAAACGGGCCGTCCAGCAGGTCACCACCGAAGGTCGGATGATGAGTCCACATGACACGCGCCGGCGCCGTTCCCGTCATGGTCACCGCTTCGGAGACAATCAGGACATCGTCCTCAAGCGCGATGCGTCGACGCATCGTGACCGGCGCCGTGACGAAGCTGCACGAGAGAACGATGGTGTCGTCCGACTCCTCCACCATCCAGGCCATGATCGATGCTTCGCCATGGAAGCCATGGGCAACGCCCTCAAAGGTGCAGGCATCGCCCCCATTGGGGAACAGCACTGGCCAGCCACCGTCGTAATGGGCAAGCCAGGCCGCCTCGTCCACGGCTGGGCCGGCGCATGGTCCGGGCGCAACCTCCCACGGACAAGTGCCCAGCACCGAAGCACCCAGCACGCGATGGACCAGGGACGCGATGACACCGCCCCGCTCCGCGTCGACGCGCACGCAAAGCCGGTCGTTTTCCAGGATCAGCGGTTCGACCGCCATCTACTTGATGGCGCCGGCCATCAGGCCGCGGATGAAGTATTTCTGGAAGGCGATGTAGAGAATCACCATGGGCGCGCTGGCAATCACCATGCCCGCCATGGTCAGCGGAATCTGGTTGTTGTAGCGGCCCTGGAAGACACTGATGCCGGCCATCAGCGTGCGCTTGGCATCGTCCTGCAGGAAGATAATCGCGATCAGCAGGTCGTTCCACACGAACAGCGCATTGACCACCACCAGCGTCAGCAGCGCCGGCAGGGAAAGCGGCAGCACGATGCGCCAGAGGATGGAGAAGTCGCTCGCACCGTCGATGCGCGCGCTCTCGAACAGTTCCTTGGGCAGGGTGCGAAAGAAGGTGGTGAGCAGATAGACCGAGAATGGCGTGATCAGTCCGGCATAGATCACGATGGCGCCGCGGAAGGTACTGATCAGCGAGAGCTGCGTGTAGAGCACGAACAGCGGCACGATCATCACCACTGGCGGCACCGCCATCAGCGAGGTCGAAATGGCAAACAGGGTGTCGCGGCCGCGGAAGGACAGACGCGCAATGGCATAGGCCGCCAGGCAGGAGACAAAGGCGCTCAGGCCCACCGCCCCGAGCACCAGGATAGTGCTGTTGAGCATCCATCCCAGGAACGGGCTGTCGACCAGCGCCTCGCGGAAGTGGTCGAGCACCAGAACGGAGGGAAAGCCGACCTTGTCGACGACGTATTCATCCTGCGACTTCAGCGCCGTCGAGATCATGTAGACCGTGGGCACCAGCGCGACGAAGGTTGCCGTCAGCAATATGGCGTGACGCCAGGCATGGCCCCATCTGATGGGCCGGCGCGACGACGATGCGATGTCGGTGGTCATGACGCCTTCAAACCATTTCCTCTTCGCGGGCGTGCCTGCGCGCCGCAAAGAGCGGGAAGATCAAAAGAATGGAAACCACCAGAAGCATGACGGAAACCGCCGATGCGATGCCGGGCAGGCTGGTGCGGATTAGCGCGTTGAAGATGTAGAGCTCAAGCACCCAGGTCGAGGTTCCCGGACCACCACGCCCGCCGCCGATCATGTAAACGTAGGCGAAGACCGCAGCGAGCATCGTGATG
Source organism: uncultured Rhodospirillaceae bacterium (assembly GCA_937880925.1). Lineage (GTDB taxonomy): Bacteria > Pseudomonadota > Alphaproteobacteria > SP197 > SP197 > CALGGB01. Next base: position 1,444 of record CALGGB010000196.1, on the reverse strand, counting down.
ACGCTGACAACGACATAGAATTCGATGACCCCCTTCATCTGCGGCAGGATCACGTAGCGGACCTTCTGCCACCAGGTTGCGCCCTCCAGGGTCGCAGCCTCCAGCAGGGATTCATCGAGGCTGAGCAGGCGCGCAAGGAACAGGATCGTGCCCAGGGCCGACTCACGCCAGATGACAACCAGGACCACGGTCCAAAGCGCGACATCGGACGAACCGATCCAGTCAAGCGCCAGGAAGTCGAGGCTCATCCAGCGCAGCACCTCGTTCACCGGTCCACTGAACTGGAACATCTTCTTCAGCACGATGGCGACGATCGGGATCGCCAGGATGTAGGGCAGGAACAGCACGACGCGGTAGAGCTTCCAGCCGCGGATGCGCTCATACAGCACGATGGAGATCAGCAGCGACACCGCGACCATCACCGGGATCGCCAGCAGCAGGATCAGGTTGTGGCTGACCGATTCCCAGAACAGCGGCTGGTTCAGCACCAGTTCATAGTTGCGGAAACCGATCCAGGGGCCATCGATGCCGCGCACCATCTTGAAGCTGAATTCGACGATGCGCACGATCGGATAACCAAAGACGAAGCAGAGCAGAACCACCAGCGGCAGCACGAACAGATACGGCGTGAGCCTTTGCGAGCGGAACATGATCGGCATTGTCCTGGCGGCCGCCACAGGGCGGCATGGGCAAGAAAACCTCCGGGGCGCACGTCGGGTGCACCCCGGAGCTTCAGTCTGGATCAGGAAAGATCAACGGCCCATTCCTGGTAGTTCTCCACCAGATCGGGGTTGAAATCGCGCCACTCGGCAACGACGCGGGCAGCAAGGTCGCCGGCTTCCTCGCCGGTCATGTCGCCCTGGATGATCTGCTGGGCGGCGGGGATCAGCGCCTGCTCATAGAACTGCCCCGGCGTGAGGTTGGCAACGTAAGGGATGTTGGGCGAGAGGCCCCAGTTCTGCCACAGGCTGCGGACGGCCTCGTCCTCGATCACACTTGAATCGAAGTTGGTGTCCGAGGGGATCCAGCCTGTCGTCTCCCAGAAGGCCTGCAGACGCTCGGGCGAATGAAGATATTCGAGGAATGCTGCGGCCGCCTCGGGATTGGCCGAGTCAGACGAGATGCCAAGACCCTGCACATCCAGGATAGGCTTGCCCGCCATCTTGCCCGTGCCATAAACCGGCATGACCATGCAGCCGATCTGACCGCCGGTCGCCGCACTGTCGGCGGGCAGCCGGCCACCCACGGAAAGGCCCATGGCCAGCTCGCCGGCCACGATCAGGTCGATGCCGGGATAGAGCTCCAGCGAGGCCATATCCTGGTTCAGGAAACCGGCGTCACGCAGTTCCTGCAGACGCACCCAATGCTCGTGATACTTGGGCTCACGGAAGTCGCGATCACCGATGAAGAGATCAACCGCCTCGCCGGTGGCGTCCATGTTCTG
>CALGGB010000195.1 GCA_937880925.1 uncultured Rhodospirillaceae bacterium | reverse complement strand
GGGCCGGTTGACGCCGGCGGCATGGACCTTGACCAGAACCTCGCCGACGCCGGGCTGTGGCACGGGGCGTTCCGCGACACGCACCACATCGGGGCCGCCGCTGCCGGCGTATTCGATGGCGCTCATCATCTTGGGCAGGCTGTCGGCCATGGACTGAACTCCCTGGGGCGTGCTGGGTTACTGCGGGGCGGCGGGCGTACCGACGAAGGTGACCACGATCGAGCCTGGCTCGTCCTCCATCGGCCGTGCGGTGACTTCCGCACCCTCGCGGAGAAGGCAATCGGGCCCTTCGATGGCCGCCACCGTGTCCCGGTTGATCTCGACGATACGCAGGGTGAGGGTGGCGGTGTCCAGGAAACCAAGGCCCCAGTAGTCGTCGACGACGTAGATGTTGCGCGGATCGAAGATCAGGTCACGCACGTCCAGCCCCATGCGCTGGGACACGGCCTTGCCGACCCACTCGTGGGTGCCGACATAGCAGATGACGTCCCAGGGGGCATCGGCGTTGGCGGAGGAAATGGGCAGGGCCGTTATCGGCGCAACGCCGCGCATGTCGGCCAGTTCGAGCAGATGCTCGTTGAGCACGCGATCGCTGTGGTCCAGGTCGTGGGCGGTCTCGTTGCCCTTGATGATGCCGTGGATCAGGGTGCCCATGAAGGCGATGCCGATACCGACAACAATGACGAAGGCCGCCCAACTGACAAGGATGCGTCGTGCTTCACTGCGTCTTGAACTCATCGCGGCGACCGGCTCACATGAACTTGGACAAGAGGAGGGGAGGTTCTGACATGGACGCCGACGATCTGGAACCCGCAAAGACGCGGGCCGCGGCTGTGAACCTGGAGACGATGTCGATCGCGGCTCTGCATGATTACATTGCCGGGCTAGAGGCGGAGATGGCGCGGGCCAGGGCCACGATCAAGGCCAAGGAAGACGCAAAATCGACCGCGGCATCAGTATTTCGCTCGTGAACGCGGCGCAAACCCCGGATTCGACACGATGTGGTATTGTGTTCCCGAATCCGGCGCGATATCTGGACGTCGCATTGTATTGATTCCGGACTAGAGGATCCCATGGCCGGCCATTCCAAATGGAAGAACATCATGTACCGCAAGGGCGCTCAGGACGCCAAGCGGGCCAAACAATTCACCAAGGTGGGTCGCGAGATCGCCGTGGCGGCCCGTTCGGGCCTGCCTGATCCCGAGCACAACCCCCGCCTGCGCGCGGCCGTTGCCGCAGCGCGTGCGGTCAACATGGGCAAGGACGCCGTCGATCGCGCGATCAAGCGCGCCGCGGGCGGCGAGGACAACACCGATTACCAGGAGATGCGCTATGAGGGTTACGGCCCCGGCGGTATCGCGATCATCGTCGAGGCGCTGACCGACAACCGCAACCGTACCGCCTCGGAAGTCCGCTCCGCCTTCAACAAGGGCGGCGGTGCGATGGGCGAGACCGGCAGCGTCTCCTTCATGTTCGAGCGCCTGGGCCAGGTCGTCTATCCCGCCTCGACCGGCGATTTCGAGACCATGTTCGAGGCGGCGCTGGAAGCCGGCGCCACCGACGTGCAGTCCGATGAGGAAACCCACACCATCATCTGCGCGCCGGAGGACTTCGGCCAGGTGAGCGGGGCCCTGCAGGACCGCTTCGGCGATGCCCAGAGCGCGGGGCTGATCTGGCAGGCCCAGAACACCATCGAGGTGGACGAGGAAAAGGCCGCCTCCCTGCTCAAGCTGATCGATACGCTGGAGGACAACGACGACGTGCAGACGGTCTCGGCCAACTTCGAGATCGCCGACGATGTCATGGAACGCCTGGTAGCCTGAGGGCAGACAATGCGGGTACTCGGCCTCGACCCCGGCCTTCTGCACACCGGGTGGGGCATCATCGACGTCGAGGGCAACGCGCTGCGGCACGTGGCGAACGGAGCCGTGTCTCCGCCTGCAAGCGGCTCCATGGCCGCTCGCCTGACCGCCATCTTCGAGGCTGTCCAGGCGGTGATGGCCGAACATGCCCCCGAGGTCGCCGCGATCGAGGAGACCTTCGTCAACAAGAACCCGTCGAGCACCCTGAAACTGGGCCTGGCGCGTGGCAGCGCCATGGTCGCAGCGGCCACCACGGGCCTGGCCGTGCATGAATATGCCGCACGCCTGGTCAAGAAGACCGTGGTCGGCACCGGTGCGGCCGACAAGGCCCAGATCGGCATGATGATCGGCATCCTCCTGCCCGGCGCGAAGCCGACCTCCGAAGATGCCGCCGACGCCCTGGCCGTGGCCATCTGCCATGCCCATCACGCCGCCACCAGCGGTCCGCGCCGCACCCTGGCGGCGATGGGGGCACGGCCATGATCGGCAAGCTGACCGGGCTGGTCGATACGCTCGACGACGATCTGGTGGTCCTCGACGTCTCCGGCGTGGGTTATCTGCTCTCCTGCTCGGCGCGCACCCTGCGCGGCCTGGGCGGGATCGGGGCAAAGGCCAGCCTGCTGGTCGAGACCTTCGTGCGCGATGACCGGATCGTGCTCTACGGCTTTGCCGACCGGGGGGAGCGCGACTGCTTCCGCCTGCTCCAGACCGTACAGGGTGTGGGCAGCCGGGTGGCGCTGGCGATCCTGTCGGTGATGACGCCGGGTGAACTGGCCCAGGCCGTGATGGCCCAGGACAAGGTCGCGGTTTCGTGCGCCAACGGCGTCGGGCCGCGCCTGGCCCAACGGGTCGTGACCGAACTGAAGGATCGCATGGGCGAGGCCGGCATCGGTGTCGGCGCCGCGCTGGCGCCCGCGGTGGCCGGCGGCGCTGCCGAAGGCGCCGATGCCGAGGCGGTTTCGGCGCTGGTCAACCTGGGATACGGGCGCACCGAGGCGTTCGGCGCCATTGTCGCGGCGCGCCGCGATCTGGGCGAGGACGCCGATGTCGCCCGCCTGATCCGTGCCGGTCTGAAGGGGCTGGCGCGATGAGCCAGGAACGTCTGGTCGACGCAGAGCCTGCCGAAGACGATATCGAAAGCACCCTGCGACCACAGACCCTTTCCGCCTTCATCGGCCAGAAGACGGTGTGCGACAACCTGTCGGTCTTCGTGCAGGCCGCGCGCGGCCGCAAGGAGGCGCTCGACCATGTCCTGCTGCACGGCCCGCCGGGGCTGGGCAAGACGACGCTGGCGCAGATCGTATCGCGGGAGCTGGGTGTCGGCTTCCGCGCGACCTCCGGTCCGATCATCGCCCGGGCGGGCGATCTCGCCGCACTGCTGACCAACCTGGAAGAGCGCGATGTGCTGTTCATCGACGAGATCCATCGCCTGAGCCCGGCGGTGGAGGAAGTGCTCTATCCCGCGATGGAGGATTTCCACCTCGATCTCATCATCGGAGAGGGGCCCGCGGCGCGCTCGGTACGCATCGAACTGCCGCCCTTTACCCTGGTCGGCGCGACCACCCGGTCGGGCCTGCTGACGACGCCGCTGCGCGAGCGTTTCGGCATCCCGCTGCGGCTCAACTTCTATAACGCCAAGGACCTGGCCATCGTCGTAGCCCGCGCCGCGCGCGTGCTGGGCGCGGATCTGTCGGAAGACGGCGCGCATGAAATCGCCCGGCGGGCCCGGGGAACCCCGCGCGTGGCGGTGCGTTTGCTCCGGCGTGTGCGCGATCTGGCCCATGTCGGCGGCCACGACCGGATCGACGCGGACGTTGCCGACAAGGCCCTGTCGCGTCTGGAGGTCGACCGCAGCGGCCTGGACGCAATGGATCGCCGCTATTTGGCCTGCATTGCCGAGCATTATGGCGGCGGGCCGGTCGGCGTGGAGACCGTCGCTGCGGCCCTGTCGGAACACCGCGACGCCCTGGAGGATGTCATCGAGCCGTTTCTGATTCAGCAGGGTTTCGTCCAGCGCACGCCGCGCGGACGGATGCTGACCGGCGCCAGCTACGAGCACCTGAGGCTTGCCATGCCGCGCTCCCTGCGCGAGCAGTCCGATCTGTTCCGCGCCGCCGCGGAGGAGAGCGATGTCTGAGTGCCATCGCCTGCCGATCCGCGTCTATTACGAGGATACCGATGCCGGCGGGATCTGTTACCACACCGCCTATCTGCGCTTTGCCGAACGGGCACGCACCGAGTACCTGCGCGACCTGGGGTTCGACCATGTCGGGCTGAAGGAAAGCGCGGGCGGCAACTTTGTCGTCGCACGGGTCGAGGCCGACTATCTGCGTCCGGCCCGCCTGGACGATGCCCTGGTCGTGGAGACCCGCATCCTTGCCGCCGGCGGCGCAAGCACCACCATGGAGCAGGTCGTGCGCCGCGACGGCACCGATCTCGTCCGCCTGATCGTGCGCCTTGCCTTTCTCACCCCCACCGGCCGGCCGGGCCGCATGCCCCAGGGCGTGCGCCAGGCCTTCGACCGCGCCGCCTGAACCAACCGCAACGGAGTTTCCACAAGCGATGGATACACAAGCTCTCGAAATGGCGCAGCTCGCCGGTTCGACCGACATCTCCATGTCGGTCTGGAGCCTGTTCTGGCGCGCCGATTTCATCGTCAAGGCCGTGATGATTCTCCTGCTGGGCGCGTCGCTTTGGAGCTGGGCGATCATTTTCGACAAGTCCCTGCGCCTGCGCCGTCTGCGCTCGGAGGCCGAGGAGTTCGAGGAGGCCTTCTGGTCCGGCGGTTCCCTGGAGGATCTCTACGACCGCATCGGGCGCGATCCCACCCATCCCATGGCCGGTGTCTTTTCCGCCGCCATGCTGGAACTGAAGCGCGGGCTGCAGCGCCAGGAAACCATCGCCGACGACCGCCTGCGGGCCGGCCTGCAGCAGCGCATCAACCAGGCCATGCAGGTCACCGTGGACCGCGAGATGGACACCCTGGAGCGCTACATGGGCTTCCTTGCCACCGTCGGTTCGACGGCGCCGTTCGTCGGCCTGTTCGGCACGGTCTGGGGCATCATGAACGCCTTTACCGCCATCGCCATCGCCAAGAACACCTCGCTCACCATTGTCGCGCCGGGCATCGCCGAGGCGCTGTTTGCCACCGCGCTCGGCCTGCTGGCGGCTATTCCCGCGGTGATTGCCTACAACAAGCTCTCGACCGATCTCGACCGCTACGGCAGCCGTCTGGAGACCTTCGCGGCCGAGTTCCAGTCGCTGCTGTCGCGCCAGCTCGACGAAAAGGGCGCCTGACATGGCTGTCCAGGTCGCAAGCTCGGGCATGCGCAGCGCGCGGGGACGCCGCCGCCGCAACAAGATGAGCGAGATCAACGTCACCCCGATGGTCGACGTGATGCTGGTGCTGCTGATCGTCTTCATGATCGCGGCGCCGCTGCTGACCGTGGGCATCGAGGTCGACCTGCCCAAGGCCGATGTGCCCGAACTGGAGGGCCAGGACGAGCCGATCACGGTCTCGATCGATGCCGCCGGCAATCTGTTCCTGCAGGATACGGACATCACCCTTCAGGAGCTCGGCCCTCGTATCGTCGCAATTTCGCAGAACAATCCCGAGGTGAGGATTTTCGTGAACGGCGACCGCGGTGTCGCCTATGGAGACGTCATGACGGTGATGGGTGCCCTCAACGCGGCGGGTTTCACGCACATCGCGCTGCGTGCCGAACTGCCCGAAGGCACGGAGTAGGGGACGGCCGTGTCACCCCAGGGCATCGGCCTTTCCTTCGGCTTTCATGCGCTGCTCGTGCTGGCGGCGCTGATCGGCTTGCCGCGCCTGTGGGACGATCCGACCGAACAGCAGCCCACGATCTCCGTCGAACTCTTCACTCTGGCCGAAGAGGTTGCCGCACCGCTGCCCGAAACCCGGCCCGAGCCGGAGCCCGAACAGGAAGCCGAGAAGCAGGCCGAACCCGAACCGCAGCCGGAGCCTGAACCGGCGCCGGCCGAGCAGGAACTGGCCGCCCTGGAACTGCCCGAGCCGCTGCCGCTGCCCGAGGTCGAGCCGGTCGCCGAGCCCGAGGCTGCGCCCGAGCCTGTGGTGCTGCCCGAGCCTGCGCCGCTGCCCGAGCCCGAGCCGGCGCCCGAACCCGAACTGGTCCAGCCCGAACCTGAACCCGCGCCGCCGGTGGAGGACGCCACGGCCGCGCCGGTGCCCGTTGAAAAGCCGACTCCGCCCGAGAAGCCAGCGGAGGCGACCCAGGATTTCACCTCCGTCATGGACAGCCTGTTGCTCGACAAGACCGAGACCGAGCCGCAACCCCAGCAGGAAAGCCAGCCGTCCGACACCAGCTTCGACGATGTCATGGCCTCGCTGAACGAGAGCTCCAACGCTCCGGTCTCCGACGAGGCCATGGCGACGATCGTGTCGCTGATCGCCCAGCAACTCGCCGAGCAATGGAACATTCCGGCCGGCGCCGAGGGCGCCGAGTTGCTTAAGGTCAAGCTGGAGGTCTCGCTGGCCCCGGACGGCCGCGTGCTGTCCTCTGCGGTGCTCGATGTCATCGGCGAGAGCTCCGAGACCTTCCGCCGGGCGGCCCGGGAAGCGGCCGAGCGTGCCGTGCTTTACTTCAGGGACCACCCGTTCCTTGGACTGCCGCTGGATCAGTATGACCAGTGGCGCAATCTGATCGTGAACTTCGATCCCAGCCAAATGTTGAGGACCTGACGCCATGAAGCCATTGCTCCGCCTCCGATCCGGCCTTGTGGCCTTCGTCCTGGGCTGTCTGATGCTGGCGAGTGTTCCGGCCTACGCCCAGCTTGAGGTCGACGTGACCACCGGTTCGTCCAACCCGCTGCCGATCGCGGTGACCCGATTCATCGGTTCGGGGAACGACGCAACGGTGGGTGCCAATATCGCTGAAGTGATCGCGGCCGACCTGGAGCGTTCGGGCCTCTTCAAGCCGATCAACGAGAACGCCTTCATCCAGCGGCCCGAGGACATACCCGCCAACGGCAGCCCGCGCTTCGGCGACTGGCGCACGATCAACGCCCAGGCCCTGGTGACCGGCATCGTGGCGCGCGAGGCCGATGGCCGCCTGCGTGTCGAGTTCCGCCTGTGGGACACCTTCGCCGAAGGTCAGATGGAAGGCTTCGTGTTCCGCGGCGACGACCAGATATGGCGCCGTATCGCCCACAAGATCGCCGATTCGATCTATACCCGTCTGACGGGTGAGGGCGGCTACTTCGACACGCGCATCGTCTATATCGCAGAGAGCGGCCCCATGACGGAGCGCAGGAAGCAGCTTGCGATCATGGATCAGGACGGCGCCAATCACCGCTTCCTGACCGACGGCAACCACCTGGTGCTGACGCCGCGCTTCTCGCCGACCTCCCAGGAAATCACCTACATGTCCTACTTCGGCAACACGCCCCGCGTGTATATCCTGGACATCGACAGCGGCCGCAGCGAAGTGCTGGGCGACTTCCCCGGCATGACCTTTGCCCCACGGTTTTCACCCGACGGGCGCCGGGTGATCATGTCGCTGGCCGTCAACGGCAATTCCGACATCTATTCCATGGATCTGCCGACCCGCCAGATCCAGTGCCTGACCACGGATGCGGCGATCGACACCTCGCCGGCCTATTCGCCCGACGGCCAGTACGTCACCTTCAACTCCGACCGTGGCGGCACGCCGCAGCTCTACACCATGCGGGCCGACGGCAGTAACCAGCAGCGGATCTCGTTTGGTGATGGTCGCTACTCCACGCCGGTGTGGTCGCCGCGCGGCGATCTGATCGCCTTTACAAAGAGTTACAAGGGAACCTTCTTCATTGGGGTGATGAAGTCCGATGGTTCGGGCGAACGTCTGATCGCGGAAGGCTACCTGGCCGAGGGCCCCACCTGGGCGCCCAACGGGCGTGTGCTGATGTTTTTCCGTGAGACTCCGGTCGGCAACCAAAGCCGCGTTCAGTTGTTTTCCATCGACCTGACGGGGAGGAATGAACGGCTTGTGACGACGCCTCTGGACGGCTCGGATCCCGCGTGGTCTCCCTTGATTCCGTAAGAGAATCGACTATAGTCCGCGCAAGTTCTCGCAGGTGCGAAATGGTCCTCTGCGAGCGCTTTGGTTGCGCCATAGGTCTCCAAGCTTCCTTCCCGACAGCAGAACCTACTGAGCGTTATAGCCAGCCAGTGAAAGGGGAATGTTCGCATGCGCCTTAAGATTGTTAGCCTTTTCGCCGCCGTGCTTCTCGTGGCCGCGTGCGAATCGACGCCCGAAACCACCGATCAGACGATGGGTACGGGTGAAGTGGTCGTCGAAGAGACCATCGTTGAGGTCACTCCGCTCGATCCGATGTCGATCGAGTACGTCCAGGAGATGTATGGCGATCACGTCCTGTTCGACTTCGATAGCTCGGTCGTGCGTCCCAATGCCGAGGCCGTGGTCCGCAACTGGGCCAATTGGATGGAAAGCTATCCCAGCGTTGTTGTTGTGATCGAGGGCCGCTGCGATGAGCGCGGCACCCGCGAGTACAACCTTGCTCTGGGTGAGCGCCGTGCCAATGCCGTCAAGAACCTGCTCGTCGCCCTGGGCGTCGATCCCAGCCGGATCGCGACCATCAGCTACGGCAAGGAGCGTCCTGTCGTCGATGGCCATTCTGAAGCCGCCTGGGCTCAGAACCGTCGCGGCACGCTCGTTCTGGGCTAAGACTGCACGACGTTTGCGTGTTGCAGGGCCGCCCCGAGCCCCCGGTTTCCGGGAT
>CALGGB010000194.1 GCA_937880925.1 uncultured Rhodospirillaceae bacterium | reverse complement strand
GGCGCTTCGCCGGACGCCGGCGAAACCGCCGGTCTTCCCCTGGCCCGCCTGACGGTCGACGACGCCGTCCTGCACATTGCCGGACCTTTCGGCTGGGCAAATCTCGCCCTGGAGGGCCGCTATGACTTCGCAGGACGCGACAGCGGCGAAGTCAGCTTCGAGGGGATCACCCGTCTGGGCGACCTGGAGGGTGAAGGCGAATTCTCGGGCTTTGCGGGAACCGGCCCCCGGCGCGCCAGGATCGTCTTTTCCTCCCAGCGCCTGGGGATACCGGGCGCCGAGGCCGACGTCATCAAGGGCCGTGCCGACCTCACCCTGGGCGAAGACCTGGGCGCGCTGCTTTCTCTGGAGGCCACCCGTACCGCGCTGGACGGTCACGCTCTGGGTCCGCTGATGCTCTCGGGGACCTGGCACGGCGGCACTGCATCTTTCGACATCGATATCGGCGATGGCGACAGCGCAGCGACGTTGCGCCTCAGCGCCGGCTATGAAGGACAGGATGACAAGCCCTCCTGGTCGCTCACGGGCCTGGCTGCGGTCACGCAGGATATCGAACTTCCCCTGCCCTCGCCCCTGCGGCTCACCGCGCCATCGCGTGTGGAATTTGATCTGGCGGGCACCGTCCCGGCCACGGCCGAGGCCTTCGATGTCGTCGGCGGCGGCATCCTGTCGCTCTCCAGCGCAGGCGTCGCCGGCCAAGCGTTGGTTACCGGTCCGCTTGAGCTTGCTCTCGACCTTGCCGTTGAGAACGACACCCTGACCATGAATCTCGACGCCCCGGCCAGCGTCACCGGCATCGCCGCAGGCTCTTCACCGCCCGCCTGGCTTGCCGCCCTGCCGCCGCGCACCTACGACCTTGCCGTTCCTCCGGACGGTTTGCGCATCGCATTGCGTCGCGCGGGGGAAGGTTATGGCCTGATCGCGGACTTCGACATGGCGCTCACGGCTGACGATGGTTTCGCGTCCATGGCTTCCGGCCATCTCGACCTTGGCACCAACAATGAGGGAACGCCCGTCGATGGCGGTCTGCGACGTTTCGATGTCGCCCTGCACGGTCCCCTGGTGGAAGGCGTCGAAGCCGACGAAATCCGCTTCTCCGGCGAAGCGCTTCTCTCCACCGGCGGCCTGCAGGCCTCCATCGATGCCGTGGGCGATCTCACGCGCCTGGAAGCTGGAGGTATCTCGGCGCGCGGTGTCCACTTCAATCTTCCCGTGCGGCTGACCCAGGAGAGCAACATCCGGGTGCTGGCAAGCATCGATCCTGTCGCGGTCATCGGTGCCGACCGCCTGGTCTATGGCGAGATCACAGCAAGCAACCTGCTGGCCGAACTGCCGCTCGAAATCGCCCTCGATGGCGACATGCTGACCGTCACGCTCACAGCTCCCGGCTGGGTTGATCTCGGCGCGTTCGCCCATCCCAACCTGCGCAGCACGGCCAGCACGTCGCTCAAGCTCGAGGGTGACACCCTGCCCATCCTTACCCTGAACGATCCCGGCAAGGTGACCGGATGGGACGCCCGCGTCGTGCTGGGCGAAACCGCTATCGGCGCTGAACTGTTGGATGCGGCCGGCGTGGTTTTTGCCACGCTGTCGGGGGGCCTGCCGGACATGCGCGTCAGCGCCGGAGGCCTGAGCGAGGGCCGTATCCAGGCCACCGCCGAAAGCCATGGCGGCGAGCTTTCCATTGCCGGTCCCGATGTCGCGGTCGCCGGTATGGCCTTGCTGTTGAGCTACAACAACGGTCTCTCGCCCTGGCCCCAGATCCAGGCGACGGGCATCCACCTGCGCGATCTGGTCGAGCCGGCACGGTTCGTTCCTGCAACGCTGGACCTTGCCTTCAAGCCGGTCTGGCCCGGAGGCAAGGACGCGCGCATGTCGCTCGATATCCACATGGCGGGTATCCGCTACGTCGCCAACATCGAAGGCAGCTGGGAGCCCGCGCGCGACCGCCTGTCGGCCTACATCCGTATCCCACCCATCCGTTTTTCGCCCGATCTGCAGCCGACAGCACTCTCACCCCTCTACGGTCCGCTCCTGACCGGCGCCACCGGGGCGGTCGAGATCGTCGGATCCCTGGGCATGGAACCAGGCGCTCCTTTCGCCGATCTCGATATCAACCTCGACGATCTTTCCGGAATGCTGGCCGGCGCCGAGGTCGAGGCGCTGGCCGGCAGCATCCACCTTTCCGGCATCGCGCCCCTGCGTACGCCACCGGACCAGCAGCTCACCGCCGGCCGCCTCGACCCCGGCCTGCCGATGGAGAACCTCTCCCTCACCTTCTCCTTGCCGGGCAACGGCGCGATGTGGCTTTCGCAGGCCTCCCTCGACTTCGCAGGTGGCACGGTGGAGGCCCAACCCACGACGCTCGACCCGGAGCGTGAGCAGAACCGCATCGTGCTCGACGTCGCCGATGTCGAGCTGGTCCGCCTGGGGGATCTGCTCGACCTTCCCGAACTGGAAGCCAGCGGCAGCCTTTCTGGCGAAATCCCCGTGCTGCTGCAGGACAACGATCTGGCGATCGAAGGCGGCCGGCTGGCGACGAAGGAACCGGGCGTGCTGCGCTACATCCCCGAGGGTGGTGCTGCGATAGGCGGTGGCGATGAAAACGTCGAAATGCTGGTGACCGCCGTCTCCAACTTCCACTATCAAAGCATCGTGATCGACCTCGATCGCGCCCTGGGCGGCGCCAGCATCGTCGGCCTGCACATTTCCGGCGCCAATCCCGAGCTTTACGACGGTTATCCCATCGAACTGAACGTCAACCTGACCGGCGATCTCGACCGTATCGTGCGCGACAGCCTGGCCGGCTGGCGCGTCCCGGAAGAGATTCGCAAACGCCTGTCGGGTTTTTGACGTAATCTCGTCCCACATTGCCCGGGTTAACCGAGAGGAACACCGACATGCCGCGTCGCCTGGACCGCCCACCCGCCATCGGCCTGGCTGTGCCGTTGCTGCTGCTGTTCGTGGCCGCGTGCCAGCCGACCGTGCGCGTCGAGGCGCCCAAGGACCCGATCGTGATCAACCTCAACGTCAAGATCGAGCAGGAAGTCCGTATCAAGCTCGAGAAGGACGTCGAGCAGCTTCTGGAGGAAGACAGTGACCTCTTCTGATCGCCCGATGACCATCGCCCGCCGCACCATGCTCGGCCTGATGGCCGGCGCCATGCTGCTGCCCCTCCTGCCCATGGAGGCCTGGGCGCAGAGCCTGGACGACGCACGCGACCAGGGTTACCTCGGCGAGCGCCCGGACGGCCTGCTCGGCCAGGTCGACACCGCCGCCCCGACCTGGGCGCTCTCCCTGATGGAGCGCATCAACACCGAGCGGAAGCTGAAATACGCCGAGCTTGCCGCCGCCAACGGCACCAGCGTGCAGGCCGTGCAGATCGTCGCCGGTGAGAAGATCATCGCCAACCTGAAGCCCGGCAACTGGTTCATGGACGCGGGCGGCCGCTGGATGCAAAAATAGCGCTGCCCGCCTGACGCCATCGGACAGCTCCTTCATGCAACTTCCGGCCTCGATCGACGACACGGTCGCCCTGCTCGCCGCCGGTGACTATGTCGCCGACCGCAGCCTTGCGACCACCGTGTTTCTTGCCCTGAAGATGGGCCGCCCCCTGCTGCTGGAGGGCGAGGCCGGCGTCGGCAAGACCGAGATCGCCAAGGTTCTGGCCGCGGGCCTCGGCCGCGACCTGATCCGGCTGCAGTGCTACGAGGGCCTGGATGTCGGCCACGCGGTCTATGAGTGGAACTACCCGCGCCAGATGGTCGAGATCCGCATGGCCGAGGCGGCAGGCGCCACCGACCGGGACGAGATCGCCTCCAGCATCTACAGCGAGCAGTTCCTCGTCCGCAGACCCTTGCTTCAGGCGCTGGAACCCCATGCCGACGGCCCGCCGGTGCTGCTGATCGACGAGCTCGACCGTACCGACGAACCTTTCGAAGCCTTCCTGCTGGAGGTCCTTTCCGACTTCCAGGTGACGATCCCCGAACTCGGCACGGTGCGGGCCGAGCATCCCCCCATCGTCATCGTCACCTCCAACCGTACACGCGAGATCCACGATGCGCTCAAGCGCCGCTGTCTCTACTTCTGGATCGACTATCCAGATGCGGCGCGCGAGCTGGAAGTGCTGAACCGCAAGGTGCCCGGCTGCCCCGAACGCCTCTCGGGCGAGGTCGTCGCCTTCGTCCAGGAACTGCGCAAGCTCGACCTCTTCAAGCTGCCCGGGGTGGCCGAAACCATCGACTGGGCGACCGCGCTCGTGAACCTCGACGCCCTGGCGCTCGATCCCGCCGTGGTCGACGATACCCTGGGCGTGCTGCTGAAGTACCAGGACGACATCGCCAAGGTGCGCGATTCCGAAGCCTCGGCGATTCTCGCACGCATGAAACGCGACATGGCGATAGCCGACGCCGCCGCCCGATGAACGTCACCGGACTGCCCGAGATCGCACCGGGCGGACGGCTTGCCGAAAACGTCATGTACTTTGCCCGCGTGTTGCGCCAGGCGGGCCTGCCCGTGGGACCCGGCCATGTCATCGACGCGCTGAAGGCGTTGGATGTCACCGGCGTGCGCCGCCGCGACGACTTCTACTGGACCCTGCACGCCGTCTTCGTTTCCCGGCGCGACCAGCAGGAGCTGTTCGACCAGGCCTTCCACGTCTTCTGGCGCGACCCGAAGCTGCTGGAAAAGATGCTCTCTCTCATGCTGCCGACGGTTCGCGCAAACGTGCCGCCCGACTCCGACCCCCTGTCGCGCCGCATCGCCGATGCCCTCGGCCAGGGCAAGCCCAAGCCCGAGGGCCGGCCGGAGCGCGAGGAACTGGACCTCGACATGGCCATGACCTTCACCGATCAGGAGGTCCTGCGCCAGATGGACTTCGAGGACATGACGGCCACCGAGGTCGCCGAGGCCAAGCGCGCCATCGCCGCCATGCACCTCGATCTCAAGCCCCTGATCTCGCGCCGCCATCGCAGCGATCCCGCAGGCCCCCGCGTCGACATGCGCCAGACGTTGCGGCGATCCCTGCGCGCCGCGCCTGGCATCATCCCGCTGCAGCGCGCCCGCCAGCGCACCCGGCCACCTGCCCTGGTCCTACTCTGCGATATCTCCGGCTCCATGGCCGGCTACAGCCGCATGCTGATCCACTTCGCCCATGCCCTGACCAACGACCGCGACCGCGTCCACACCTTTGTCTATGGCACGCGCCTGACCAACATCACACGCCACCTGCGCCAGAAGGATGTCGACATCGCGGTCTCGGCAGTCGCCGCAACCGTTTCGGACTGGCAGGGCGGCACACGCATCGGCGCCTGCCTGCACGACTTCAACCGCGACTGGTCGCGCCGCGTCCTGGGCCAGGGCGCCGTCGTCGTGCTGGTGACCGACGGCCTCGACCGAGACGCCACCGGCGAACTGGGTCACGAGATGGCGCGCCTGCACATGTCCTGCCGGCGCCTGGTATGGCTCAACCCGCTGTTGCGCTATGAAGGCTTCGAGCCCAGATCATGGGGTGTGCGCACCATGCTGCCCCACGTCGACGAGTTCCGCTCGGCCCACAACCTGAAGAGCCTTGCCGATCTCGCCGAACTGCTGGGACGCGACAGCACCTTGTCGGAACGGGAGATGCGGAAATGGCGGACAGCGGCATGAACGAGGACCTGCTTGGCCTGGCCCAGAACTGGCGCGAGGAAGGCCGCGGCGTGGCGCTGGCCACCGTCATCGCAACCTGGGGATCGAGCCCGCGCCCCGTCGGCAGCCAGCTTGTCGTGCGTGACGACGGCACCTTTCGTGGCTCCGTATCGGGCGGCTGCATCGAGGGTGCGGTGATCGGCGAGGCCCATGCCGCGATCAAGGACGGCGAACACCGCCGCCTGGAGTTCTCCGTCTCCAACGAACGCGCCTGGGAGGTCGGGCTGACCTGCGGCGGCACGGTCCAGGTCTTCGTCGAGAAGCTGTCGTGAAGCTTGATACCCTCAAGGCGCTCAACGCGGCGCGGGGCGCCAAGCGCGCCGTCGCGCTGATCACCGATCTCGAAAGCGGCGAGGAACGCCTGCTCGCCTGGGGTGAGGAGAAGGACACCGATCTTGCCCGCCACATCGACGAGGCCTTCGCCGCCGACCGTTCCGCCACGGTGGACATCGACGGCCGCTCGGTCTTCATCAACGTATTCAATCCGCCGCTGCGCCTCATCGTCGTCGGCGCCGTCCACATCGCCGAGCCTCTGGCGCGTTACGCCGCGATCGTCGGCTACGACGTCACCATCATCGATCCGCGCCGGGCCTATACGGAGGCAGAACGCTTCCCCGGCGTCACCCTGCTGGGCGACTGGCCCGACGATGCGCTCGCCACCCTGGCGCCCGACCACCGCACCGCCGTCGTCACCCTGACCCACGACCCGAAGATCGACGATCCCGCCCTGCATTTCGCCCTGCGCGCCCCGGTCTTCTACGTCGGCTGCCTGGGCAGCAGGAAGACCCACGGCAAGCGCGTCGACCGCCTGGCCGCCGAGGGTTTCACGCCTGAGGAGATCGCCCGC
This sequence comes from uncultured Rhodospirillaceae bacterium, assembly GCA_937880925.1. Classification (GTDB taxonomy): domain Bacteria; phylum Pseudomonadota; class Alphaproteobacteria; order SP197; family SP197; genus CALGGB01. The sequence continues at coordinate 9,829 of CALGGB010000194.1, read as the reverse complement.
ATCCACGGCCCCGTCGGCTTAGACATCGGCGCCCGCACGCCCCAGGAAATCGCCCTATCGATCATGGCGGAGGTCGTCGCCGCCCATCGCGGCAAGCTGCCATGATCTTCGGCGAGCTTCCCGTTGAAGAGGCCGAGGGCGCCATCCTGGTCCACAGCACGCGCTGCGGTACGCGCACCCTGAAGAAGGGTCTTCACCTGGCCGCCGAGCACATCTCCGCACTGCGGGAGGCCGGGATCGACCGAATCGTCGCCGCCCGCCTGGAGGCCGACGATCTGCACGAAGATGAGGCCGCCCGCCTGATCGCCGATGCCCTTGCCGGACCCGGTATCGAGGTGCGCCGGCCCTTCACCGGCCGATCCAACCTCCATGCGCAGGAAGCCGGTGTCGCCACGCTCGACATCGCCGCCATCGACGGCGTCAACCTGGTCGACGAGGCAATCACCGTCGCCACCGTGCCCGCCTGGGATGCCGTCGCGGCGGGCCAGATGGTCGCCACCGTCAAGATCATCCCCTATGCCGTGCCCCGCGTCCTGGTGGAGCGCTGCCTTGCGGCCGCGCGCGCCTCCAACGGCGCCATCGGCGTCGCCGCATTCCGCCCCTGCCGCATCGCCCTGGTGATGACGACGACCGGCGCGATCAAGGACAAGGTGCTCGACAAGACCGCCGCGGTGCTCGCCGAGCGCCTGCGCGACGTCGGCGCGGAACTGGCCGTGGAGCACCGCACCGCCCACCGCACGGAGGAGCTTGCTCCCCTTCTCGCCCCGCTGGCGCGCGAGCACGACATGGTGCTGGTCTATGGCGCCTCCGCCATCGCCGACCGCCGCGACGTCATCCCCGCCGCCGTCGAGAGCGCGGGCGGCACGGTCGACCATCTGGGCATGCCCGTCGATCCGGGCAACCTGCTGCTGCTTGCCCACATCGGCAAGACGCCGGTCCTGGGCCTGCCCGGTTGCGCCCGCTCGCCACGCCTCAACGGCTTCGACTGGGTACTCCAGCGCCTGGTCGCCGGCCTTGCCGTCACACCGCGCGACATCATGGGCATGGGCGTGGGCGGCTTGCTGAAGGAAATCCCCCTGCGTCCGCGGCCCCGCGAGGAGGCCGAGGACGACGAGGATCGCGCCCGACGCGAGCCCCATGTCGCGGCCCTGGTGCTGGCCGCCGGCCAGTCCCGCCGCATGGTTTCGGCCAACAAGATGCTGGTCGAGGTCGACGGTCGCGCCATGGTGCGCCATGCCGCCGAGGCCGCACTGGCCTCTCGCACCCGCCCGGTGGTGGTCGTCACCGGCCATGCCCCCGAGGCGGTCGCCGGCGCCCTCCAGGGCCTCGACGTCACCCTGGTCCACAACCCCGATTTTGCCGACGGTCTCAGCACCTCCCTGCGCACCGGCATCGCCGCCCTGCCCGGCGACGCTGACGCCGTCGCCGTGATGCTGGGCGACATGCCGCGCGTCGGCCCCGCCGTCATCGACCGCCTGATCGCCGCCTACAACCCTGCCGAGGGCCGCGCCATCGTCGTGCCGACCCACCGCGGCAAGCGCGGCAATCCGGTGCTGTGGGACCGCCGCTTCTTCGAAGCCATGCGCACCGTAGGCGGCGACACCGGCGCCCGCCACCTCATCGGCGAACACGAGGAACTGGTCGCCGAAGTCGAACTCCCCGACGACGCCGTCCTCCTCGACATCGACACGCCGGAAGCGCTGGCCCGGCTGGCGCGGTGAAGTCTCAGGCTTCGGCCTTCAGCTCCAGCACCACCCGCACTGCGTCCTGGTCCTCGTAGGGTTTGGCGACGAATCCCAGTTCGCGGACGAACTCGCGCATGCGCATGTTGTCGCGCAGGACCTCGCCCTCGATGCGGGCGGTGCCGCGGGCGCGGCTGTAGGCGATCAGCTTGTGCATCAGGGCGACGCCCAGGCCCAGGCCCTGGAGGTCCGAACGCACGACGATGGCGAACTGGGCGGCCTCGTTGTCCGGGTCCGTCACGGAGCGCACGACGGCGAGCGTCGAGCCGTCCTCGCCGACGGCGATGAAGGCCATCTCGCGGTCGTAGTCGATCTGGGTCAGTCGGGCCATCTGGCTATGGGGCAGCGCCTTGACCTGGCCGAAGAAGCGCATGCGGATGTCCTCGGGCGTCAGGCGGCTCAGCAGATCGTAGTGGCTGGGTTCGTCCTCCGGCCGGATCGGTCGCATCAGCACCTGGCCGATGCCCTCAAGCGTGATGGTCTCCTCCAGCTCACGCGGATAGGGGCGGATCGCCAGCCGATGACGGCCGCCCTCGCCCAGCACGACACGAGCGTCGAGCGCGACGACGCCGCTCTCGTCGACCAGCAGCGGATTGATGTCGAGTTCGGCAACCTCCGGCAGGTCGACCGCGATCTGAGCGACGGCGATCAGGGCGCGGTAGAGCGCCGCCAGATCGACCGCGGGTTCGTCGCGATAGCCCTTGAGACGGCGCGAGACGCGCGTGGAATCCACCAGGTCGGCGGCCAGCTTCATGTTGAGCGGCGGCAGGCCCACCGCGCGGTCGGCCAGCAGCTCCACCGCCTTGCCGCCCTCGCCGACCAGCACGAATGGCCCGACCACGGGATCGCTGCCCAGGCCGACGATCATCTCGTAGGCCCCGGGGCGCCGGATCATGCGCGAAACCGTGAAGCCCTCGATCCGCGCGTCGGGGCGCAGCTCGCGCACACGCCCCGCCATCGCCTCGGCTGCCAGGCGCACCGCATCGCCGTTGTGGAGCTGCAGCATGACGCCGCCGACATCGGACTTGTGGCTGATCTCGGGCGACAGGATCTTCAACGCCACGGGAAAGCCGATCGCCTCGGCCTGCTTGCCGGCCTCCTGGGGCGTCGCGGCCACGACGGTCTCGACCACCGGAACGCCGAACGCCGCCAGCAGGCGCTTGGCTTCCGGCTCGGTCAGCATGGATCGCCCCGCTTCCCGCGCCGCCGCGATCACCGCGCGCGCGGTTTCCAGATCGGGCGGCATCTCGTCGGGCACCGCGGGCGGCACCTCCAGCAGCAGGCGCTGCAGGCGCAGGTAGCGCGCGGCGTTGAGAAATCCGAGCACGGCGCCTTCAGGCGAATCGTAGGTCGCCAGGCCCGCCTCGGAGAGGATGCGGCGGCTCGCCGCCGCGCGCTTGCGCCCAAGCCAGCAGGTGAAGACCGGGCGTTTGCTCGTGACGCAGAGTTCCGCGACCGCGCGGGCGGCTTCGGCGGGCTCGGCGATGGCCGTCGGGGCGTTGAGCACCAGCACGGCATCGGCGTCCTTCTCGGCCAGCGCCACCTCAAGGGCGGCGATGTAACGCTCCGGGGGGGCATCGCCGATGATGTCGACGGGGTTGGCGCGCGACCATGTTGCCGGCAGCACCGCATCGAGCTTCTCGCGCCCCTCATCGCTGAGTGTCGCCAGATGGCCGCCGCCCTCGATCAGGGCATCGACCGCCATGACGCCAACGCCGCCGCCGTTGGTCACGATCAGCAGGCGGTCGCCCTCCACCCGGCGCACCCTGGCGAGCGTCTCGACCACATCGAACAGCGCATCGATGTCGCGCACGCGCACGACGCCCGCGCGTGCCAGGGCGGCATCGAAGGCCGCGTCGGCGCCCGCCAGCGCGCCGGTGTGGGAATGAGCGGCCTTGGCCGCCTCGGCCACGCGCCCGGCCTTGACCGCCACGATCGGCTTGTTGCGCGAGGCCGCGCGGGCGGCCGAGAGGAACTTCCGCATCTGCCCGATGGATTCGATGTAGAGCAGGATTGCCTTGGTCGCGGGGTCCGAAGCGAGATCGTCGATCACATCGCCGAAATCGACATCGCGCGTGTCGCCCAGGGAGACGAAGCGCGAGAAGCCGATGCCCTGGGCGTCGGCCCAGTCGAGCACCGCCGTGCACAAGGCGCCCGACTGCGAGACAAAGGCGATGTTGCCGGGTTTGGCGCTGCCCGGCGCGAAGCTGGCGTTGAGGCCGATGCCCGGCACGATCAGGCCGACGCAGTTGGGGCCCAGGATGCGCAGCAGGTAGGGCCTGGCCGCCTCCAGCATGGCGCGCGCCAGGCTGCCTTGATCGGCCGGGTCGCCCAGGCCGGCCGTCAGCACCACGGCGGCGCGGGTGCCCTTGGCGCCCAGCTCGGCGATCAGTCCCGGCACCGTGGCCGGCGGCGTGCAGATGACGGCAAGGTCCGGCGCAACCGGCAGATCAGCGATCGAGGGATAGGCCAGCACTCCGGCAACCGAGGCATGGCGCGGATTGACCGGCATCACCGGCCCGGAGAACCCCGCCGCCAGCATGTTGGCCATCACTGTGGCCCCGACACTGCGCGGCTTGTCGCTGGCGCCAATCACAGCAACCGATGTGGGCGCGAAGAGGTGGTTGAGGTTGCGGATCGTCATGGATGAACGGCTCCTGTCTGGTCCCGTGCCTCGCACGGCCCATGCTGCAGTGCAACATGAAACTGTGACAGCCGTATCAAGTCGCCTGCAGGCTCGAATTGGCCACAAAGCTTGTGCATAACCCGCATCAGATCAAAGGATGCACAGCCATGAGCGTGACCATCGAGGATATCCGTGCCGCGGCAAGCCTGCTGGAAGGCCATATCGTCGCTACGCCCTGCAACCATTCGCGTACCCTTTCGGAAATCACCGGCGCCACAATCTGGGTCAAGTTCGAGAACCTCCAGTTTACCGCATCCTTCAAGGATCGCGGCGCCCTGGTGAAGCTGGAATCGCTCGATGCCTCCGAGCGCGCACGCGGCGTCGTCGCGATGTCGGCGGGCAACCATGCCCAGGCCGTCGCCTACCATTCCCAGCGTCTGGGTATCCCCTCCACCATCGTGATGCCGGTCAGCGCGCCCAAGGTGAAGGTCAAGAACACCCGCCGTTTTGGCGCCCGTGTCGTGCTTTCGGGCGAGACGATCGATGAGTCTGCGGTTGCCGCACGCAAGCTGGCCGAGGAGGAGAACCTCGTCTTCGTCCACCCCTTCGACGACGAAAAGGTGATCGCCGGCCAGGGCACCATCGGCCTGGAGGTCCTGGAAGCCGCCCCCGATCTCGACTGCCTCGTCGTGCCCATCGGCGGCGGCGGCCTGATCTCGGGCATCGCCACGGCGGCCAAGGCGATCAAGCCCGGCATCGAAATTTACGGCTGCGAAGCCGCCATGTTTCCCTCCATGTACCAGTCCCTGCGCGGTCTTCCCGTGCAGGCCGGCGGTCGCACCATCGCCGACGGCATCGCCGTGAAGACGCCGGGCAAGCTGACGCAGCCGATCGTGCGCGACCTGGTGAAGGAGATCATGCTGGTCACCGAGACCCAGCTCGAGGGCGCGGTGCAGATGTTCCTGGAGATCGAGAAGACCGTCGCCGAGGGCGGCGGCGCGGCGGCGCTGGCCGCCGTGCTCGCCCACCCCGAAAAGTTCACCGGCCGCAAGGTCGGCATCATCCTCTCGGGCGGCAACATCGACACCCGCATCCTCTCGGCGGCCATCGAACACGGCCTTGTCCGCGAGGGCCGCATGGTGCGACTGCGTGTGCAGATCTCCGATGCTCCGGGGACGCTCGCGACCATCGCCCGCATCATCGGCGAGGCCGACGCCAACATCATCGAGGTCTATCACCAGCGCGCCTTCTCCAGCCTGCCGGTCAAGCAGGCCGAACTCGACGTCGTGCTGGAGACCCTGGACCGCGACCACATCCACGACATCATGGGGCGCCTCACGGCCGCGGGCTTTGTCGTCCATCAGCCCGGCACGACAGGCTGAGGAAGCAATGCAGCTTGCTCTTGACCGTGGGGCGCGCTTCGTTAAATCTTTAAATCCATGAAAAACAAGGTCATTTGCGTCGTTCATGGCGAACAGTCCCGAACCGGGCGGATCGGGACCATCGTGCGTTCGCTCGGCTTCGAGGAAGTCCGCTGCTGCAACCGGCTGGGCGACCCCCTGCCCGAGCATTTCGACGACATCGCCGGCGTCTGCGTCTTCGGCGGCCCCATGAGCGCCAACGACGACGACACCCTGCCCTTCATTGCCGCAGAACTCGCCTGGATCGAAACCGTGCTGGCAGCCCAGGTGCCCTATCTTGGCATCTGCCTGGGCGGCCAGATGCTGGCGCGCTGCCTGGGCGCCACGGTGCGGCCCAACCCGGAGGGCTGGCACGAGATCGGATATCACCGCATCGCCCCCACGCCCTGCGGCGCGCCGCTCTTCGGCAATCTCGACTATGTCTACCAGTGGCATGGCGAGGGCTTCGAACTGCCCCGCTGCTGCGACCTGCTGGCTACCGGCGTCTCGGGTCATTTCCCCAACCAGGCCTACCGCTATGGCGACAAGGTCTTCGGCCTGCAGTTCCACCCGGAATGCACCCGCGACATCATCGAATGGTGGATGAGCGGGGCAAGCGAGAAGCTGAAGGAACGGGGCGCCCAGCAGGCCGAGGAACAGATCGCGGGTGCCTGCGTCCATGACGACGACATCGACGCCTGGACCCGCGCTTTCCTCACGGAATGGCTCGACGCCGCCCCCGTCCATCCCGCCGCGCGCATCGCCGCTTCCTGATCCGGCAGGCCGCTTACGGCCAGCCGCGCAGCACCGCCTCCAGAAGGATCAGTCGGTCGTTACCCCAGAACATCCGCCCGTCCTCCAGCAGGAAGGTCGGCATGCCGAACACCCCCTGGTCCACGGCACGTGCGACATCGGCGTCATGTTCGGCAAGCAGCGCGGGATCATCGAGATCGCTCTGGAAGCGGTCCATGTCCAGGCCCTCGGCCTGCGCCTCCGCCATGATCTCCTCGCGCCCGAAGGTGGCGATGTCGTCGATAAAGCCCAGGCGGAACAGCCGCTGGCTCATGGGCACCACAAGCTCCTGACGCCCGGCGGCGAGTGCGGCCAGAGCCGGCAACAGCCGATCAGCTGTAAGCCGCCCCACGGGATCGCGGAAGGGCACGCGGTAGAAAGCTGCCCATGCCTCCGCATCGCGTCGACGGTAGCCCCAGTCGTACTGGCCGCCTGCGCCCTCCTGAAAGGGGTTGTCCACACGCCGCTCCATCAGGCTGAGACTTGAAATGGGCCGCCAGCGGAACTCGACGCCCGCCTCGGCCTCGATACGCGCGATCTGGGTCGCCGCCAGATAGGAATAACGACTGTCGAGTCCGTAGATGAAATCGACCTGAGGCATCGTCTCGCGCTCCCGTGCGTTGCACCTGCTGCGTGCCGCCCCCATGTGGCGGCTCAGACATCATGCAACCAAACGGAGCGGATGGCATGGGACTTCTGATCGAAGGTTTCTGGCGCGACAAGTGGTACGACACCGAGGCCAACGATGGCGCCTTCAAGCGCGGCGAGTCCGAGTTCCGCGACTGGGTGAGCGCCGATCCCGCCGCGCGCTTCAAGGCCGAACCCGGCCGCTATCACCTCTATGTCTCCTATGCCTGTCCCTGGGCGCACCGCACACTGATTCTGCGCGCGCTCAAGGGCCTGGAGAAGATCGTCACCGTCTCGGTCGTCTCACCCCGCATGGGGAACAACGGCTGGGAGTTCTCGGACTTCCCCGGCATGGTCCCCGACGACGTCAACGGTGCGCGTTACCTCCACCAGATTTACACGAAGGCCAAGCCCGACCACACCGGCCGCGTTACCGTGCCGGTGCTCTGGGACCGCAAGGAAGAGACCATCGTCAGCAACGAATCGGCCGAGATCATCCGCATGCTGAACAGCGCCTTCGACGGCGTCGGCGGCAACAGCGATGTCGATATGTACCCTGAGGAACTGCGCGAGGAGATCGATGCGATCAACGCGCCGGTCTATGACCACGTCAACAACGGCGTCTACAAGACCGGCTTCGCGACCAAGCAGGAGGCCTACGAAGAGGCTTACGGCAAGCTCTTCGAGACACTCGACATGCTTGAGGATCGCCTGTCACACCAGCGCTATCTCGCCGGTGACCGCCTCACGGAGGCCGACTGGCGGCTCTTCACCACCCTGGTGCGCTTCGATCCGGTCTATCACGGCCACTTCAAGTGCAACCGCCAGAAGCTCAGCGAGTTCCACAACCTGTGGAACTACACGCTGGACCTCTACCAGACGCCGGGCGTGGCCGAGACGGTGCATCTCGACCACATCCAGACGCACTACTACTGGAGCCACCCGCAGGTGAACCCGACGCGCATCGTGCCGGCAGGCCCGGCCATCGACTACAGCCAGCCGCACGATCGCGGCTGAGACTGCCTACTCGGCGGCGCGGGCCAGCGGCGGTTCGTTACCTTCGAGATGTGCCATGACCAGGGTGTGGAAGTGGTGCAGGGCGTGCTCGCTGATATGCGTGCGCTCCTTGTCGACGATGAAACGGCCGCGGTCGTAGCCGCGCGACTTCAGGCCGAGCTGCACGCTCTCGCATAGTGCGATATCCTCGGGCTGCAGCACCTCGTCGATGTAGTCGACTGCGGATTTGCCCTGCTCGCTCAGCGCACCGTCCAGGCTGTGCCACTCCAGATGCTCGACGCAGCTCTTGGGGCCGTCCGGCAGCATCTGCAGGGTCATCAGGTTGGGCTCGCCCGGCATCAGCCAGATCGTCAGGTTCGGCCAGACGAAGTAGCCGGCATAACCGAAATCGACGTCGCCCGGCTCGAAGGCATAGGCCGAGCTGACGTTCGATTGCGGCTTGTCGGATGTCTGGGTCGACCAGTAGGTGGCCGGCGTCTTGTTGCGATAGGTCTCCATCTTGACCATGTCGACAAAGGCCGGATGGGCGGGCTCGCAGTGGTAGCACTCCTGGAAGTTGTCGATCACGACCTTCCAGTTGGCCTTGAGCTCATAGTTCTTGCGCGCGGCGAAGGAGAGCTGACCGGCGCGCGGCATCCAGCGCAGGATGTCCTCCTCCAGGCCGGCGTATTGCTCGGCGAAGGCGGGCGCGTCCTTGTCCAGGTTGACGAACATCAGGCCCAGCATGATCTCGACCCGCACGGTCTTCAGGCCGAACTCACCCTTGTCGAAGCCGTCGACGTTCTGGCAGCCGCGCGCGGTGCGCAGCGCGCCTTCGAAGTCGTAGGCCCAGGCATGGTAGGGGCAGGTCAGCGTCACCTTGACGTTGCCGGCGCCCTCGACCAGGCGGTGGGCGCGGTGCTGGCAGACGTTGTAGAAACCGCGCACGACGCCGTCACGGCCGCGCACCAGGAAGATGCCCTCGTCGGCGAAATCGACCGCCAGGTAGTCGCCCGGCTTGGCGATCTTGCTTTCATGGCCGACGAAGAACCACGAACGGCCGAAGATCTTCTCCTTCTCCTGCTCGTAGACTTCCGGATCGATGTAGTAGCGCGAGGCCATCGTCCAGGACTTGGCGGGGTCGGAATGCAGGCCGCCGGGAAGCATGCCGGAAACAGTCGCCATCGCTTTGCTCTCCAAAGGTGTGAACGGTCAGCCTAGGTGCGCGGCCCGGCGGCCCACAATCGAGATTTCCATAGCGTTTCTTGCGAAAAACTCAATAATTGAGGGATGATCCCACGCCTGCCCTCCCTCAACGCCCTGCGCGCTTTCGAAGCGGTAGCCCGCCTCGGTTCGGTCACCGCCGCCGCCGAGGAATTGCACGTCACCTCCGGCGCGGTCAGCCGCCAGATCAAGCTGCTGGAGGAGGATCTTGGGATGGTGCTCATGGAGCGCGACGGCCGCGGAATCCGTCTGACCGCCGCAGGCAAGCGTTTCTGGATCGGGCTGCAGCCCGCCTTCGCCCAGATTGCAGCAACTGTGCAAGGCATGCGGGGAAGTCCCAGGCGCAACGATCTCGTCGTTTCCGTCGAGCCCGTCTTTGCCGCCTCCTGGTTGCTCCACCGCCTCGACCGCCTTCGCGACAT
>CALGGB010000193.1 GCA_937880925.1 uncultured Rhodospirillaceae bacterium | reverse complement strand
CTGGTCGATATCGGCGAGCCTACCAAGGCCACGCGTCGCCCCCGGCATTCGCCCTTGTTCGATTACTGACGGCAGTGCGCAGCAGGCCATGGCCGCCGCCGCCGAACGTATCTCCGACATCCGCCTCGACGACCGGCTGATCAAGCGCCGCAGCCCCGAGATCGAGCATGAGATGGGCGTGGCGATCTATGACCTGCTGGAAACCAACCGCTTCGTCCCGGCCGGCATCCCCCCCGGGCCCTACCATGTCCTGCTGGCGATCCGCGACGGGCGCACCCTGGTATTCGAGATCATGGACGAGAAGGATACGGCGCTGACCGAGGTCGCCGTGCCGCTCAGCGCCTTCCGGCGCATCGTGAAGGATTACTTCACGGTCTGCGAAAGCTACTTCGAGGCGATCCGCAACGCGCCTGCCTCGCGCATCGAGGCGCTCGACATGGGCCGGCGCGGCCTGCACAACGAGGGTGCCGTGCTGCTCCAGGAATCACTGGAGGGCAAGATCGAGATCGATGAGGAAACCGCCCGGCGCCTGTTCACCCTGATCTGCGTTCTGCACATCAGGGCGTGACGGCATGTCGGCACTGCCAGGCGCAGTTCTCTTTGTCTGCAATTACAATGCCGTGCGTTCACCGATGGCCGAGGGGCTGCTCAAGCAGCTCGTCGGCAATCATGTGTTTGTCGATTCGGTCGGCGTGCAGCATGCCGATGAACCCGACCCGTTCATGGTCTCGGTGATGGAAGAAGTCGGCATCGACCTGTCGCGCCACCGGCCCAAGACCTTTGACGATCTCGAGGACGAGGCCGAAAGCTACGATCTGGTCATCACGCTTTCGCCCCAGGCCCAGCACCGCGCGCTGGAGCTGACGCGATATGCCGCCATCGAGGTGGAGTTCTGGATGACCTTCGACCCCACGAGCACCGAAGGCAGCCGCGAGGTTATGCTCGATGCCTATCGCCAGGTGCGCGAACACCTGCGCCTGCGTATCGCCGAGCGCTTTCCCGTGCGGCCGATGTCCTCTGCCTGAAGGCGCAGGGCTTGACCGTGCCGGTGCCACGCAACATGTTGCCCGCCGCCCGTCCGCGTCCCGCGTCCGGGCAGCGCCACAGGACGAGAACCCATCATGGCTGCCAGCGGACCGCCCATTCTCGTTCTGGCATCCCAGTCGCCGCGCCGGCTGGCGCTGCTGGGCCAGGTCGCCATCGTGCCCGGTGAAATCTGCCCGGCCGAACTCGACGAGACGCCTCTGAAGGGCGAATTGCCGCGCCAGCATGCGCTGCGGCTGGCGGAGGCCAAGGCGCGCAAGGTTGCCGGGAGCTTCCCAGGTGCCGCTGTGCTGGGCGCCGACACCGTGGTTGCCTGTGGCCGCCGCATTCTGCCCAAGACCGAGCAGGAGGAGGAGGCCCGGGCCTGCCTCGCCCTGCTTTCGGGGCGCAGCCATGTGGTGCACGGCGGCATTTGTGTCGTGTTGGAGGGCAGGGCGCACATCCGTCTTGTCGAGACGCGCGTCACCTTCAAGCGTCTCTCCCTTGCCGAAACCGACCATTACATCGACAGCGGCGAATGGCGTGGCAAGGCCGGCGGTTATGCCATCCAGGGGCTGGCGGCCGCCCATGTCAGCCGGATCAACGGCTCCTACAGCAATGTCGTGGGACTGGGCCTGCATGAAACCGTGCAGCTCCTGCGCGGGCTGGGAGTGTGCCCATGACGATCGACACCATCCTGTCGGAAACAACACCGCGCGCCATGCGGATTGCGCTGATGGCGGGTGACCGCCTGGTCGAGCTCCACATTGATCGGCCCGGCCGGGGCCATCGCGAGGGCGATGTCTTTGCCGGCCGTGTCAGTCGCGTCGTGCCCGCGCTCGACGCCTGCTTTGTCGAGCTGCCCGAGGGTGTGAGCGGTTTCCTGCGCACACGCGAAGCCGATGCCAAGGGCAGCGGCGAGACGCTTTCGCGCCTGGTGCAGGAAGGCCAGAAGATTGCCGTTCAGGTCAAGGCCGAGGCTCACGACGAAAAGGGGCCGCTGCTGACCTGCCGCTTCGAGGACAAGGACGGCGCGATTGCCGCGGTGGTCACCCGCAGCAAGGGACTGCGTCTGCTGGCGCGCGCGCGCATGCTGCTGACACGGCTGGCCGACGAACACCCCGAGGCCCGCATCGTCGCCGACAGCCCGTCCGAGCTGGTCGCCCTGCGCAAGCGCAAGCGGGACGGGGAGGTGGTGCTGCACCAGGGCGCCTCGCTGTTCGAGAACGCCGGGGTCGAGGAACAGATCGAAGCAGCCCTTGCGCCGCGAATGGACCTGCCCTCCGGTGCCTTGCTGCTGTTCGAGCCGGGCCGCACACTCACGGCCATCGACATCGATACAGCGCGGGCCAGCGAAAGCGCGCGAGATCCCCTGGCGGTCAATCTTGAGGCGGTTCCGGTCATCGCGCGCCAGCTGCGCCTGCGCAACATCGGCGGCCTGATCGTGATCGACTTCCTCAACATGAAGGGCGATGACGCACCGCGCCGGCTGATGCAGGGCCTGGCAGAGGCGTTGCGGGAGGATCCGGCGGAGACCGCCAGCGACGGTCCTTCGCGCTTTGGCGCGGTGGAACTGGCCCGCCGCCGGCGTGGACCCACGCTGGCTGAAACGGTCGGGGCGCCGCCGCTGGCCGCCACGGAGGCCCTGATCCGGCGCCTGCGCCGGGAGGCCGCCATGCAGGGCGGTGCCACCCTGGTGGTGCGCGCCTCACCCGAAGTCGCGCGTCTGTTTGCCGGCGATGACGGCGGACGCGCCATCGCCAACTGGGTCGGCCGCCGCCTGGAACTGGTCAGCGAACCGGGCCGGGCCCATCACGAAACGGATATTGCTGCGGAACTCTGATCATGACGCAACGCCGATACGCGCGAAACGACGGCATCTGCCCGATCTGCGGCTCGCCCAGCGCGCCCGAGACCAACCCCTTCTGCTCGCCGCGCTGCCGCATGCGCGATCTCGCCCACTGGATCGGCGCCGATGAGCCCTATGTCATTCCAGGGCCGGCCCTGGCGCCCGGCGGGGAGGGTTTCGATGCCGATGACAGCGCCCTCTGGGAGGAGACGCTGGCCGAGGCGGGGGAGGCGCCTCCTGGCAATGTCATTCATGCCGATTTCCGCCGTGGCCGCCGCCGCGAGGCCGACGAAGACGAGGATTGAAGTCAGGCTGCCGCGAGGCTGGACAAGCCGCCGCGAATTCCCTAAACAGCCCTGCCGTTCGGCCCGGTGCCCAGGTAGCTCAGTTGGTAGAGCACGTGACTGAAAATCACGGTGTCGGTGGTTCAAATCCGCCCCTGGGCACCATTCCTTCAAGCGACATGCAGGTATGGTGCGCTGGCTTTCAAAGCCCAGCGTAGCTCCCTGCTATCGCGGCTTTTGTCGCAGCTCACTGGAAATCTTGTCCTGCAGGATGCAGGCGCTCCGCGGAACGTCGCCTTGCCTCAGTAGCTTTCGCCGAGCGCCAGGTTGAGCGATATCCGGTTGCGCAGGAGGGCGGCCTCGCTCTCGATCACGTCGAGCTGGCGTCCGAGCGAAAACTCGATGACGGTGATGAGCGAAACCATGTCGATCGCACCGGCGAGGTACTGGTAGTTGCCAAGGCGCAAGGCTTCCTCGGCATCGGCATAGGAGGCTTGCCAGTCCGCAAGCCCCTGCCGCAGCAAGCGTTCGTTGGCCATGAGCGACTCGACCTCGCCGAAAGCCGTGAGCACGGTCTGCCCGTACTCCGCCGTGGCCGCGGCCTGTTCGGCCGTCATTTCCGCGACCTGCGCCTCGAGCGCGCCGCCTTCGAAGATCGGTTGCAGCAGGCCGGCGCCGATTCTGAAGAAGAAGGGATCGGTGTCGATCAGAGCCAGGCTGGGATCGAACAGCCGGCCGCCTGCCGCCGCGAGAGTTACGCCGGGCAGGCGGGCCAGCTTGGCGACCTCGACGTTGTAGAAGGCAGCGATGACCTGGCTGCGGGCGGCCGTCACGTCCGGGCGCCGGTCGAGCAGCGACAGCGGCAATCCGGCGGAAAGCTCATCGGGCATCCGCGGAAACTCTTTGGCCGGAACCAGCGTCAGGCTTGGATAACGCCCGAGCAGCACCTCGAGGGCGGCAATGACCTCGTTGGCGCGCGCCTGGAGCTGGTTCTGCACGGACAATGCCGCCTTGAGCCGGCCCTCGACCTGGACAACGTCGAAGGTCGAGACCTGGCCACCGATCTCCTTCTCGCGGGTGAGATCGACAAGCAGCGTGTAGTCGTCGATCGCGGTCTGGGCCAGCGCGATGAGCTGGGCGATCTCGATGTTGGTGATCCAGAGCCGCGCTACCGTTGCTGCGATCGACTGGCGTGCGTATTCCGCTTCGCTTTCGGTGGCCGCGGCGATTGCGGCGGCTGCGGCCTGACCGGAGCGCAGCTTGCCCCAGATGTCGACCTCCCAGGTCACCTCGAGCGCGCCACCGCTGACATGATAGGCGTCGTTGAGCTGGCTGTTGTGCGAGTACTGCGTGCCGCCGCCCAGGGAAACCGAGGGAAGGATCGGCGCCCCGGCGATGTTCACCGTCTGGAGCGCCGCCTGGACCCGCGCCGCGGCAGCCTGAAGATCCCGGTTGTTGGCCAGGGCTTCGCGAACCAGCGCATCGAGTTCGGGGTCCTGGAAGCTGGCTACCCAGCTTCCGCCCGCCTCCACCGTGGTGACGTCCTCGGTCGCCCATACGGGCGGGATGGTCGTCGTCTCCGGCAGCGCTTCGGCCAGAATCACGGTGTCGTCGGGCGGCTCGGCGAGCGTACAACCCGCGAGTACCGCCAGGAGCAGGAGACGGAGATGTCGCACGACCATCCGGCCCTCAGAGCGGGAACGGGTAGACGTACCTACCCCAGGTGTAGGCGCGCAGGGCGATCTGACCGACCCAGGTGAACGCGTTTTCCTCGTCGGTCAGGATCAGTGCGGCGCCCTCGGCGCCGATCGGCAGGTTCACGCTTGTATCGTCAAAAACGATCTGCACGGGCATCCGCGCCTCCGGATTCTCCAGCGCGTCGGGAAAGACCGGCAGCGTCCCGCTCGGCAGGAACTGGCCGCGGCCGCTGGCCCACCAGATGTCCTGCACCGTGGCCTCCAGCGTCTTGCCCGGGTAGATGTTGAGCGCGACCAGGACCTTCTGGCCGGGTTCCACGAACTGCAAATTCTCCTGCCGGTACAGTGCGAGCAGATAGGGATCGTCATCAACGATGAAGCTCGCGATGGCGCCGAAGCGTACAATGCCCGCGACCATGCCCTCCCTGACCTGAAGGTTGACGATCTTCCCGTCATCGGGCGCATAGATGACCGTCTGTCCGAGATAGTACTGCGCCTGCGACAACTGGGCCTCGGCCTCCAGCACCTGCGTATTGACGCCGTCGATCTGCGCGCCGTAGGCAGCTTCCGCCCGCGCGAGCTGCGCCTGGGCGCTGGCAACATCGGCGCGTCCCACCGCGACATGCGCCTCCCAGCGCTGGGCCTCCTCCTTCGGGGCGGCGCCCTGGCTGGCGAGCTGGCTGTAGCGAGTTGCTTCGATCTGCCTGTAGTCGAGCTCGGCCTGTGCCCGTGCCACGGCTTGCCGGGCGACCTCGACGTCGGCTTCCAGCACCAGCACGTTCTGCTTTGCGTTCTCGAGAACCGCCAGAGCCTCGTTCACCTGATATTCATAGAGACTCTTGTCGAAGACAAAGAGCGCATCGCCCTTCTTCACCGGCTGTCCTTCCTCCACGAGGATGTGCTCGACGAGGGTCGGTTCGGGCAGGCGCGGCGTGATCTGGATGGTGTGGCGGACCACCACCACATCCTTGGTGTAGGGCGAGATGAAGCGCATTCCGATAATCGGAACGAGCGTGAGGTGAAGGATGAAATAAAGAGAGACAAAGCCCCAGACAGGCGTCAGGCGAAGCCACTTGAACTTGAGAAAAACAAGCCAGATGAAGGCCAGGTACAGTACTGTGATGACGACGACTGCGAGCACGGGTCAATCCTTCTTTTCGGCGTCGACCGTACCAGATGCAGTGTCCGGCGCAGGCTGGCTAACTTCGGTCGGGCTTGCAGATGTCTTGCCTGGGGATGCCTCGGTGCTTTGACTGGCAGGCGCAGTCACGGGTCTTGCCGCGCCTGCGGCCTGTGCTTCGCGCGCTTTCTTTTCTGCCAGTTCCACCCGACGGCGATGGCCCTTTTTCCCGTAGACGTACAGGGAGAGCTTCTCGAGGGCCTCGCGTTCCGCTTCGGCCTCTGCCGCGGGGAAGTACCTGATGTCGATCTTCTCGGTCGGCTTGTAGGCCCAGATCAGCGCCTGAATCCAGGGCACGACAGCGGCAAACCCGACCCAGCCCATCAGGTAGACGGCCTCGGCATCGGGGTGATTGCGGGCGATCGCGATGCGGCCCGGCAGTCCCAGAATCCAGACCACGCCGGCCATCACGCCGGTCAGGGCGATGCCCAGGCAGGCGAAGGTAATGATGTCCCAGAAGTACGGAGAGGCGGCGAAGTTGTTAAGTGCGTTCTGGACCCAGTCCATCGTCGTCTCGCTCCCTTCAGACAGGTACGGCCATCTTGTAACACTCCTCGCGGAGCAGGCGGGCGAGAATCGGCGCAAGTCTGCAGGCTGGGAAACCGACAGGAGGATTGCCAAGAAGCACGCCGCTCGACTGGCACGCGATCACGGCAGCGCCAATAACATAAGATCGGGCGGCACTTTTCAAGCTGAAGATACAGTACGCGAGCCACTTCTGACAACCCCGGCGAGCAATCTGCCTGCCCTGTCCCGGGGCGCTGGTGTGCGGACTTTGGTGGCAAGCGCTCCACTGGTCACAGTTTCCACACAGCACCCCGCGCAACGCTGGTGCGCCTGCTTGCGTTGCTTCTCCGGAATTGCCGGCGTGGCCGGCCCAGCCTGGAGGAAACCGACATGATCCGTTCGTTCGTCATTTTGCCTTGTGCAGCCGTTCTGGCCCTTTCCCTTGCTGCCTGTGGCGCCAATCAGGGGGACCGCGCGCTCAGTGGCGCGGGCCTGGGTGCTGCGGCCGGCGCCGGCACGGCGGCCATCACCGGCGGCAACGTGCTGACCGGCACCGTGATCGGTGGTGCTGCCGGTGCTGCGGCAGGCGCCCTGACCGATCAGGACGATGTCGATCTGGGTGAGCCCGCCTGGGAATAGGCGTCGGATGCGGCGTGGTGCCGCGCAGCTGTGTTAAACAGCGCCGCCGGTCTTCGGGCCGGCGGCGTTATCCTCTGCGTGGCCGGGCCTGCTGGCACGGTTCGAATACGTAACAATCCTGACCGGGGCGACCTTCCATGATGGACTACCTGCTCGAACTGGCCGCGAGCCCTCAGGCCTGGGCGGCACTCGCAACGCTCGCCGTGATGGAAGTCGTGCTCGGCATCGACAACCTGATCTTCATTTCGGTGCTGACCAACAAGCTGCCGGCCGACATTCGCCCCCGCGCCCGGCGTCTGGGCATCGGGCTGGCGCTGGGGATGCGGCTGGTGCTGCTTTCGGGCATCGCCTTTATCGTCCAGCTCACCGATCCCCTGTTCGAGATGTTCGGGCACGGATTCTCCTGGCGCGACCTGATCCTCATTGCCGGTGGCCTTTTCCTGGTGTGGAAGGCGACACGCGAAATCCACCACCATGTCGACCCAGATCCGGCCGATGCCGCAACCAACGTCGTGGTGGCGACCTTCGGCGCGGCCATCGTGCAGATCATCCTCCTTGACCTCGTCTTCTCCATCGACAGCATCATCACTGCCGTCGGCATGTCCGACGACCTGCCGGTCATGGTCATCGCCGTGCTGATAGCGGTCGCTGTCATGCTCTGGGCTGCCGGCCCCCTGGCGCGGTTCATCGAGGCCAATCCCACCATCGTCATGCTGGCGCTGGGTTTCCTGCTGATGATCGGCACGACGCTGATCGCCGACGGCTTCGGCATGCATGTGCCCAAGGGCTACATCTATGCCGCCATGGCCTTCTCGGCCCTGGTCGAGGTCCTCAACATGCTGGCGCGCCGGGCGCGGCGCAGGAACAAGCCCGAACAGGCGTCTGCCGACTGATCGGCCCGCTTCAGGCGGCGTCGAGAACCTCGACGCGGATCGGGCTCGGCCTGCCGTCGTTGCAGGGGTTGTTCATCTGAGGGCAGTTGGAGATCACGGCCAGGGCGTCCATGTCGGCGCGCAGCGTGACATGGTCGCCCGGCCGCGAGCCGCCGCCCGGCACGGCCTCGAAGGTGCGCTCAGCCAGGCGGTTGCCTTGCCCGACCGTGACATTGCAGAAGAAGTTGACGTTGGGGACGATGTCGCGCCGCCCAAGCCCGTGGTCGGCCAGCGCCGCCAGGAAGTTCTCCCGGCAGCCCGGACAGTCGGCCACGCCGTAGAGCAGGGCGTTGCTGT
>CALGGB010000192.1 GCA_937880925.1 uncultured Rhodospirillaceae bacterium | reverse complement strand
CCACTGTGCGCGATCTTGCCATCGCAATGGATCTGGCCGAACGCCATGTCAGCCGTCAGCTGCGATTGGCCTACCTTGCGCCCGAGGTCCTGAAGCGGCTGGTCTATGGACGCGAGGTGCTTGCCGTGACGGTTCTCGATCTGAGCGACTGTGCCGCGCTGCCTTGGGCAGAGCAGGCGGGAGAGGTGTTTGAGGGTGAAGGTCATAGTAAGATGTGAAGGGCTGAAGGCGGCCCATACCTGCCGTTCAGACTCACATCCGCATTGTGTTCTGCCTCCGCATACCGGTCGTTCATGCCTGCTGCATGCCAGGCTGTTCAACGTCATGTTTAGCATCTGTTCAAACTGACCTATACGACCAGGATCGGCTTCGGCTTCCCGTCACATTTTTTCCTCGTGCCTTTTGGCTTGAAGCATTGCTCTGCCCCCCGCGTCTCGAAGCGATCCGCATCGGGTTGCCAAGACGGTCTGTGGCAAATGGCAGAACCCAAACGCTGAAGGACGCAGACAAAGCTTTATCGGTCGTTTTCGGTATTGATCTTCTCGGCGGGCTACGATCTTATTGGCCGCATGGTGTCGAAAGGGTGCAAAGCGCCCGGACTTCATCGGGAATGGGACAGGCGGACCGCTCAGCGGCGCTTCAACCCCAGCCGCCCCCGCGACTGTATGCGGAGAGCGGCCTTCCAAAGTGCCACTGGCCCCAGACGGCCGGGAAGGCGGAAGGCAGCCTCGACCCGCGAGCCAGGAGACCGGCCATGGACACGTAACCCAAAGGGCCGTCGGGTGGACGGTCAGGAGAAAAGACATGCATATCGAACCAGGCCTCGTATCCGGGGCCAAACTTCTGCTCAGCTATGCCACCGCCACAGGCGCACTGGCCTTTACCGCGCGGAGTGCCCTGCAGTTCGGCCGCGACACCGGGCTGGCACCGCTCGCGCTGCGCAGCGCCGCAACCACGGCGCTGGTCTTCAGCTTTTTCCAACTGCTGCCCCATGCGCCGGTCGGAATTTCCGAGGTTCACCTGATTCTGGGTTCGACCCTGTTTCTGGTCTTCGGTGCGGCTCCAGCCGCCATTGGTTTGGCACTTGGCCTCCTGCTGCAGGGCCTCTTCTTTGAACCGCAGGATCTGCCGCAGTATGGGATGAACGTGACCACCCTGCTGGTGCCGCTGTTTGCCCTGCAGGTCCTGGCCGCGCGCGTGCTGCCCAAAGGCCGGGCCTATGTCGATCTGGACTATGCCCATGTTGCCAAGCTCTCCTTGGCCTATCAGGGCGGCATCGTCGCCTGGGTCGCTTTCTGGGCGATCTGGGGTCAGGGTTTCGGGGCCGCAACGCTTGCTCAGGTTGGCAGCTTCGGCCTCGTCTACATGATGGTCGTTCTGGTCGAGCCGCTGATCGATCTGGCTGTGCTTGCAGTTGCCAAGCGGCTGAACGCCGGGGCGATGTTCGACGCCCGCCTCCATCAAGCCGCCTGAAACGCGCCGCAGCTTCTGCACTGTTCGGCCCTCGCACCTTCGGCGCGAGGGCCGCTTTCGGTGACACGTCGGCCATCCAGACCCCTTGTCACCGCACACGGTTTTGTGAGACAGCTTTCCGCATGGACCGAATCCGTCGCCTCATCTCCACGCTTGGGCTTGCGCTGAGCTTGGTGGCCGCCCTGTCGCTGGCAGCGGCGGGCGGATTGCATCACATGGACCGCAGTGACGCGGCGGCGCAGGCCTTTGCGGCGGTTTATGGGGTTGCAGCGGACATTTGCGGTGACGATCAGGGCAAGGGTGCCTCAAACGGCGATTGCCCGGTCTGTCACCTCGTCGGCGCGGCCCTGTTGGCTGAACCCACTACCGGTGATCTCGCGACCGAATTGCGCTTTGTCGCGGCGGTCGTCCTGCCGCAATCCCAACGCGCCATCAAGACCCCTACCGATCCGGCGCGCAGCCTGCGCGGTCCACCTGTCGTCTGACCCAAGTTCAATCGCTTGAACCCGTGCGCTTGCCTTGGCTTGCGCACTGAAACGTCAGATCAGGATCATCCAGATGAAATCGCTTGCTTTTGTTGCGGCCCTCGTGGCAAGCCCCGCCTTTGCCGATATGAAAATCGAAATCCCCTTTGAGGCGCAGATCGGGGGGCAGCCGCTTTCGTGTGCCGCCTCTTACGCCGATATCGGCACCACCAAATCCACCGTGCAGGTGGCCGATTTCCGCGTCTATGTCTCGAATTTCCGCATGATCGGGGCTGATGGCAGCGAAATGCCGGTCGCCCTGGACAATGACGGCACCTGGCAACTGGACGGCACGGCGCTTCTGGATTTCGAGGACGGGACCGGGACTTGTTCGAACGGCACGGTCGAGACCAACATGGTTGTCCGGGGCACCGTTCCGGATGGTGCCTATGCCGGGCTTTTGTTCGACATCGGCGTGCCCTTTGCGCAGAACCACGGTGATCCGACCCTTGCCGCCTCGCCTCTGAACCTAACCGCGATGTTCTGGAGTTGGCAAGCAGGCTACAAGTTCATCAAGGTCGACATGGCAACGTCCGGCCAACCCCTGCCGCCACCGATGAAGATGGGCATGGCCTCGGGTGACATGGCCTCGGGTGACATGGCCTCTGGCGATATGGCCTCTGGCGATATGGCGAAGGCCGACGACGCCAAGGGCATGGACATGTCCGGCCCGATGGGGTGGGAAATCCATCTCGGCTCGACCGGTTGTGCCTCCGACAGCCAGACCACCTCGCCCAAGGATCAATGTGCCAATCCAAACCGCATTGCCGTGAAGCTGGACGGTTTCATGCCTGGGATGGAGGGGATGGACAAGGTGGTGCTGGACCCCGCTCCGGTTCTTGCTGCGGCCAATGTGGACGTGAACGCCAAGGAAACGATGCCGGGCTGCATGGCATTCCCGGGCGATGCCGATTGCCCGCCGGTCATGTCAGCCTTGGGTCTGTCCTATGAAGGGGCAGCACCCGGCACACAGGTCTTCGCGACGTTGCACTGACGATGCGCGCGCCCCTCGCCGTTGCCGCGCTAGCCTTTGTGGCCGGTGCGGCGCTGGCGGCGGAAGGCTGGCACTGGGCGATCCCCGCCTGGTTGCCGCCGCCGCCCGTGCCAGCCGACAATCCGATGACCGAGGCCAAAGTCGCCTTGGGCCGCCACCTGTTCTATGACGCCCGACTGTCGTTGGACGGCACTGTGGCCTGCGCCTCGTGCCACGATCAGGCCAAGGCGTTTTCGGACGGGCGCGAGACTGCCATCGGTATTCAGGGTGCCGAGGGGCGCCGCAACGCGCCGGGTCTGGCGAACGTGGCCTATCTGCCCGTGTTGACCTGGGGCAACCCGCTGATCACCAGCCTCGAACAGCACGCCCTGATCCCGATGTTCGGCACCGCCCCCGTCAAGATGGGCAGCGCGGGCGCGGAGACGGCGATCTTTGACCGGCTGTCCGCCGATCCCTTCTACGCCGATGCTTTCCCGTTGGCCTTTCCGGATCGCCCCGCCCCAGACCTGTTCACCATCACCCGCGCCATCGCGGCCTTTGAACGCACCCTGATCTCGGCCAACGCGCCCTATGACAAGTTCAAGCGCGAGGGCGACCCTGCCGCAATTTCAGACGCGGCCAAACGGGGGGAGAACCTGTTTTTTGGCGAAAGGTTGGAATGCTATCACTGCCACGGCGGCTTCAACTTCACCGACAACATCGTCACCTCGCGCATGAAGATGGTCGAGCGCGGGTTTCACAACACCGGGTTGCACAACCCGGTGCTGCCGGGGGGCGACGGCATCGCTTCCTTTACCCTGCGGCCCGAGGACATCGGCCGCTTTCGGACCCCCAGCTTGCGCAATGTTGCCCTGACGGCGCCCTACATGCACGACGGCTCGGTCGCCACCCTGTCTGACGTGCTGGACAACTATGCCAATGCCGGCCGCTTTCCGGGCACCTCGCACAAGTCCTCGTTGGTGATCGGCTTTACGCTGAGCGGCACGGAAAAGGCCGACGTCATCGCCTTTCTGCAAAGCCTTACGTGTTCCATCCCGGATGATCACATAGATCCTCGCCGATCTGCCCTTTTCATGGCA
>CALGGB010000191.1 GCA_937880925.1 uncultured Rhodospirillaceae bacterium | reverse complement strand
CTCGGTCGGGATGTTCTTCAGGAAATTCAGGATCACCATGGTGCCGTCGACGCCGTCATCGACCGGACGGCCGCCCGAGCCGCCGACGATGGGCTGCACCACCGACACCTTGTGGCCGCCTGTCTTGAAATCGGGCACGGAGACCAGAAGGATCGAACCCTGCCCTGAGTCCGTCGCCGGCAGTTCCATCGGCACCGCCTGGGCGAGCGCGCCGACGGTGACGTCGCAGACCTTGTGGCTGGTGGCGTAACGCGCGCCGTAGGCCGCACCCGGCTCGGGGTTGAGGATGGTGCCCTTGGGGATCTTCACCTTGAGCGGGCGCACGATGCCGGCGTTGTAGGCGATGCCCGGCTCCTGCGTGCAGATCCAGTTGACCAGCCCGGTGATCAGCATCCAGTGGCCGTGATGGCCGTAGGTCGGGATGTTCAACGCCGCGCGCACCTGGGGCGCGGTGCCGGTGAAGTCGAGCAGCATCTCGCCGTCCTTCACCGTCATGGCGACGTGGATGCGCACCAGGCCGAGACCCACCATGTCGGCCTCGATGTAATCGGTGTAGCGATAGGTGCCGTCGGGCACATGGGAAATGACGCGGCGCGCCTGGGTCTCAGCGTAGTCCAGCACCTGGTCGACCGTGGCGTCGATGGTCATGAAATCATACTGGGCGACCAGTTCGTGGACCCGCTTCTCGGCCGTGGCCAGGCCCGCCAGGCAGGCCTTCATGTCGCCCCAGTTCTGGTCGGGCGTACGCGTGTTGATCAGGATCATCTCGCGCAGCGGCTTGTTGAGTTCGCCGGCGGCATAGAGCTTCTGCGGCGGGATGCGCAGGCCCTCCTGGAAGACCTCGGTCGAGGACGGCGCGATCGAACCCGGCACGCGCCCGCCGATGTCGCTGACGTGGATGAAGGTCCAGGTCCAGCACAGCAGCTTGCCGTCGACAAAGATCGGCTTCCACAGATAGACGTCGGAAAGATGCGTCGCCATGCCCCTGGTTGCGTCGGGATCGTTGGAGATGAAGACGTCGCCTTCCTTGATGTCATCGCCGCAGGCCGCGATGGCGGCCTCCATGGGCATGCCGATCATCATCAGCACGCCGTAGCGGCGCGGCGCCGCAAACACCTCGCCACCGCGCGAGACGAGCACGGCGCCGTAGTCCTGCGTCTCCTTGACGAAGACGGTGTGGGCCGTGCGCGAGACCACCTGGGCCATCTCGTCGACGATGGCCTGGAAACGGTTGAGCAGGATCTCCAGGCGGATCTTGTCGTTCATCATGGCAGTTCGCCGATCAGGTTGGCGTGGTCGTCCACACTCACACGGAAACCCGGCGGAATGTAGATCGTGGTGTCGTACTGCTCCACGACCATGGGGCCTTCGTAGACCGCACCGTGTTTCAGGCTGCCGCGCCGCCAGACATCGGCCTCGACCTCCTCTCCGTGCTCGAAAATCGTGCGTTTCTCCAGCGGGCCCTCCGGCGCCTCCTGGGTGCTGGCAACAAGCTGGATGGCGGGCTTGGGCGTGACGCCGACGATCTGCAGGCGGGCCTCCAGCAGACGCGCGGGCGTGTCGTTGTCGGCATAGCCATAGACGCGGGCGTACTGCCTGTGGAACCAGCCCGCCACCTCGTGCGTGGTCAGCGCGTCGGACGGCGTGTCGGGGAACGGCACGTTCACCTCGTAGGACTGGCCGACGTAGCAGAGATCGGCCGAGCGCAGGATATAGACCTGCTCCAGGTCGACGTTCTGTTGGGCGAGCCATTCCCGGGCCTGGCTTTCCAGGCGGGTGTAGATCGCCTGCAGCTCCTCGTCGGGCATGGCGTCGGCCTCGCGCCAGATGCTCTGCACGAAATCGGCGCGCAGATCGGCGACGAGGCAGCCCAGGGCACAGAGGATGCCCGGCGAGGGCGGCACAATGACGCGGCGCATGTTGAGTTCGCGCGCCAGCATGAAGGTCTGCGTCGGTCCCGCCGCACCATAGGCGAGCATGGAGAACCCCGTGGTGTCGACGCCACGGCGCGCCATCTGGGGCAGCAGCTCGGCATAGATGTTGGCCGTTGTGACCTGGAGAATGGCATCGGCCGTCTCGCGGCGTCCCATGCCCAGCACGCCCGCGATGGAATCGATGGCGCGGTGGGCGGCATCGCGGTCGAGCTGCATTTCGCCGCCCAGGAACCGGTCGGGCGCGATGATGCCGGCGGTCATGTAGGCGTCGGTCACCGCCGGACGCGTGCCGCCGCGACCGTAGCAGGCCGGGCCGGGATTGGCGCCGGCGCTTTCCGGGCCGACCTTCAGCACGCCCTCGGCATCGGTCCAGGCGATGGAGCCGCCGCCCGCACCGACCGCCGAGACATCGACCGCAGGCATGATGACCGGGAAGTCGCCGACGGTGTTCTCGCTGGAATAGCGGATCTCGTTCTGGATGATCGAGACATCGACGCTGGTGCCGCCCATGTCGAGCGTCACGATGTTGGGGTCGCCGATCAGCCGCCCGATGTAGGCCGCGCCGATGACACCCGATGCCGGGCCCGAGAGCAGCGTCTCGACCGGCCGTTCGGCAGCGCTGGAAACCGCCATCACGCCGCCGTTCGACTTGGTCGAGAAGACCCGGCAGGTCATGCCCAGGCCGGCGGTGCGCCTTTCCAGGGTGTTGAAATACGCCTTCATGCGCCGCCCGACATAGGCGTTGATGACGCTGATGAGCGAACGTTCGTATTCGCGCTGCTGCGGCCAGACCTCCGAGGAGGTGCAGACATAGAGATCGGGGAAGCTCTCCTCGATCCAGGCCTTGGCCTGCGCCTCGTGCGCCGGGTTCTGGTGGGCATGAAGAAAGGAGATCGCCAGGGTCTCGATGCCATCCTCCAGCAGGGCGGCGACCTGGACCTCGACATCCTCGCGTTCGATGGCCTTGCGTACCCGGCCATCGGCCAGCATGCGCTCGTCGATAGGCTTTACGCGACGGCGCGGCACGAGCGAGACCGGCTTGGGCACGAAGAAGTCGTTGGCCTTGGAGAGGCGCAGACGGCGCAGCTCCAGCGTATCGGTGAAGCCCTTGGTCATCAGCACGCCGGCCTTCGCACCGTTGCGCTCCAGCAGGGTGTTGACCGCCAGCGTGGTGCCATGCGCGAAGTAGGCGATGTCGGCCGGCGCAATGCCGTAGCGCCGCTCCAGCTCCTCGATGCCGTTGGCGACAGCCAGCGAGGGATCCTCGCGCGTCGAGGGCGTCTTCAGCGCATAGAGCCTGCCCGTGCCCTCCTCCATGACGTGGAGGTCGGTAAACGTGCCGCCGATGTCGATGCCCAGGCGGTAGCGGCTCATGGCTGGATCCGCCCGGGCGAACCTGAACGCATCGTGAGAACTCCCGATCCCCTCCCCCCTGGAGGGGGAGGGTTAGGGTGGGGGGGAACCGCACCGAACGAACGGACGATCCTGGGGCGGACCGAGGCGCTGCGCGCCTTAACCCCCATCCCGGCCTTCGCCCTCAAGGGGGGAAGGAGAACCAGTGGTTGACCCGGAGTTGGTTCAGTCACGCTGACGCGCCCGTTCAGCCCTTGTCCTCGCCCGGCGCGGGGCTGCCCTTGGGGCGGCGGCCGAGGAGCTGGTAGAGCTCGTGCTCCTTCTTGATCATCTCCTCGGCGTTGTTGTCGGCCCAGGTCTGGTCGATCGCCTTGTCGTTCTTGGCGCGCTCGGCCTTGAGCGCCTGGATGAAGCTGCCGTCCTTGATCTTGCCGATCATCTCGCGCATCCCGGCCAGCGTCTTCTCCTCGTCGAAGTACTGCTTGGACCAGACGAGGTGGCCGTACTGGGCGGTCATGCTGGTGCGTTTCATGCGCTCGAAGGCGCCGAGGTCACGGCCGTATTCAGCAAACTTCACGCCCTCGCCGGAAGCGTAGAGATCGAGCATCACCGCCTCGGGCGAGCAGCCGGCCTCGACCAGCGCCTTGTACATGGCGCGCAGGCCATAGAGGCTGGGCTGGTGCTCCTCGAAAAGATCGATCATCACCTCCTCCTCGAAGCTCGATTCCAGCACGCCCATCTTGGTCGTGCCGATCACCTTCGAGATCGCCAGGCACATCTCGTGGGCCTTGCCGCTGGCGTCCTGGGCGACGGCGATCAGGCTGGGGAAGCCGCGCCCCTCCAAGAAGGTCGCGCGCACGCCCTCGCCCAGCATGCGCGGGGCGACCATGACGACATCGACGTCGGGGCCGGGGACGATCTCCTTGTAGTTGATGTTGAAGCCGTGGGCGAAGCACATGACGTCGCCCTTCTTCAGGCTCTTCTTGATCCAGTTCTCATAGACCTCGGGCTGGCTGTCGTCGGAGGTCAGCATCATCAGGACGTCGGCGGCAGCGGCGGCATCCTCGATCGTCATCAGGTCCCAGCCGTCCTCGCGGGCGGTCTGCGCATAGGCGTCCTCGATGTTGCCCACCACAACCTTGATGCCGTTGTCCTTCATGTTCAGCGCCTGGCTGCGGCCCTGGTTGCCGTAGCCGATGATCGCGACCGTCTTGCCCTCCAGCAGCGAGAGGTCCGCATCGTCGTCGAAATAGAACTTGGCCATCGGCTGGGTCTCCTGTCTGTGCGGCGGGCCGGCGCCCCCGCGAACGGTGGTGTTGCGGATTCCTATCCCAAGAGAGATGATGCTTTCAAGATTCGATATGTCGTTCCAATATCTGGAATCTACAGATGTAGCCCTGCAAAGGGGAACGCTGCATGGAAAAGACGGTGGTCAAGGCCATCCGGGTGCTGGAATCCCTCGCGCTGAGCCCGCGCCCGCGTGCGCTGGGCGAGATCGCGGCCGTCTGCGACATGACCAAGAGCAACGCCCACCGCCTGCTCCAGACGCTGAGCGAGATGCACTACGTGCGCCAGGTGCCCGAATCGCGCTCCTACGAGGCGACGCTGCGGCTGTGGGAAATGGGCATGCGCGTCTTCGACCGTTTCGACATCCGCGGTGTCGCCTCGCCGGTGCTGCGCGGGCTGCAGGAGAAGACCGGCGAGTCGGTGCATCTCTCGATCTTCGATGACGGCGATGCCGTTTACATCGACCGCATCGACAGCCAGCAGGCGGTGCGCGCCTACATCCGCATCGGCGACCGTGTTCCGGCCTACTGCACGGCGACCGGACGGGCCATGCTGGCATGCCTGGGCGAGGCCGAGGTCGCCGCGGCCAGCCGCGACATGCGCCGGCACACCGAACTGACCGTCGCCACGCCCGACGCCCTGGCCGCTGCCCTGGCCGAGGTGCGTGAAAAGGGCTACGCCCTGACCCGCGGCGAATGGCGCCAGGGCGTGGTTGGCGTCGCGGCACCGATCCGCAGCCAGTCCGGCACCGTGGTCGCCGGAGTCGGTGTGGCCGGTCCCGCCGAGCGCATGGGCGAGGACAACGTCGCCGTCGCCACCCGTGCGGTGCTGCAGGCCGCCACCGACATCTCCCACGCCCTGGGCTTTTCCGACAGCGGCCACGCGGGACTGCCATCGTGAACGCGCCGCTTTGCCTGCCCGCCGCGGCCTACGACGACAACGGCTGCAGCGGACCCTTCCGCGTGCTGTCGCCCGAGGCCGCCGCCGGGATTCTGGCGCGCATCGACGCCGTGCGGCCCGAGCAGGTGGCGCCGGTGAGGCACCCCTGGATCTACAAGTCCTACCTGCTGTTCACCTGGATGGACGCGCTGGTGCGCACGCCTGCGATTCTCGATGCGGTGGCCCCGGTGGTCGGCCCCGACATCATGGTCATGAGCGCCGACATCTGGCGCAAGGCGCCGGGCGAGACGCGCCACATCTCGTTCCACCAGGACGCGGGCTACTGGTATCTCGATCCTCCCGACATCGTCACGGCCTGGGTGGCGCTGACCCCGGCGACCCGCGAGAACGGCTGCATGCAGTTCGCGCTGGGTACGCACAAGCTGCGCCTCATCGCGCACGAGAACACCTATGCGCCAGACAACATGCTCTCCCATGGCCAGACGGCCAGGATCGACCTTACGTCTTACGCGCTGATCGACGACGTGCTGGCGCCGGGCGAGATGTCGCTGCACCACGCCCTGCTCGCCCATGGCTCAGGCCCCAATACGACGGACGCCCCGCGCGTCGGCATCTGCATCCGCTATCTGCCCGGCCGTATCGCCACCACGGAAGGCCCACCCGTCTCCGCCATGGTCGTGCGCGGCAGGCACACCGGCAACCTGATCCTGGAAACCCCGCCCGCCGCCGACCTCTCCGAGGAGGCCATCGCCCAGCACACCCGACTGCTCGAACCCCATGCGGCGACCCGCTACGTCAACTTCTAGAAGGCAACGATGCTTCAGCGCACCAACGTCAACCTCGTCATCGACGGCCCGCCCTTTTCGCCCAGGTCCAACCGTCTGAAGGACGGCCTGAAGCGCACCGCCTTCTGGCCGGTCATCAGCGAACTCACGAGCGACTTCAAGGTCCACAACACCTATCTCAAGCCCGACCGCTTCACCGATCCGGTGGAGGAATACTGGTCCATGCGCCGCAACGCCGGGCTGTGGGACGTGACCGGCGAGGAGGTGGTGGAGATCACCGGGCCGGACGCCATGGCGCTGATCGCCCGCTGCACGCCGCGCAAGCTCTCGGGCCTGAAGGACGGCCGCTGCCAGTTCTCCTTCCTGCTCTACCCGCACGGCGGCGTCGTGGAGGACGGCATCCTGGTGCGCTTCCATGAGGAGAAGCTGTGGTGGGTCGGCGGCCCCGGCCCGGCCGA
>CALGGB010000190.1 GCA_937880925.1 uncultured Rhodospirillaceae bacterium | reverse complement strand
GTGCCGCACGACGACCATGACCAGCCGCTCGACTGGATCGTGACGGAAGAGGGCGCCCGCAGCTTCCTGTAACCCAGGGCCATTGTCCGCTTGTCAGTCGCCATGCCAAGGTGCCGCCGCCCTTGACCAGCGACGGGACCCCAGACGTGAACAAGCCGCTTCAGCCCAGAATCGTGACCGACTACCCGCACAAGGTGCGCGAGATCGAACACATGTGGGTGCCCATGCCCGACGGCGTGCGCCTGTCGGCCAAGGTGTGGCTGCCCGAGGACGCCGAGGACCATCCCGTTCCGGTGATCCTGGAATACATCCCCTACCGCAAGCGTGACGGCACACGGCCGCGCGACGACACCATGCACCCCTGGTGGGCCGGCCACGGCTATGCCGCGGTGCGCCTGGACATCCGCGGAACCGGCGAGAGCGAAGGCCTGATCACCGATGAATATACCGCGCAGGAACTGCAGGACGGCTTTGACGCCATCGCCTGGCTGGCCGCCCAGCCCTGGTGCAGCGGCAGCGTGGGCATGACCGGCATCTCGTGGGGCGGCTTCAACGGGCTGCAGATCGCGGCGCTGCGGCCGCCGGCCCTGAAGGCCATCGTCACCCTGTGTTCGACCGACGATCGTTATGCCGACGATGTGCATTTCATGGGGGGCACCATCACGCTCGACAACTGGTTCTGGGGGGCGGGTTTCTTTCAGTTCATGGCGCGTTCGGCCGATCCGGAAATCCAGGGCGAGCGCTGGCGCGAGCAGTGGCGCGAGCGGCTTGAGCAGTGGGAGCCGGTTGCCTCCACCATCTGGCTGCAGCACCAGCGGCGCGACGCCTACTGGAAACACGGCTCGGTGTGCGAGAACCACGACGACATCACCTGCGCCGTTTATGCCGCGGGCGGTTGGGAGGACGGTTATTCCAATGCCATCCCGCGCCTGCTGGCGAACCTGAAGGGACCGAAGAAGGGTCTGGTGGGCCCGTGGGGGCACAAGTACCCCCACATCGGCGTACCCGGCCCGGCGATCGACTGGATGCACGAGAGCCTGAAGTGGTGGGACCACTGGCTGAAGGGCATCGACAACGGGATCATGGAGGAGCCGCAGTACCGGGTGTGGATGCGCGAACCCAGCGTGCCCGACGCCATGCTGCAGATGGCAGAAGGACGCTGGGTGAGCGAGCCTTCCTGGCCATCGCCACGCATCGGCGCACGTTCCTGGAGCCTGCTTGCCGACGGCAACGCACCGGTGACGGTGAAGGCACGCCAGACGGTGGGCAGCACGGGAGGCAACTGGTGCCCCTATGGCCTGGGCGGCACCAGCCCGGACCTGGCGGTGGACCAGAGCGAGGACGACGGCCGGTCGCTGGTCTTCGAGACCGGGGCGCTGGATGAGCGCTTCGAATTCATGGGGCAGGGCGTGGTGAAGCTGAAGGTTTCGGTCGACAAGCCGCAGGCCTTTCTGGCGGTGCGCCTGGTCGACGTCGCGCCCGACGGCACGGCGGCGCGGGTGACCTACCAGTTGCTCAACCTGACCCACCGCAACGACCACGAGCATCTCGATGCGATACCCGTGGGCCAGCCCATGGACGTGGAGGTGAGGCTCAACGACATGGCCTGGTCCTTCCCGGCGGGTCATCGCGTGCGGGTCTCGATCTCGACGGCCTACTGGCCGGTGATCTGGCCCTCGCCGGAGGCGGTGGCACTGACGGTCCATGCCTGCGACCTGACCCTGCCGGAGCGCACGCCCCAGGGCGACGACGGCGGCGATCCCTTCGGTCCGCCCGAGATGGCGACGCCGACAGCGCGCACGGTGGTCACGCCCGGCCGTTCGGCGCGCACGGTGACACGCGACCTGATCACGGGTGAGACCATCACCGACCAGATCGAGGACCACGGCACCTGGCGTTTCGACGCCATCGACCTGGAGTGTTCCGAGAGCCTGAACGTGCAGTACCGGATCAAGGACGACGATCCGCTTTCGGCGCTGGCCCGCTGGGATGCTACCTCGACGCGCAAGCGGGAAGGCTGGGACATCAAGGTGAAGAGCTCCTACACGGTGCGGGCGACGAAAGAGAACTTCATCGTCGATGCCGAACTGGAGACCTGGGACGAGGGCAAACCCTTCTTCCACCGGACATGGAGCCATACGGTGCCGCGGGACGGCGTCTGAACGCGAGGAGACAGGCATGATGGTGACGCAGGCGACGCAGCCCAGAATGGTGACGGAATTTCCGTGCGCGGTGAAGGAGATCGAGCATGTCTGGGTGCCGATGAGCGACGGTACGCGGCTGTCCGCGCGCATCTGGATACCGCAGGATGCCGAGACCAAGCCGGTGCCGGCGATCCTGGAATACATCCCCTACCGCAAGCGTGACGGCACGCGGGCCTGGGACGATCCGCGCCACCGCTGGTGGGCAG
Source organism: uncultured Rhodospirillaceae bacterium (assembly GCA_937880925.1). Lineage (GTDB taxonomy): Bacteria > Pseudomonadota > Alphaproteobacteria > SP197 > SP197 > CALGGB01. The sequence goes on along the minus strand of CALGGB010000190.1, from coordinate 25,332 downwards.
GCCACGGCTATGCCGCCATCCGTCTCGATATCCGCGGCACGGGTGAGAGCGAAGGCACGATCACGGACGAATACACGCCACAGGAACAGCAGGACGCGGTGGAGGCGATCGCCTGGATCGCGGCCCAGCCCTGGTGCACCGGCAAGGTGGGCATGACGGGCATTTCCTGGGGCGGCTTCAACAGCCTGCAGGTCGCCGCGCATCGCCCGCCGGCGCTGAAGGCGATCATCACCCACTGTTCGACCGACGACCGCTACGCCGACGATATCCACTTCATGGGCGGCACGATGCTGGTCGACAACTTCTTCTGGGGTTCGGGTTTCTTCGAGTTCATGGCGCGACAGGGCGATCCGGAGATCCAGGGCGAGCGCTGGAAGGAACAGTGGCTCGCTCGCCTGGAGAGCTGGGAGCCGGTGGCAGCGACCATCTGGCAGGAGCACCAGCGGCGCGATGCCTACTGGAAGCAGGGATCGGTCTGCGAGAACTATGCTGATATCACCTGCGCGGTTTATGCGGTGGGCGGCTGGGCCGACGGCTATTCCAATGCCATCCCGCGGATGCTGGCGAACCTGCAATGCCCGCGAAAGGGGCTGGTGGGACCGTGGGGCCACAAGTATCCGCAGGACGCGATTCCCGGCCCCTCCATCGGCTGGATGCAGGAGAGCCTGCGCTGGTGGGATCACTGGCTGAAGGATGACAACAACGGCGTGATGAACGAGCCGATGTATCGCGTCTGGCTGGATGAGCCGCAGGCGCCCGATGCCTGCCTGGCGATGTCCAGGGGGCGCTGGGTGACCGAGCCGGCATGGCCCTCGGGCAACATCGGTGAGCAGGTGTTCCACCTCAACAGCGACGGGCTGGCGCAGAAGAAGCGGCGCTCGACCATGCTCGAACACAGCACGCCGCTGACCATGGGCGCTGCGGGCGGTGTCTGGTGTCCCTATGGCCTGGGCGGCTCGAGCCCGGACCTGGCGACGGACCAGCGCGAGGACGATGCCCGTTCGTTGTGCTTCGATACCGCGCCGCTCGAGGAACGGCTGGAGGTGCTGGGCGCGCCGGTGGTGCGCCTGCGTCTGGCGATCGACAAGGAGCAGGGCATGGTCGCCGTGCGGCTCAACGATGTCGCGCCCGACGGCAGTTCGCTGCGTGTGAGTTATGGCCTGCTCAACCTCAGCCATCGCAAGAGCCACGAGAAGCCGCGCGGGATGAAAACCGGTGCGATGGTGGATGTGGAAGTACAGCTCAACGATCTGGCCCATGCCTTTCCGGCGGGCCACCGCATTCGCGTGGCGGTCTCGACCAGCTATTGGCCGATGGCCTGGCCCTCGCCGGAGTCAGTGACGATGACCCTGGCAACGGGACGCAGCACGCTCTGCCTGCCGGTGCGGCCGCCGCGCGGAGAGGACAAGGACGTGCCGGATTTCGCGCCGCCGGAAATGGCACCGCTGCCGGAGATGATCGAGGTGGTGCCCGGCACCGGCACGCGTCATGTCGAACGCAACATGGCGAGTGGCGAGCAGGTCGTGCGCGTGGTCGAGGACGGCGGCGTCTATCGCATGCCGGGCCTCGGGCTGACCCTGGCTGACGGCGCCCGGGTGGAGCTCTCCATCACCGAGGGCGATCCGACCTCGGCGCGCGGCACCTGGACCTGGCACAGCCGGCGCACGCGCGGCGATTGGGATGTCACGACGACTTCGCAGATGACGGTCACGGTGTCGCGGGAGGCCTTCCATATCGCAACCGATCTGGAAGCCTTCGAAGGCGACAAGCGTATCTTTGCGCGCAGGTGGAACCACGACGTGAAACGGGATCATCTGTAGGATTGCTTTGCCATCCTTCGGTAAAGCCGGGGGATAACGGAAAGACAGAGGGTATGCGGCCATGGCCAAGGAACGGGCGCTGATCTTAGGCGTGGGGGACGGGCTTTCGGCTTCGCTCGCCCGGTTGTTGCACAAGGAAGGCATGGCGGTGGCGCTGGCCGCGCGCAACACCGACAAGCTTTCGGCACTGGCCGAGGAGACCGGAGCGAAGGTCTATGCCTGCGATGCGGCAGACCGGGACGAGATGGCCGGGCTGTTCGATGCGCTCGATGCCGACGGCATGACACCGGAACTCGCGATCTACAACCCCAGCTTCCGGGTGCGCGGGCCTTTTGTGGAACTGGACCAGGACGCAGTCGAGAAGACGCTGATGGTCTGCGCCTACGGCGCATTCCTGATGGGCCAGCATGCTGCGCAGCGCATGCTCAAGGCCGGCCGCGGCACGATCCTGTTCACCGGCGCCTCCGCGGGTGTGAAGGGGTATGCGAAGTCAGCGCCCTTCGCGATGGGCAAGTTCGCCCTGCGCGGGCTGGCGCAATCCATGGCGCGCGAACTGCATCCGCAGAACATCCACATCGGCCATTTCGTGATCGACGGTGGCATCGCCAAGGACGGCGATGGACGGGGGGACGATGCGGCGCTCCATCCCGACGCGATTGCGCAGAGTTATCTGCAGTTCCATCGCCAGGACCGCTCCTCCTGGGCCTGGGAGCTGGAACTGCGACCCTGGAAGGAGACGTTCTGATGGCGCCATTGCCCGAACGTGACGCGGCAGCGGCGGGCTTCGATGCCGCCAGGCTGCAGGAGGCCTGCGCCTGGGCGGAGCGCCACGACAGCGGCGTGCCCGAGAGCCTGGATGCCTATCTGGCGGCCAGCGCCTTCCAGGACCGGGACTGGGGCGAGACGCTGGGCCCGACGAAGGATCGGGGGCCATGTTCGGGACTGGTATTGAAGGACGGAGCGATCGTCGCGGCCTGGGGCGATCCCCACCGCATCGACATGACGTTTTCGGTGACCAAGAGCATGCTTGCCGCGGTGGCCGGCGTGGCCTTCGACAGCGGCCTGCTTTCCGATCTGGACGAGCCGGTCGGGGCCAAGGTGAAGAGCGGCCATTTCGACGGCCCCCACAACGGCGCGATCACCTGGCGGCACCTGCTGCAGCAGGCGAGTGAGTGGGAAGGCACGCTGTGGGACAAGCCCGACCTGGTCGACCGCAACCGCGATGTCTTCGGCAAGGACAACTCGAAGAAGGCGACACACCGCGACCTCCAGGCGCCCGGCAGCTTCTGGGAATACAACGACGTGCGGGTCAACGTGCTGGCCCTAGCCCTGCTGCATCTCTTCCGGCGACCCCTGCCGGAGGTGGCGCGCGAGGCGATCCTCGATCCGATCGGGGCTTCGCAGGAACTTTCGTGGAACGGCTACCGCAACTCCACGGTGACGATCGACGGCGAGGAGATGCTCTCGGTCTCGGGTGGCGGCCACTGGGGCGGAGGCATGTTCGTGTCGGCCGATGATCTGGCGCGCTTCGGCCTGCTGTTCCTGAATCGCGGTCACTGGGGAGGGCGGCGGATTCTGTCGGAGCGCTGGGTCGATCTCTGCACCACGCCCAGCGCCATCGAGCCGCGTTACGGCTTCCTTTGGTGGCTCAACACAGGCAGAGGGATGTATCCGTCAGCGCCTGAAAGCAGCTTCTTTGCGCTGGGCAATGGCGGCCATCTGGTCTGGGTCGACCGCGACAACGGCATCGTCGGCATTACCCGCTGGATGGCGGATGCCGCCCACGACGGTTTCATCCGGCGTGTGCTGGATGCGCGCGCGTAGTACCTAGTCGAGCGAGGCCAGGCCGGCGAGCATCCTGGCTTCGGTGTCGATGGCGCGTTCCCAGACCATCTGCTTCCAGTCGTCTGCGTCGGGATAGAAGCAGCGGCGGATCTCGGCCTTGATCGCGCGGCCCTGCTCGCTGTCGAGATCGCCGTGGGCGTGGAGCCAGCAATCGGCGCGCAGGCTGTCGAGCACCTCCTCGCTGGGGCTGGTGCCGTATTCCAGGGTGACCATGGTGAGCTCCACGCCGGCCGGCAGGTGCTCGCGGATGCCGACGTCGTTGCAGCCATAAAGCGGGGGCGAGGATGAGGTGCCGTCGTCGGTGGCGGTAACCCCGTCGCCGAGCCAGGCTTTCAGGCGGCCCTGGGCGGGATCGCCGGTGAGGGCATCGCCCTGGAGTTCGCCATAGCCATAGGGGCCAAGGCCGGTGTGGTAGTCGATGACGCCGACATGGCGGGCACGGGCTGTGTGTTCTTCAATGATGGCGTAGAGCGTGCGGGCCGACCAGGTCAGCGTCTTGCCGCCATAGAAGATGCCCTTTTCGTCCTCGTACTGGCCGCCTGTGGCAGCCTGCTTCATCGCCATGTAGCCGTGTTCGTCGGCATAGGCCTGCAGCCGGGCCATGGCCCGTGTGCGGCTCACCCCGTTCCACTGGTCCGGGCAGATGTCATTGCGCAGGGCGCTGTAGCCGGGGTTTTGCGGATAGGGCGCGCCGTGATCGACGTGATTGCGGTTGAGGTCGACATTGTCCTCGGTGATCCGGCGCAGCCAGGCAAATCCATGTGGGTTGATCGCATGGACCAGCACCAGGGCGGTGTCGTTGGGCAGCTCACGCCAGCGGCCGCTGCGCAGGACGCCGACCTGGACGCCCGATCCGCAGAAGCCCTCCACGCCATGGGTCCCCGAAATGGTCAGGAGGACACGGGAGGCGTCATCGGGACCGATGCGCACGACATCGGTGGCCAGTTCCTCGCCGCCCGGTCCTCTCAGGGGATGGACGTGATGACGGGCTGTGAAGCCCGCTTGCGCGGCGGCATCCAGGAAGCGGGTGCGCGCTTCGGCATAGGTGGCGGAGAAGAACTCGGTCGGCTGCATGGGTGTGTTCCCGAAGGCTGAGCCGAAGGGGTACGACCGCGATGGAGAGGTTGCAACCTTGCAACTTCGGAGCGGCGGGCTGCGCGGCTTCAGTGTCCGCCGCTGTCGCCGCCTCCGCCGTCGCCTCCGCCTAAATCGCCACCGTCCCAGCCGCCGCCGGCCGTACCCCAGCCACTATCGCCTGCGACACCCAGGCCGCTGTCGTGGCGACGATGCGTCAGAGGTTCCTCCATGCGCTCGCCGTAACGCAGGAACCGCTCCTCCTTGGACGGCCCACGGACGCTGTGGATCAGGAAGCCGATCACGCCGATGAAGAAACCGCCGATGACAACGATGGGCACCAGATACGGATCGTCCCACATGGATTGCCGTCCTCTCCGCAGCGCGGCGTGGTCAGCATAACATTGCGCAAGGCGCACGGGCTAAGACAAGGCGCCGCCCGTCAGGCAGGGATCACACGGTCTGGTGGCGCGCCCGGGCGCCGCGTTCGATGGCAGCGGCGATGAGGCGGTCGATGTCGAGGCGCCAGCGGATCTGCTGCAGCACGGTCATCTCTTCCTCGTCGACATCGAGATTGGCCGCGGCGATGTCGCAGGCGATGGCATAGGCGGTTTCGCGCAGGCGCGCGGGAAGTGCCTCGGCGATGACGGTGAGCACCGTATCGAACCCGTCCTCCCCGGCCAGCAGGCTGGCGCAGGACTGGGCGACTTTGGGCAGTTCGTTCACATCGAAGTCCTTGAAGGCCGGGAGCCGCTGCACGGTCTGGCCGATGGCCTTCATCTCGGAATCATCCATGTCGCCGTCGGCGGCCGAGACAATGACCATGGTGTAGATGAGCGCGGCATGGGGGTCGAGCTGGGACATGGGATCTGGGCCTTCACGTGAGAATAGCGGTACGCCGGTGCGTCCGCGTCAGGATTGGGCGGAATGTAGGTATGAGGCGGGGCTTTGTCGAGGTATGCCCGCTGATCACCGAATCAGGGCTCGGGACGCTGCAAGTGGCTGCGTACTGCGGCCACGGCGTCGGCCAGTCCGATGCGTTCGATCTCGACGCCGGGCGGGAAAGCGGTGGTCAGGCGTGTCGGCAGGGCGGAATCAAGCATGACAAAGACGCCGTGGTCGTCGCCGCGGCGGACCAGGCGGCCAAAGGCCTGGCGCAGGCGCAGGCGGGCGAGCATGTCGTCCCAGCGGTTGCCCTCGAAGGACTGGCGGCGCGCCTTGTGCAGGATGTCGGGGCGCGGCCAGGGCACACGGTCGAAGACGATGAGGCGCAGGGAACGGCCGGGGACGTCGACGCCGTCGCGCACCGCGTCGGTGCCCAGCAGGCATGCATCCTCCTCGGCGCGGAAGATGTCGACCAGGGTGCCGGTGTCCATGGCGTCGACATGCTGGGCGTAGAGCGCCAGCCCGGCGTGTTCCAGGGCCTCGGCGGTGCGGCGATGGACGTCGCGCAGGCGGGAGATGGCGGTGAAGAGGCCGAGTGCGCCGCCTCCCGAAGCCAGGAACAGCTCGCGAAAGGCGGCGGCGACCTGGGCGCCGTCGTTTTTCTTGACGTCGTTGACCACCAGGACGCGGGTCAGCTTGGGGTAGTCGAAGGGTGAGGCGACGGCGATTTCGGCGGGCTGGTTGGGCAGGTGGCGCAGGCCGGTGCGCAGGCGGGCCATCGCCCAGCCGTCGTCCTCGCCCGAGGCATCGCGCAGCGTGGCCGAGGTGATGGCGATACCGTGAGCGCGGGAGGCAACCTCGTTGGCAAAGGGGATGCCGGGGTCCTTCCAGTGGCGGTGCATGCCAATGTCGATCTCGCGACCCTCGAAGCGCTCAAGGGCGAACCAGTCGACGAACTCCTCGGGCGTCTCGTGGGCGAGTTCGTTGAGCATGGCGCGCCACGCCTTCACCACCGAAACGCCGCGCTTGTCGATGCTTCGCACCATGGCCTCGACGCGCATGCGCGTGCCGCTGTCCCAGGTATCGGCGTGGTCGTCGAGCTGCTGGGCGAGATGGCGGGAGAGTGCGGCGAGCGGACGCTGCAGATCGCCCAGGGCATCCTCAAGCAGGGAGGCGGCCTCGATCAGGCCGTCGATCAGCGGCGCGGTGGGGCATTCCAGGCCGTAGCCGGATTCGGGATTGTCGGCGCGGGCCAGAAGCTGGCTGCGCACGAGCGAGAGAAACCGTTCGGCCGGGCCCCGCGGCGTGCCGTCGGCGATGCGCTTGGCCCAGCCTTCCGAGGGCAGGCAGCGGGCGCCCTTGAGGCTGGCGTCGAGATGTTCCTCGCCGCCGTCGCCGATGAGATCGCCGACACGGCGTGCAAGACCGCGGGCGCGACTGCGGCGGCCTTCGGCGCCGAGCAGCCAGCGGCGCAGGTCGGCACCCTCGCGACCGGTGATCTCGGCGGAAAAGACGCTGTCTGCGGCATCGAACAGGTGATGGCCCTCGTCGAAGACGTAACGCAGGGGCAGGGCCGATTCCTCCAGATCGCCGGCCATGGCGGCCTGGATCAGGACCAGGGCGTGGTTGGCGACGACGATATCGGCGCTGCGGGCGCGGCGGATCGAACGTTCGATGAAGCACTTCTTGTAGTGGGGGCAGGCGGCGTAGATGCACTCGCCGCGCTGGTCGGCCAGGCCCAGGGTGCGGCGTTGGCCCAGCAGCTCGACCAGCCAGCCGGGGAAGTCGCCGCCGGCCATGTCACCGTCGCGGGTTGCCGAGGCCCAGCGGGCGACGAGGCCCAGGGGAATCGCTTCGTTGGAGCGTGAGGCCACGACCTGGGTCGCCTCGGCGAGATTGAGCAGGCAGAGATAGTTCTCGCGCCCCTTGCGCACGACGACGCGCTTGGCCTTGGTCGCGGCATCGGGGAACAGGTGATCGAGCTCCTGATCGACCTGGCGCTGCAGGTTGCGCGTGTAGGTCGAGACCCAGACCGCGCCCTCGTTCTTCTCGGCCCAGACGCTCGCCGGGGCGATGTAGCCCAGGGTCTTGCCGACGCCGGTGCCGGCCTCGGCGATGACCGCCTCGGGCTCGCCTACCGCCTGGCGGGGCGAGAAGGCGAAGGTGAGTGCGGCGGAGAACTCGGCCTGCTGGGGGCGGGGTTCGGCGTCCTCATCGAGCAGGTCGGCCAGGCGCCGGCGGGCCTCGTCACCGGTGACTGGGAGGTGTCCGGGAGCGGGGCGCTGGGCGGTCTCCTGCCATTCCTCCAGCGGAGTCCAGATATCGAGCGAGGCACCGCGGCCTGATTCGATGCCCAGCGCCATGGCGACATCGGGGCCCCACATCCAGCCGCCGGTGATCATCGCGGCAGCGACGCGCGAGGCGGCGGTGCGGGCCGGGCCGGCAAAGGCGGCAAGGTCGATCAGCAGGGTTTCGGCGATGCGGCGCAGGGCGATGGCCTGGTCGGTGAGGTCGTGCGGGTCCTCCAGGCCCAGCGCCTGGGCCAGGCCGCGCGGCGTGGGAACGCAGAATTCGGCGGGGCGCACGAAGGCCCAGAGTTCCAGGATGTCGAAGGCTGGGGCGCCGCGGGCACCGGTGCGGCGGCGCAGGGAAGGGGCGTGGCAGATAAGCGGCGCGGGACCGCGCTCCCAGCGGGCGCGGCCGCCGTCGCGTTCGAGCTCCTCGATCTCGCCTGTGGCATCCAGCCACACCGCACCGGCAGCGCCGGCGACAAGCACGGGCGCCTCGAACCAGCCGGTTGCAGCGTCGAGGGAAAGCGTCATGGGGGCGGACTATAGCGGCTGTTGCGTATCGGCAAGGGGCGGGATGCGGGTTGTTGTGGGCAGGTGGCCTCGGCCCGCCTGCTTGCTTATGGTGGAGTGCGCGACTAGGTTCCGCGCCCTCAATCAACCCCGTTTGTGGAGTCCAACGGATCATGTCGCTCAGGGAGCTTGCCGAGAACAGCAATGCGTGGCCTTTCGAGGAAGCACGCAAGCTGGTCAAACGGCTCGGCGGCCGCGATCCCGCAAAGGGCTATGTGCTGTTCGAGACCGGCTATGGCCCGTCCGGGCTGCCCCACATCGGCACCTTCGGCGAGGTGGCGCGCACGACCATGGTGCGCCACGCGTTCGAGACGCTGTGCGATGTACCCACGCGCCTGTTCGCCTTCTCCGACGACATGGACGGGCTGCGCAAGGTGCCCGACAATGTCCCCAACAAGGAGATGATGGCGGCGCACCTGCAGGAGCCCCTGACCAAGGTGCCCAACCCGTTCCCGACCGAGCACAAGAGCTTCGGCGAGCACAACAACGCCATGCTGTGCTCGTTCCTCGACCAGTTCGGCTTCGAGTACGAGTTCCAGAGCTCGACCGACTGGTACACCTCGGGCCGGTTCGACGCGGCGCTGCTGCATGTGCTGGAGCGTTTCGATGCGGTCATGGACATCATGATGCCGACGCTGCGCGACGAACGGCGGAAGAGCTATTCGCCCTTCCTGCCGATCTCGCCGCGGACCGGGCGCGTGCTGCAGGTGCCGACGCTGGAGCGCAATGTCGAGAAGGGCACCATCGTCGTCGAGGACGAGGACGGTTCGAAGATCGAGGTGCCGGTGACCGGGGGGCAGTGCAAGCTCAACTGGAAGCCCGACTGGGCGATGCGCTGGTATGCCCTGGGTGTGGACTACGAGATGGCGGGCAAGGACCTGATCGATTCGATCAAGGTCTCCAGCCGTATCTGCCAGGCGCTGGGCGCGCCCCCGCCGGACGGCTTCAACTACGAGCTGTTCCTGGACGACAAGGGCGAGAAGATCTCCAAGTCGCGCGGCAACGGCCTGACGATCGACGAATGGCTGCGCTACGGTACGCCGGAATCGCTTTCGCTGTTCATGTACCAGAACCCGCGGCGGGCCAAGCGTCTCTACTTCGATGTCATCCCGCGTCACGTCGACGACTACGGGACCTATCTGGAGAAGTACAACGGCCAGGATGATTCCCGCGTCGACAACCCGCTCTGGCACATCCATGCCGGCAAGCCGCCGGTGGAAACCCAGGCGCTGACCTACGGCATGCTGCTGAACCTGGCGAGCGTGTGCAACGCCGAGGACAAGAGCGTGCTGTGGGGCTTCATCAGCCGCTACCTGCCGGGCGCGACGCCGCAGAACGCACCGCTGCTCGACCGGCTGGCCGGTTATGCCGTGACCTACTACCAGGACTTCGTGAAGCCCGCGAAGAAGTACCGGGCGGCAACGACCCAGGAGCGGGAGGCAATCGAGGATCTGGCTGCGCGGATCGACGCGCTGCCTGCCGACGCCGATGCCGAGGCGATCCAGGACGAGGTCTATGCGGTGGGCAAGGAGCATGGCTTCGAGCCGCTGCGGGCCTGGTTCCAGGCGCTCTACGAGGTGCTGCTGGGCCAGGAGACCGGGCCGCGCTTCGGCAGCTTCGTCGCGCTTTACGGGCGTGCGGAGACGCTGGCGCTGATCCGCGACATCCTGAAAGGCGACGCCGCATGACCGCGGCGCTCGGCGGCCGGGTCGCGCTGGTGACGGGCGCAGCCGGCGGCATCGGGCGGGCGACCGCCCTGATGCTGGCCGACATGGGCGCAGATCTCGTGGCACTGGACCTCAAGGAAGAGGAACTGGCCGAAACCGCCTGTGTGGCGATCGGCAAGGGCCGGCGCGTCCACACCATTCCTCGGGACATCCGCGACCGGGACGGGCTGGCCGCTGCGATCGCGGAAGCCGAGAGCCAGTTCGGCGGCATCGATATCCTGGTCAACAACGCCGGGGTCGGGCTTGCCGGACCGGGCGAGATCGACGCCATCGAGGATGACGATCTCGACCGCATGTTCGGCGTGCATGTGATCGGCGCCTTCGCCGCGACGCGCGCGGTGGTGCCGGGCATGAAGGCGCGGCGCTGGGGCCGTATCGTCAACATCGCCTCGAACCGCGGCCAGGTCGGCCATACCGACGGCAGCCACTACTCGGCGGCCAAGGGCGCGCTGATCGCTGCGGCCAAGAGCTGGGCCAAGGAACTGGCGCCCTTCGGGATCCTGGTCAACGCGGTGGCCCCGGGTGTCGTCCGCACGCCGATGACCGAGCGGCGCGGCCTGGACGCGGTGCGCGAGGAGGCCGAGCTCAACCTGGTGAAACGCTGGGCTGAGCCTGAGGAGATCGCCGCCACCGTGGCTTTCCTCGTTGGACCGGCGGGCAGCTACTACACCGGCCAGCTCCTGTGCCCCAACGGCGGCGATCCGGTGGTGGGCTCCTAAGCTCTAAAGCGAGGTCGAGAGGCCGCCGTCGACGATGAGGGTCTGGCCGTTGATGTAGGCGGCGGCGTCGGAGGCGAGGAAGGCGACGGTCCAGCCGATCTCCTCGGGTTTGCCCCAGCGGCCGGCGGGGACGCGGTCGGAAAGCCAGGTGTTGAAACGCTCGCTGTCCTGCAGGGCCTTGCTCATGTCGGTGCGGAAGTAGCCCGGCGCGACGGCGTTGCAGGTGATGCCGTGGGGGCCGAGCTTGGTCGAGAGCGCCTTGGTCAGCGAGACCATGGCGCCCTGGCTGGCGGTGTCGCCGGGAGAGGCGCCGGTGGTGGCGTAGATCGAAATGCCCGACATCAGGATCATGCGGCCCCAGCGGCGCGCCTTCATGTGGGGTGCGGCAAGGCGCGCGGTCGAGAAGGTCGAGCCGACCTTGGTTTCGAGGATGCCCATGAGGTCGTCGCGGCTGGTGTCCTCCAGCGGGCGCACGACCCAGACGGCGGCGTTGGCGACCAGGATGTCGAGACTGCCCGTTTTCTCCACGACACCGGCCATGGTGGCTTCCAGCGCGGTCTCGTCGATGACGTCGCAGGCGGCCGGGACGGCGCGGCCGCCTGCGCCCTCGATCACGGCGCAACGGGCAGCGACGGATTCCGGGTTGCGTCCGTTGATCGCCACGGTGGCACCGAGCGTTGCAAGGCAGGAACTGATCGACCAGCCAAGACCGCGGGTGGAGCCGGTGACAAAGGCGGTGCGGCCGGAGAGATCAAAGACGCCGGGGAGCTGCATCAGGAGACCTCAGGGAGAGCGCGCCAGGCCTCGGGCGTGATCGAACGTCCGGGGAAGGCGGGGTTGGAGAAGGGCCAGTCTTTGGCGATCCAGCGCCGGGCCTCGGCTTCGAGAATGGCGTCCAGGCCGGAAGCCAGTTCGTCGGCCCGGACCCACATGGTGATGCTGGCGTCGTGGCCGGCCTTGCGCGTGGGATTGATGTAGAGGCAGCCCAGGCAGCGGCTCTCGTCGGGCGCCATCATGGTGTAGGCGAACGAGGTGCGCAGGGTGAACTCGCGCTGATGCCAGCCCAGATCAATGAGGTCTTCTTCCAGGGTGAGGCCGGCGGGCCAGTCGGCGCCCCAGATGGCGCTGTAGGTCGCTTGCAGGTGTTCGACCGAGACCATGACCGCCTCGTAGTCCCTGATGAGGTCGTGGATGGTGAGCATGCGCAGGCGGAAGCGGGGATGCTCCAGCACGGTGGGCACATCGAAGCCGGCAGGCACGAGGGGGCGCAGTTCGTTCATGGCAGGGAGCCTAGAACATTGCGCCGCACAGACAACGGCGCAGTGACCTCAAGCTTTGAGGCCGCCGCAACGGTCGACCAGTGTTTCGACGCCGACGAAGCGGGCAAGCCGGGTGAGTTCGGCGGCAAGAGCAGCACGGCGGCCCGAGCCCTGGCGCACGCCGGGCTCCCACCACAGACCCTGCAGGTTGAGGGTGCTGGCCTGGCGGTCGGTCTTGAGGTCGGCGCGGCCGGTGAGGCGATCGCCCTCCAGAATGGGCAGAACGTAGTAACCGTATCGGCGCTTTGGCGCGGGCACGAAGGCTTCGAAGCGGTAATCGAAGCCGAAGAGATGCTGCGAGCGCTTGCGGTCGCGCACGATGGGATCGAAGGGGGCGAGGACGCGCAGACCGGCGGGAGCCTGAGGAGCGGCGGCCAGGCGTTCCTCGACATCGGCCCAGGCCCATGCGCTGCGAGACTTCTGACCGGGCGCACCCTCGACCTCGACCGGGATGAGGCGGTGGCGGTTTTCCGTGATCCAGGCCCTGGCGACATCGGGAGAGAAGGCATCGAAGTAACGGGCGAGCTCGCCCTGGGTGGCAAAACCGAGGCGGTCGAGGGCAGCGGAACAGGCCCATTCGCGCTCCTCGAATGTATCGACGGGAGGGCCGTGGTGTTCGGGCGGAATCACGCGTTCGGCAATGTCGTAGATCTTCTGGAAGTTGTCGCGGCGGGCGACGGCGATCTCGCCGGTGTGCCAGAGGTATTCCAGCGCCGACTTGGCCGGACCCCAGCCCCACCACGGGCCGCTGCTGGACTCTTCCTCCGCTGCCGAGAGTTCGCGCGAGCGGGTGAGGCCGTTTTCGGCGACGTGGTCGCGGACGCGGGCGATGACGGTATCGGCATCCTCGCCGATGCGCTGGCGGAACCAGTTGTTCGCCATCATCGATGCGCGGCGGCGGGCAAAACGAGGCTGCCAGTAGCGGTACCAGCAGGTGGGGATGACGCAGGCGTCGTGGGTCCAGTGCTCGAAGACGAGGCGGTCCTTGTGGAGCAGGCGATCAAGGTCGCGCGGGCGGTAGGTGCGGTAGCGCGAGAAGAGGATGAGGTGATGGGCGCGCTCGACCGTGGCGATGCTGTCGAGCTGGACGTAGCCCAGGCGCCAGATCAGATCGTAGAGGCCCTTGCGATCAAGCGCGCGGTGACGCGGATCGGCAAGGCCCTGGAGGGAGAGGACGAGGCGGCGGGCATCAGGATTGGATATCGGCAGGGAGACGGTCATTGCGGGACCTTACAACAGACCCAGTGGTGCGGAAGGGCCGGCCATGGCGGGGTTCAAACCCGCACCTTGATGACCGCGACGACGAGATGGATGTTGCGCACTTCCGCGGCGTCGAAGACCAGCTCGCAGGCCGGATTGTACTGCTGCACGACGATCTCGCGCGGACTGCGGCGCAGCAGGCGCTTGATGTAGGCCTCGCCGCCTTCCAGTTCGATCAGCACGTCGTCGCCGCTGCGCGGCGGCATCGAGGGATTGACGTAGAGCAGGTCGCCGTGACGCAGCACCGGCTCCTGGCTGTCGGAGTTCATGTATCGCCAACAACTATCTGATCGCGCCCTATGCCCAGGCGATGTTCGGCGTCGGCATCGCCCTCGACCTGCCCGAACGCCTGTGGGACCTGATGACGGTCGGCGTCGGCGGTTATGTCGTCGGCCGCACGGCCGAACGGGGCATCGAGCTGTGGCGGAATGGCGAGGGCGGTGCCGGCGGGGGCTAGGCTTCGGTCTTCGCCCCGACGGCTACGGCGTGCGGCTTGGCCTTGTCGTCGACCAGGGCGATGTCGCCGGTGATGCGGGCGCCGCGGTCGACCTTGAGTTCGCCGTAGCGCACGGTACCCGAGACATGGCCCTCGCCGGAGACGGTGAGGCATTCGCGCACGTTGAGGGTCCCTTCGAAGCGCCCGCGTACCTCCACGTTGGGGGCATCGACGTCGCCGGTGACCGAACCGCCCGCGGCGATGCGCATGGTGGCGGCGCGGATCGAGGCCTCGACCTCGCCTTCGACGATGACATCGCCGCCGGCCTCGATCTCGCCCTTGAGGCGGGTGCCGCGGCCGATGACGAAATCGGTCGGACCGGTGTCGTCGGGCGTGGCGGGCTGCCCGGGTGTCGTGGTCATGGCGTCGGCCTCAGGCTTCGGCGAGGGAAAGCGGTCGTAGACCGACTTCGGCGTCGTGACGGGCGCGGGAGCGTCCGAGGGCTTTGGGGCTTCCTGCTTGCGCATGTTGAGCATGGTGCGGCGTCTCCGATTCGGATGGGGGTTCAGGGCTGGGCTGGGGCGGGCGCATGACGAGATAACGGCAGGTGCGGTTCGTCGCGGGCGGGCCTACGGGTGCGAGCACGGCGAGGGTTACCTGGTCCTCGACGCGGCCGGCAGCGACGAGGACCCAGGTTGCGATGGTCGCGCCGTCGCCATGTCCTTCGCGCAGTTCGAAGCGTGTACCTGGTTCCATCGGCGAAACGACCATGGCTCTCTCCTGACCGGCCGGGATGGGGCGCGGGCGGAACGGCCCGGCCAGCGACCGTCGGAAACCAGTCAAGCGCTGGAAAGAGGCAGGTTGCAGGAAAAGCCGTGATCTTTGTGTGGCAATCGCGTGCCAAGGCGGTGGGTGCCGGGCCCGTCAGCCCGGTGCGATCAGGCTTCGGGCGGAAGCAGCGGTTTGGCTTCACCTGAGCCCGGGCGCAGTGCCGGGGGGCGCGCCTGGGAGAGATGAATGAAGGTGACAGCGGCGAGCACGATGGCGCCGCCGATGGCGACATTGGTGGAAAGCTCCTCGCCCAGCACCAGGATGCCGCCGGCGATCGAGGTCACCGGCACGAGCAGCAGGAAGGGAACGATCTGGTTGAGGCGGTAGATGCCGACCAGGCGGTACCAAAGGGCATATCCCCCCGCCGTCATGATGACGGCGAGATAGAAAACCTTGGACCAGTCGGTCCAGCTTGCTGCCGTCACGGCTTGCCACTGGCCCTCCTCGAAGACGAGAGAGGTGAGCAGAAACTGCGGGCCGCAAAAGGCGGCGAACCAGGCGATCAGGCGCAGGCCGCCGACCGGGCCCAGCGACTTGATCAGGACCTGACCAGCTGCCCAGGAGAGGCCGCCGAGCGCCACCATGACAAAGGGCCAGGGGTCGCCCTGGATCTTGGGGTCGCCGGCGATGAAGGCGATGCCGACCAGCGCGATGACCATGGCGCCGGCCTGCCAGCGGTTGAGCCGGTCCTTGAAGACGATGGCGGCAAGCAGCGAGGCGAAGACCACCTCGCCCTGGACCACCAGAACGGCGGTCGAGGCGTACATGCCCGAAAGCCCGGTGAACTGCAGGCTGTAGGCCACCGTGCCGCCGACGAAGGTGGTCAGCAGCAGGCGACCGGCGCGATCCCACAAGGGGCGCACGAACCAGATCAGGATCAGCGCGGCGATCGAGAAGCGCAGGCTCATCAGGAAGATGGGCGGGAAGGCGTCGAAGGTGCCCTTGGCCAGCGTGAAGCCGAACCCCCAGATGATGGGCACCGCGATGACGACAAGCAGGTCGAGGGGTTTCATGAAGGGCACCTGTTGGAAGCGCCATCTGGTGCATGGCAACCGGGCGCTGGCAAGCCCCCGCGTGCATGCTGCCCTTGAGTGCGGCGGAACGGCGCGGCATCGTGGCGCCATGTTGAAACTCACCGCCATCACGGGTCTGGCCGGCGAACCCGTTCTCCGTGAGCGCCTGCACGCGCTGGAACACGACGATGCGGTCGAGACCATCGTTCTGGAACCGCGCGACATGGCCCGTCACCGGCTGCGCGCGACGACCGACAAGGGCACGGCCTGCGCCATCGCCCTGCCGCGCGACATCACGCTGGAGGACGGCGCCGTGCTGCTGCTGGAAGGCGACCGCGCCATCGTCGTGCGCTCGGCGGTGCAGCGCTGGCTTGCGCTGGAGCCGCGCGATGCCGCCTCCGCGCTGGAGCTGGGCTATCACGCGGGCAACCTGCACTGGCGCGTTCACTTCGAGCACGGCCGCCTGATGGTGGCGCTGGAAGGGCCGGAGGCGACCTACCTGGAGCGGTTGACGGGGTTCCTGGAGGACGGCAGGGCACGGCGCGCCGATGGCTGATGCGGCGGCCCTGCTGCTTGCCCTGCAGATGGGCGACAGCGCCTTTCCCTCCGGCGGGTTCGGCTTTTCCTGGGGCCTGGAAACGCTCAAGTCCGATGGCCTGGTGCGCGACGGCGCCGATGTGATCGCCTTTGCCCAGGCGCAGTTGTGGCACCGATGGGCCAGCGCCGACCGCCCGGTGCTGCGCGCGGCGCTGGCGGCCCGGGGTGACCTCAACCGGCTGGCTGCGCTCGACCGTGAGGTCGAGGCGATGAACCTTGCGGTCGAACAGCGCGAGGGCTCCCGCCGCATGGGCCGAGCGCTGGTGCGCAGCCATGTCACGATGGACACACCGGGTGCAAAGGCATTTCAGGCGGCGCAGCGGGAAGGGCGGGTGCTGGGGCATCTGCCGGTGGCCCAGGGCGTGGTCTGGGGCGGTGCGGGGCTTGATATCGACGGCGCCGAAGCGGTTTCGGCCTTTGCCGTTGCCGCGGGCGTCGGGCAGGCGGCGGTACGGCTGGCGCTGATCGGGCCGGTGGAAGCGCAGGCGATGATTGCCGGCCTGCGGGGCACCATTGCGGCCCTGCTGGCACGGCCCTGCCCGGATCGGCCCCATGCCTTCGTTCCGGCGGCCGAGATCGCCGTCATGCGCCACGAGAGCGGCGAAGCCCGCCTGTTCGCGAACTGATGGCGGCCATGGCAGAGTGCGGCCCCATCATCATTGCGGAGCGGACATGACGGCAGCGACGACAGGCCATCCCGGCGCGGCGCGCGTGGGCATCGGCGGGCCGGTCGGCTCGGGCAAGACGGCGCTGCTGGAACAGCTCATTCCGCGCTTTGCCGTGCGCGGCACACGTCTAGCCGTGATCACCAACGATCTGGTCACCAAAGAGGATGCCGAACGGCTGCGCCGCAGCGGGCTGATCGCGCCCGAGCGTGTCCTGGCCGTGGAGGCCGGAGCCTGCCCCCATACCGTGATCCGCGAGGATCCGACGCTCAACCTCGATGCCGCCGACCTGCTGGAGGAGCGCTTTTCGCCGCTCGACCTGATCCTGCTGGAGTCGGGAGGCGACAACCTGGCCTCGACCTTCTCGCTGGAGCTGGTCGACTACTGGATGTTCGTCATCGATGTCGCCGGGGGCGGGGACATTCCGAGGAAAAAGGGGCCTGGCGTCGTCCAGGCCGACATCCTGGTCATCAACAAGCCCGACCTGGCGACCCATGTCGGCGTCGATCTCGATGCCATGGTCGCCGAGGCGCGCGCGGTGCGCGGCGACC
Source organism: uncultured Rhodospirillaceae bacterium (assembly GCA_937880925.1). Classification (GTDB taxonomy): domain Bacteria; phylum Pseudomonadota; class Alphaproteobacteria; order SP197; family SP197; genus CALGGB01. Next base: position 7,729 of record CALGGB010000190.1, on the reverse strand, counting down.
GGCCCGTGCTGGTGACCAACTGCCGCAATGGCGAGGGCGTGGATGCCGTGGTGGAAGCGATTGCCCGCGACGTGCTTTTCGACGGGGGAACGTGAACGTCCCCGGGGCAGCGGCCGCTGCGTCGGCGGATCCGGCGCTGACGGCCCAGCTCGATCTTTCCTTTGCGCGCGCGCCTTCGGGCGCGACCTATCTGGCGCGTCAGTACGCCGGTTTCCCCTTCCATGTGACGCGCGCCCTGCAGCTCGACGAGCAGCCTTCCGGCATGGCGACCGTCGTGCTGCAGTCCCTGGGCGCCGGTCTGCTGCAGGGCGACCGGCTGGCCATGACCATCGCCGCCCAGGCGGGCGCGGCAGCCCATGTGACGACCCAGGGCTCCAGCGTGGCCCATGCCATGACGCGCCAAGGCGCGCGCCAGGATGCCGCACTGGTCGTGGGCGCGGGTGCGCTCCTGGAATACCTGCCACGCCCGATGATCCTCTTCCCCCAGGCCGATGTGACAACCTCGCTCGATATCGTGCTGCACGACGGTGCGACCGTCATGTGGTGCGATGGCTACCTCGCCCACGATCCCCACAAGCAGGATGGCCGCTTCACGCGCCTGGCCGCGGAAACGGCCTTGCGCGACGGGAACGGCGTGATGCTGGCGCTCGACCGATTCGAGATCGATGGATCGGTGTTGGGCGAGGCTGGTGTCATGGCGGGTTACGCCGTGCATGCCAGCATCGGCATCGCCGGCTCCGGCGCGGACGCTGAACTAGCGGCGTTGTGGCGCGCCACTCTGGACGCAGTCGAAGGCGTCTATGGCGGTGTCTCGACGCTGCCGGGAGAAGCGGGGCTGTTCTGCCGGCTGCTGGCCCGCGATGGTGTGGCACTGCGCGGGGCGATGCTCGCCTTGTGGCGCGCGATGCGGATGAAGCGGTTCGGCGTGGAGCCGGGCGTGCGGCCCTAGCTCAACTCCCGCATGGCGCTGTCGAGGCCTTCCAGGGTCAGCGGGAACATGCGGCCTTCCATGATCTCGCGGACCATGCCGATGGAGCCGGTGTAGCGCCAGCGTTCCTGGGGGACGGGGTTAAGCCATACCGCGCGGGAGTAAACGGCCAGGATGCGGCGCAGCCAGACCTCGCCGGATTCCTCGTTGTAATGCTCGACGCTGCCGCCGGGCATGGCGATCTCGTAGGGGCTCATCGAGGCGTCGCCGACGAAGACCAGCTTGTAGTCGCTGGGATAGGTGTGGAGCATCTCGAAGGTCGGTGTGCGCTCGCGGTGACGCCGGCCGTTCTCGCGCCACAGGCCCTCATAGGGGCAGTTGTGGAAGTAGTAGGTCTCCAGGTGCTTGAATTCGCTGCGCGCCGCGGAGAAGAGCTCCTCGCAGGCCTTCACATGCCAGTCCATCGATCCGCCGATGTCGAGCAGCAGCAATACCTTCACGGCGTTGTGGCGCTCGGGCACGATCTTGAGGTCGAGCCAGCCAGCATTCTTCGCGGTCGAGGCGATGGTGTCGTCGATGTCGAGCTCGGTTGCCGCGCCCTCGCGGGCGAAGCGGCGCAGGCGGCGCAGGGCGACCTTGATGTTGCGCGTGCCGATTTCGGTGGCGCCGTCGAGATCCTTGAACTCCCGCTTGTCCCAGACCTTCACCGCCGAGAAGTTGCGGTTGCCGTCCTGGCCGATGCGCACGCCCTCGGGATTGTAGCCATAGGCGCCGAAGGGCGAGGTGCCGCCGGTGCCGATCCACTTGGAGCCGCCCTGGTGGCGCTTCTTCTGCTCCTCCAGACGCTGCTTCAGCGTCTCCATCAGCTTTTCCCAGCCCCCCATGGCCTCGATCGCGGCCTTCTCCTCATCGGTGAGGTTGAGCTCGGTCATCTTGCGCAGCCATTCTTCGGGAATCTCGACGGCCTCGTCGTCGGGTGTCTCCAGACCCTTGAAGACGTGGCCGAAGACGCGGTCGAAACGGTCGAGATGGCGCTCGTCCTTGACCAGCGCCGTGCGCGCCAGGAAATAGAAATCCTCAACGCTGTAGCCTGCGATGCCCGCGTCCGTCGCTTCCAGCAGATCGAGGTACTCGCGCAGGCTGACCGGCACGCCGGCCTGCTTGAGCTCGGTGAAGAGATTGGAGAACATCGGCGCTGGCGCGATCAGCCGCGCTCGCGGCGGTGCAGGAAGGCCAGGCGCTCGAGCAGGTGAACGTCCTGCTCGCTCTTCAGCAGGGCACCGTAGAGCGGCGGGATCACCGAGCCGGTGTCCTTGGAGCGCAGGGCCTCCGGGCTGATGTCGTCGGCCATCAGCAGCTTCAGCCAGTCGAGCAGTTCGCTGGTCGAGGGTTTCTTCTTGAGGCCTGGCACCTCGCGCAGCTCGAAGAAGACCTGCATGGCCTCGCCCACCAGGCGCTGCTTGATCGCGGGGTGGTGGACCTCGACGATCCTGGCCATCGTTTCGGCATCGGGAAAGCGGATGTAGTGGAAGAAGCAGCGACGCAGGAAGGCGTCGGGCAGCTCCTTCTCGTTGTTGGACGTGATGATGACGATGGGGCGCTGGGCCGCCTTCACGGTCTGCTGCGTCTCGTGGACGTAGAACTCCATGCGGTCGAGTTCCTGAAGCAGATCGTTGGGGAACTCGATATCGGCCTTGTCGATCTCGTCGATCAGCAGCACCGGTGCCTCGTCGGCGACGAAGGCGTCCCACAGCTTGCCGGGCTTGATGTAGTTGGCGATGTTCTTGACCCGCTCATCGCCAAGCTGGCCGTCGCGCAGGCGCGCCACGGCATCGTATTCGTAGAGGCCATGCTGGGCCTTGGTGGTCGACTTGATCGACCACTCGATCAGCTTCTTGCCGAGCGCGCGTGCGATCTCGGCGGCGAGCACGGTCTTGCCCGTGCCGGGCTCGCCCTTGATCAGCAGCGGACGCTGCAGCGTGATCGCGGCATTGACGGAGACCTTCAGGTCGTCGGTCGCGATGTAGGATTCGGTTCCTTCGAAACGCACGGGCATTCCCCCTTGTTCTACCATTTCGCCTTGAAGCCGAGCAGGAGCGGCAGTTCGGTTGCGCCTTCCTGCCTGTACCAGTAGCCGTCCCCGGCGCGTTTCATGTCCGGGAACATGTTCCAGCCGCAGAAGGGATATTCGCGAACCTCGAAAACCGTGAGACCGGCACGCTCCAGCACGCCGAAGATATCCTGCAGGGGCCAGGAATACTCATGGCCCTCGTGCTGCACCTTGTAGGCGGCATCGGCGTAATCGGCCTCGCCGACGGGCGAAATGTCGGCTTCCATGTTGTGGAAGTAGGGATACTTCACCCGTGGTTCCACCTGCTCGCCGTCGAACATTATGGCGAGGGGATGGCTGTCGAGGAAATAGAAGAAACCACCCGGGGCGAGATTGGCCGCGATGGTGTCGGCCCAGCCCTGCAGGTCTTCGAGCCAGACGATGGTGCCCAAGGAGGTGAAGATGACGTCGAAGGCGCCGCCGGCAACCTTTCCGGCCCTCGTTACGTCGGCTTCCAGAAAGGTGACGCGATCGGCCATGCCGGTGCGTTCGGCGAGATCACGCGCCTTGGCCAGCGCGACATCGGAGAAGTCGACACCGACCACGGCCGAGGCGCCATCACGGGCCCAGCACAGCGTGTCCATGCCGAAATGGCACTGCAGGTGGAGCAGGCGCTTTCCGGCAACGCTGCCGACCGCCTCGCGCTCGACCCGGCCCAGGACATCGCGGCCGCCAATGAACCCATCGACGTCATAGAAGACGCTGTCGATGTGAACGGGAGTGACCTCGTTCCAGCGCTGGCGGTTGTGTTCGTGGGCCTTGCTCATGACGTTCACCGAAGGTGCATTTCCAACGGCCGCGTCTATAGGCGAAGAATGCGCTCGCGTCGATCACACGAGCCGTAATCCCGCTTCCCGGCCGCCTGGCCGGGAAGCGGGAAGGTGCCGGGGATCAGGTGTCGAGGTTGTTGGCGCAGGCGCGGATCACGGCCGGATCAGCGGCATCCTCGCCGGTCAGGGCGACAGCGTAGGTCTGCGCCAGTTCGGTCCGGGCCGAGCGCGAGGCATATCCGGTGATGTCGCTGACATCGCCCATCTTGCTGCGGTGGTCCTGGACGAGCGACGAGCAAACCGAAGCCTGTGCATCGATCCAGGCGGCCGCGACATCGCCGTCGCGGGTGTTGCTGGCGATCAGCCAGCCGCTGCCAAAGCCCACGGCAATGGTGAGAATGGCGCCGATGACGGCACCGCCGATAAGGGTCTTGATCGTATCTTTGTTAGCCATGAAGGAACTCCCTGTTCACGCGGGGTTTGCAGAGGGCGCCTGAGCGCCACGAAAAATCGCAGCAGCTCGACCTGTGCAAACAGCCTCACGTCATTTGTCGTTATTTTTAAGGTAACGCCGCAATTCTGCGGTATGAGGCAGTCAAATTTCAGAATACTGAAACGCCTCTGATCAAGATTTACATTTTATTGAAATTTTAGCAAGACAACATTGCTGCGTCCTGGCGGCTTTCGCCGCCAGGACGCAGCAATCTGCGATGATGCAGGCTGCACTAGAGGCGGTAGCCGGTATCGCGGGCGAAGGTGAAATAGAGCTCACGTGCCTTGCGGTAGATCGGACCAGGCTGCATGTCGCGCTCACCGAATTTCGCCAGCGGCACCACCTTGCTGTAGTTGCCGGTGGAGAAGATTTCGTCGGCTTCCTCCAGGTCCTTCCAGGTCAGGGTACGCTCGACCACGGTCTGGCCGGCATCCTGGAGCAGGCCGATGACGCGCTGGCGCGTGATGCCGTTGAGGAAGGTGCCGTTGGGCACAGGGGTATGGACCTCGCCGTCCTTGGCAATGAAGAGATTGGCCGTGGCGAACTCGGCGATGTTGCCGTTGGCATCGGCCATGGCGGCGTTCTGGTAGCCGTTGCGGCGGGCTTCCAGCAGGGCCTCGCCACTGGTGGGATAAAGGCAGGACGCCTTTGCCAGGGTCGGCGCCTGGTCGGGTGACGGCCGGCGGTAGGATGATTTCATCGCCGAAAAGCCCGTAGGCTCCTCCATGGGGGCGACCTGAAGCACCATCAGGAACTTGGTGAGTTCGGGGATCGGGGCCAGGTCGTCGGTCTCGCCGCACCAGTAGGTCGGGCGGATGTAGAGCTGCTTGTCGGCGGGAAACTTGCGCGCCATGTCGCCGGCCAGCTCGATCAGGTCCTCCACCGTTTCCTGGGGCGCCATGTTCATGATGCGCGCGCTGTTGAGGCAGCGTGTCATGTGGCGTTCGATATCGGGCATGATGCCGTCGAAGGCGCGCGCACCGTCGAAGATCATGCTGGCGAACCAGAACGACTGATCCATGGGTCCCATGATCATCGGGTTGCCCTCGTGGAACTTGCCCTCGTGGAACGTCAGCGACTGCATGGTGATTTCCCCGTTCTCCTGAAGCGGCTTCTTATCATAGCCCCGCATGGCTGGGCAGGCTCTGTGCGCTGGGCTAGGTTCTCCCGGTCCAGAGCAGAGAACGCCCTTGCCCCAGGCCTATGATCTTGCCGGTCCGCTGTTGCGCCGCCTTGAACCGGAATGCGCACACGAGGCGACCTTGCGCGCTCTTTCCATGGGGCTGGCCGGGCGTGCGCGCTGGAGGCCCGACCCCATTCTGCGGGTATCGCGCTTCGGTCTCGATTTTCCCCATCCCCTGGGCCTGGCCGCCGGTTTCGACAAGGATGCCCGGGTAACCGAAGCCATGCTGGCGCTGGGCTTTGGCTTCGTTGAGATCGGCACGGTCACGCCGCGCCCGCAAACCGGTAATCCGCGCCCGCGGGTTTTCCGCCTTCCCGCCGACGGCGCCCTGATCAACCGACTGGGCTTCAACAACAAGGGCCTGGACGTCGCCCGCGCGCGTCTGTCGGCCCGCCAACCAGGCGGCATCGTGGGCGCCAACATCGGGCGCAACAAGGACAGTACGGACGCCGTTGCCGACTATGTCGCGGGTTTCCGCGCGCTGGCGCCCCATGCCGATTACATCACGGTCAACATTTCCTCGCCCAACACACCCGGCCTGCGTGACCTTCAAGCAGTCGCAAGCCTGCGGCCGTTGCTCCAGGCGCTGGTCGAGGAGCGCGCCCGGGCCAAGGGTGCAACGGCCCGGCGTCCGCTGCTGCTGAAACTCGCCCCGGATCTGGCCGATGCCGACGCCGTTGCGGCGGCGCAGCTTGCGCTCGAGGTGGGGCTTGATGGCCTGATCGTCTCCAACACCACGATTGCGCGCCCGGCGGGCCTGGCCGGTCCCCATGCCGGAGAGGCCGGCGGGCTTTCGGGCGCGCCGCTGATGGCGCGCGCCACACAGTTGCTGGGCGTGATCCACCGCGAAACCGCTGACGCCCTGCCGTTGATCGGCGTGGGCGGCATCGCTTCCGCCGCCGATGCCTATGCCAAGATCCGCGCCGGCGCCTGCCTGCTGCAGCTCTATACCGCCCTGGTCTATCGCGGCCCCGGGCTGGTGCGCGAGATCGCCGAGGGCCTTGCCGGTCTGCTTGCGCGCGACGGCTATGGCTCCATCGAGGAGGCACGCGGCCAGGGGGCGGGCTGAACACCTGCATGACGGCTGCGCGCATGCCGTGCCATGATGACCCATCTGCGATAGTCGAGAGCGAACCCGACGTGTCAGAAGAACGCTTCCAGGATGGGGATGCCAGAAGCTGGACCAGGCTTGACGAGCTTCAGGATCAGTTGCCCACGGCGCTGGATGCCTGGGACTACCGCACTCTCTTCAACGAAACACCCCAACCACTGTGGTACGAGGACTGGTCGGCGGTAAAACAGCGGGCCGAAGCCATCGACTGGCCGGCCGGGGTCGATATCGAACAGTACCTGTTGTCCAACGACAGCCTCCTCCACGAGCTCTATCACCTGACCCGTATCGTCGACATGAATGCCGCCGCGGTGGCGTTCTATCGCGCCAGCAACCGCGAGGAGATTCTGGGCCGTCTCTTTGACGAGACCCCCAGGGGTTCCAAGGAGGCCACGGCGCGGATTCTCTCCGATCTGCTGAGTGGTATCTGCGGCATGGACTGGGTGCTGGAAGGCCCGCCCGACGAGAACGAGCGCGCGCGCTGGGTGCGCGCGGTCTGGTACATGCCGCCATCCGCGCGGGCGGACTGGTCGCGCCTGGTCTACTCGGTGCAGGACGTCACGGCCCAGAAGCTTGCGGAGGAGGCGCTGGCGAGGGCCAAGGCCGAGGCCGATGCCGCAAGCCGGGCCAAGAGCGAGTTTCTGGCCAATGTGAGCCATGAACTGCGTACGCCGCTCAACGCCATTGCAGGCTTCTCCGAACTGCTGATGGAAGAGAAGCTCGGCGGTCTGGGCCACGATGCCTATCGCGAGTATGCCCGCTACATCCGCGATGGCGGCGAGCACCTGCTGGACCTGATCAACGATCTGCTCGATCTCTCGCGTATTGACGCCGGCGTTGCCGCGCTCAAGGTCGATGGCATCGATGTGCGCGATGTCGTGGAGGGCGCGGTACGCATCGTTCACGACAAGGCGCGTCGTTCGGGGCTGCACCTGAGTGTCGAGATGCCCAAGACTCCGCTCAGCATCGTCGCGGATGCGCGCAAGCTGCGCCAGATCGTGGTCAATCTGCTGTCGAATGCCGTGAAGTACACCCAGCCCGGCGGTACCGTAACGGTCGCCTGCGAATCGCTTGGCAAACAGGGCGTTTCCATTGCGGTGCACGACACCGGCCCCGGAATCGATGCCGACGACA
>CALGGB010000189.1 GCA_937880925.1 uncultured Rhodospirillaceae bacterium | reverse complement strand
CAGCACCGCCTCGGGATTGCCGCCGGTCATCAGTCCGAAGCGGGTGCCCCGGTCGTAGACCAGGTTGAACTCGGCATAGAGACCGCGGTAGGCGAGCTGGGCCTTGCGCTGGTCGGCGTCCCAGGGACGGTCCATGTGTCGCGCCACCAGCTCGGGATAGATCGTCAGGAAGGTCTCGCCGACATCCCTGGTGAAGGCCATGCCGGCGTCATCGGCCGGGATGTAGTCGTAGAAGATGCCGCCGACGCCGCGCGCCCGTTCGCGGTGCTTGATGTAGAAATAGTCGTCGGCCCATTCCTTGAACTTCCGGTGGTCGGCGCAGGCGTGGCGTTCGCAGCAGGCCTGCAGCGCGGCGTGGAATTCGTCGGTGTCGGCCTGGTCGGGAATCGGCGGGTTGAGATCGGCGCCGCCGCCGAACCAGGTCTTGCCCGGCGTGGCGATGTGGCGCGTGTTCATGTGCACGGCAGGCACCAGGGGCGAGTGCATGTGGGCGACCAGGGAGATGCCCGCCGCCCAGAAGCGGCCGTCCTCGGCGGCGCCTGGAATCTCGGCGCGGAACTTCTCGGAGAACTCGCCCCAGACCGTGGAGACGTTGACGCCGACCTTCTCGAAGACGCGGCCTTTCATCACGGCCATGGTGCCGCCGCCGCCGCCGCCTTCGCGCTCCCAGGTCTTGCGCGTGAAGCGCGCGGCGGGCTGATCGGCATTGGTGCCGGTGAGGTCGTCCTCGAGCTTCTCGAAGGCCGCGCAGATGCGGTCGCGCAAGGCCGCGAACCAGACGGGCGCGTCAGGGAAGGCGGGCTCCAGAGGGGCCGGCTCAGTGTCCTTGGTCATGGGAGTCTCCCCGGCGCGGCGTTGGCTGCCGCGCAGGTTCAGTATAACCGGTAGGCGTCGGGATCGTCCGCCTTGTCGGAAAGCAGCTTGATCGGATCGACGTTGTCGACCCAGCCAAAACCTTGGCCGGCGGCTGCATACCCGATCAGCTTCTGAAGCTCCACGGGGAACTCTTTTGCCATTTCGGGCGGGCAGGTCAGGTACTGGTTCTCTTCCTGGCGCAGCCAGCCCAGGTTGTAGCCGATCAGGGCTCCGTCGCGCGGCGTGTTGGAGGTCGCATTGGCGCCGCCTGCGTGGAACAGGTTGCCGAGGTAAAAGGCAACCGAACCCTTGGGCATCACGGCACTGGCGATCTCGTGGGGCTCGGGCTCGCGGTCCGGGTCCTCCCAGAGATGGCTGCCCGGGGCCATCACCGTGCCGCCGTTCTCCACCGTGAAGTCGCTGGCCGCCCACATGCAGTGGACCTCGGTGATCGGCCGGGGCCGGCCCATCTTGAAGAGCGTGTCGTCGCGGTGGATCTTCTGGGCGACCTCGCCGGGCTCGATATGCACGACATGGGTGACGTGCAGGCGGTAGGTCTCGGCGTTGGGCAGCAGGAAGTGGTCGCACATTGCCAGCACCAGAGGGTTGAGCGCCAGATCGCGCGCGGTCTGCGAGCGGGCCATCAGGGCCGAGACACGGCGCGTCTTGAAGCCCGAGAAGGGGTTGACCCCGAGACCGCGGCTTTCCATCCAAGGCGCGATGTCGGCCATCATGGTGTCCATCTGATCTTCGGAGGCCAGACCCTCGACAATGGCGCAGCCCTGCGCCGCGATGGCTTCCTGCAGCGTCTCGGCGCTGACCTTGGAGTCAAAACGCGGAATCTCGACGGCCATGGCGAACCCCCTTGTTATTGCTTATCCGGACAACTCTGGCCGATGGCGCCGGTCTGGCGCAAGGCCTCACCCAGCGCCATGGCCGCCGCGACCGCAACATTCAGCGAGCGTGCTCCCGCTGCCATGGGGATGGTGACGCGCAGGTCTGCCCGATCGTGGACTGCCTCGGGCACGCCGGCCGATTCCCGGCCCAGCAACAGGATGTCGCCGGGCGTGAAGGCGGTCTCCCACACCGAAGCGGTTGCCGCGGTGGTCAGCAGCACCAGGCGGGCGTTGCCCTGCGCCTCCAGGAAGGCCTGCCAGGAGGCATGGCGGGCCATCTCCAGGACGGCGCCGTAATCCATCAGGGCACGTCGGAACCGGGCGTCGCCGAGCTGAAAACCGGCCGGTTCGATGATGTCTGCAGCCACGCCCATGCAGGCCGCCAGGCGCAGGATGGTGCCCGTGTTCTGGGGGATGTCGGGCTGATAAAGCGCGATACGCATGAGAACCCTTCGCAACCGCAGGCGCGCCCTTGCGCCTGACTCCGCGACGGTATAATCATGGCGCGCCTTCGCGGAAGCCAGGGCACATGCGGGTCTGCGATCGCACAGCGTGAGTGGGTTCCATGTCGGGCTTCGGAACCAACAACAACGCAGAGGTCTTCCGGCAATGGCCGATCAGACGATAGGCGCGCACGAAGAAACCCGTCGCGATTTCCTTTATGTGGCAACCGGCGCGGTCGCCGCTGTGGGTGCTGCAATGGCCATCTGGCCGTTCATCGACCAGATGAACCCGGCGGCCGACGTGCTGGCGCTTTCCTCCATCGAAGTCGACCTCTCGCCCGTTCCGGTGGGTCAGCAGATCACGGTGAACTGGCGCGGCAAGCCGGTCTTCGTGCGCCACCGCACCGAGGCCGACATCGAGGAAGCCCGTGCGGTGCCGATCGAGGAGCTGCGCGATCCCCAGACCGACGAAGAGCGGGTGGTCAAGCCCGAGTGGCTCGTGATGGTCGGCATCTGCACCCATCTGGGCTGCGTGCCGCTGGCCGATCAGGGCGACTTTGACGGCTGGTTCTGCCCCTGTCACGGCTCGCACTACGACAGCTCGGGACGCATTCGCAAGGGCCCGGCGCCGCTGAACCTGGCCATTCCGGGCTACGCTTTCATTGACGATACGACCATTCGCGTCGGTTGAGCGGGGAACGCGATCCATGCAGGCTCTCCTGAACAACGGCTTCATTCGCTGGTTCGACAACCGGCTGCCGGTCCTCTCGTGGACCAACCATCACATGATGGAGTATCCGGCGCCGCGTAACCTGAACTACGCGTGGAACTTCGGCTCGCTGGCGGGGCTGGCGCTGGTTCTCCAGATCGTCACCGGCATCGTGCTGGCCATGCACTACACGCCGCACGCGGACATGGCCTTCGACAGCGTCGAGCGCATCATGCGCGACGTGAACTACGGCTGGCTGCTGCGCTACATGCATGCCAACGGCGCGTCGTTCTTCTTCATCGTGGTCTATCTCCATATCGCGCGCGGCCTCTATTACGGCTCCTACAAGGCGCCGCGCGAGGTGCTGTGGTGGCTGGGCCTTGTCATCCTGCTGCTGATGATGGCGACGGCGTTCATGGGCTACGTGCTGCCCTGGGGCCAGATGAGCTTCTGGGGTGCGACCGTCATCACCAACCTGTTCTCTGCGATCCCGCTGATCGGCGAGCCGATCGTGCAGTGGCTGTGGGGTGGTTTCGCGGTCGGCAACGCCACGCTCAACCGCTTCTTCTCGCTGCACTTCCTGCTGCCCTTCGTGATCGTGGGCGTGGTCGTGCTGCATCTCTGGGCGCTGCACCACAAGAAGTCGAACAACCCGCTGGGCATCGACTACAAGGGTCCCCAGGACTTCATCCCGTTCCATCCCTACTACACGATCAAGGATGCGTTCGGCGCCGGTGTCTTCCTGATCCTGTTCGCCATCTTCCTGTTCTATGCGCCCAACTACATGGGCCACCCGGACAACTACATCCCGGCCGATCCGCTGGTGACCCCGGCGCATATCGTGCCCGAATGGTACTTCCTGCCGTTCTACGCGATCCTGCGCGCCATCCCGGACAAGCTGGGCGGCGTGCTGGCCATGGGCGCCTCGATCTTCATCCTGTTCCTGCTGCCCTGGCTCGACACCTCGCGCATCCGTTCGGCGACCTTCCGTCCGGTCTTCAAGTGGTTCTTCTGGCTGCTGATGATCGACCTGGTGGTGCTGGGCTTCTGCGGCGCCAATCCCCCGGAAGGGTTCTGGGTCCCGCTGAGCCAGGTGGCCACCGTCTACTACTTCCTCCACTTCCTGATCCTGCTGCCCCTGATCGGATGGTTCGAGCGACCCAGGCCCTTGCCTGACAGCATCGCCAAGCCGGTTCTCAAGGCCTGAGGAGCGGAACCATGAAGCGTTTCATTCTATCCCTTGCCGCTCTGGCATTTCTGGTTCCCGCAACGGCGCATGCCGCCGGCGACCAGGAGGTTCCGCCCGAGCATCACTGGTCGTTCAACGGCATTTTCGGCACCTATGATCGTGCCCAGCTGCTGCGCGGCCTGGAGGTCTACCGCGGCGTCTGCGCCAACTGCCACGGCCTGAAGTACGTCCGCTTCCGCGACCTTGAGGCCATCGGCCTCAGCGAGGACGAGGTCAAGGCGATCGCGGCGAACTATACGGTTGAGGGCGACGTCGACTCCTTCGGCGACCCCACGACGCGGGAAGCCAAGCCGTTTGATGCCTTCCCCTCGCCCTTCCCCAACGACGAGGCGGCACGCGCCTCCAACGGCGGCGCGCTTCCCATTGATCTGTCCCTGGTTGCCAAGTCGCGCGTCCATGGGCCCGATTACATCCATGCCCTGATCGGCCTGGGCTACGAGGAGAATGCCGAGCCCGGCCCGACCGGCCTCTACCACAACCCCTATATGGCCGGCGGTTACATCGCCATGCCGCCGCCGCTGTTCGACGATGCCGTCGAGTACCATGACGGCACGGCGGCCACGGTCGAGCAGATGAGCACCGATGTCTCGGCGTTCCTGATGTGGGCGGCCGAGCCCAAGCTGGAGGCCCGCAAGGCCATCGGCCTGAAGGTCATCCTGTTCCTGCTCGTGTTGACCGGACTGTTCTACGTCTGCAAGCGCAAGCTCTGGGCCAACGTCGAGCACTAAGGCGGCCGCCGCAGACAGACTCGTTGCCAGCGCCCGGGAGCATGCTTCCGGGCGTTGGCGTTTCATCACGGGAGGTTCACGCCATGCCTGAAACCATCCTGGGCATCATCGGCGGCAGCGGCATCTACGACATCGCAGGCCTCAAGGATGCCCGCTGGCAGCGGGTGGAAACCCCCTGGGGCGAACCCTCCGACGAACTGCTTTCGGGCAGCCTGGACGGGCAGAAGCTGGTCTTCCTGCCGCGCCATGGCCGTGGCCACCCCATTGCGCCCAGCGGTATCAATGCGCGGGCCAACATCGATGCCCTGAAGCGCCTGGGGGTCACCGACATCGTCTCGATCGGTGCCGTGGGTTCGCTCAAGGAGGAGTTGCCGCCGGGCCATTTCGTCCTGGTCGATCAGTACA
>CALGGB010000188.1 GCA_937880925.1 uncultured Rhodospirillaceae bacterium | reverse complement strand
ACGTCGACCGCTCGATCCAGGGTGCGGACACCTTCAACCGCGATTTCCAGACCCTGCTCACCGAATACTGCTGGGGCGCGATCTGGAGCCGCCCGGGCATCGACGACAAGCAGAGGAGCCTCAACAACCTGTGCATGACGGCGGCGCTGGGCCGCAGCCACGAGTTCGAACTGCACTTCAAGGGTGCGATCGCCAACGGCTGCACCCTGGCGGCCCTGCGCGACACCCTGATGCAGATCGGCGTCTATTGCGGCGCGCCTGCCGCCGTGGAGTCCTTCCGCATCGCGCGCAAGGTGTTCACGGAACTGGGCATCGACCCCGACAAGGACGAGAGCCTTTCCTGACCGGGCAGCCTCGTCTAGAACCCCGGCCATTGCCAACGGGAGTCTGACATGACGCAGGGCCGCCGCCCGCGCATCCTTCATCTGGACCGTCTCGCCGCCGGGGAGCGCGAAGCCCTGGTCCGGCGCGGCGTGATCGATCTCGCCGACTTCGTCGAACGGGCCCGTCCCATCGTCGATGCGGTACGCCAGGAGGGCGATGCGGCGCTGGTGCGCTTCGCCCGTGATTTCGACAGGGTCGAGATGACGGCCGGCAACATCCGCGTCATCGAAGCCGCCATCGATGCGGCCTACGACGCCGTGCCCGACGATGTCGTCGCCGCGATCCGCGAGGCCGCCAGCAACATCGCCCTGGTCCATGAGAGGCAGAAGCCCGACGCCCTGGAACTGACCGCCGTGCGTCCCGGCGTCCTGGCCGGTGACCGCTACGTTCCGATCGAGGCGGTGGCCTGCTACGTGCCGCGCGGCAAGGGCGCCTTTCCCTCGGTCACCCTGATGACGGCGATCCCCGCGGTCGTCGCCGGCGTGCCCCGCGTTGTCGTCGTCACGCCGCCGGGTCCGGGCGGCACCTGCGATGCCGGCACCATGGTCGCCGCGCGAGAGGCCGGCGTTTCCGAAATCTACCTGGCCGGAGGCGCCCAGGGTGTCGCCGCCGTCGCCTACGGCACGGCGACGGTGCCGAAATGCCGCAAGATCGTCGGACCGGGTTCGCCCTGGGTCGGCGCCGCGATGCAGATCTGCGCCGAGGCCATCGCGCCGGGCCCGCCCGCGGGTCCCTCCGAAAGCATGGTGCTGGCCGACGAGACCGCCGATCCCTACCGCGCCGCGCTCGACCTGCTGGTCGAGGCTGAACACGGGCCGGATTCCACGACCTTCCTGGTCTGCTGGGACCAGGCCTTCGCCGAGGCGGTCGCCGACCATGTCGTCACCCTGCTCGGCCGTCTGGGCGCCGAACGTGCCGAATGGGCCGGGCTGGCCCTGGGCGTCAACGGCGGCCTTGTCGTCGCCCGCGACGGCGAGGATGCCGTCGCCTTTGCCAACGAGTTCGCGCCCGAGCATCTCCAGATCGCCAGCACCCGTGCCTGGGACTGGGTGCCCTGCATCGTCAACGCGGGCGAACTGCTGCTGGGCCAGGACGCACCGTTCTCCATGGCGAACTTCATGATCGGCGTAAACGCGGTGCTGCCGACCGGCGGCATGGCCGCGACCCATTCGGCGCTGGGTGTGCTCGACTACATGAAGCGCCAGTCCATCGCCGACGTCTCGGCCGGCGGATACGAGCGCCTGGCGAAACAGACCGAGGCCTTCGCCCGCTACGAAGGTTTCGACGCCCACGCGCTGGCCATCGCCGCGCGTCGGGAAAGCTGACGGTCACGCCATGGGCGCCGTCGACACGCTGGGCATCTGGACAGCCGATCAGGTTGATTCTGCGCTGCTCGATCCGCCGGTCGCGATCCGGCCTCCCGAGGAGGTGACACGCGCCGAGGCGCTTTCGGCGACCAAGGCATCCGCGCTCTCCTTCGCCCGCGTGCTGGTGCGCCGCATGGTCGAGGAACGCTGGACGATCACGACGGAACTCTGGGAGATCGACGCGGAGGGCAGGGGCACCGCAGCCTTCCGCATCGGCACGGCGGAACGCCCGCTGCACTTCGTGGTCTTTGCCGACAACTTGCCCGACGAGCAGAAGTCCGAGCGCATCGTCGGCAACCGCTACGATGGCGTCGGTTATCTGGGCCAGGGCGAGATCGACCGCGACCACATCGAGGTCATGCGTCAGGAAACGGCGAACTTCGTGCTCGGCCGCGCCGGACCGACGGTGATCGGCCTGACCCGCGTCAACCGCAGCGCGGGCGCCTTCGATGCCGCCGTCGAGGCGCTGGCGGCGGGCCGTCAGCCGCGCATTCCCAGCGGCTATCTGCTGCGCAACAACGGCTTCTGGGGCAACGGGCGACACGGCACCGCGATCTTCCCGGGCTTTTCCCCCGAACATCCCCTGAGCCATCCCTATTCGGGCGAGATGATGACGCTCTACATGTGGCGTCACTTCGGCTGCGCACTGGCCGAGCACCTTGCCCGCGCGCGCAACCCCGACGCCGCCCGCTTCTCCCCGGAACTCAAGCGCCACCTGGGCATGGGCAATGCCTCGGGCCTTGGCATGGTGCCCTTCGTCATCGCCCACCCCAAGCGCATCCACGCCTGGGTCGTGATGCGCGAGCTGGCGATCGCCCACGCCCTGGGCGAGGCGGTGACGCCGCAATCGGGCGAGGTCGCCCGGCTGATTGGTCTCATCGACCGCTGCATCGCCTATTTCACGCTGCATGATCGCAGCGGCAAGGCGATGTATGCGCCGTCCTCCGTGCTTCGGCGTGACCTTGGCGCCCTGCGCGACGCCGTCGCCATCTTCGGCGCGGAGGGCGCGATGTGTGGCGCCCCCGCCGAAAGGCCGTGGCAGGTGCTGGAAGACTGGGCGCGCGAGCATTGTGACCGCGAGAGCCTGGAGCTCTTCCACTCCCTGCTGATCGAGCTGTACCCGGAGCGCGCCTTCGAACTGGCGCGTCTTGCCGCCGTACCGGGCGATTTCGCCAACGACAGCGATCCGGCGATGCCGGTTGCGGAACTCGCCGCGCTGATCCGGCGCGACTACGGCTGGGCGCTTGCCATGGATGTCTCCGCGCCTGAGGCGGGTCATCACTTCTGGTACTATTCGGAAGAAAACGTCGAGCCCCGCCTGGGCGAGCGCGGCGTTGACCCGGGCGACGAACACGAGGCCTTCGTCGACGTTCCGGGCGCCGTGCAGGCCCTGCTTGCCGACCTCGAGCGCCAGCCGGCCGCCATGACGACGGCGGCCTTCCTGCTCGCCCATCCCGGCCACCGCTTCATGGCCGAGCGGGTGCAGTCCATGGCGGGCCTGCCCTATGGCGAGGTGCGCGGCCATGTCACCCACGCCCGCTTCCAGCCCTGCCACCTGATCCGCTTTGCCCTTTCCCTGCTAGGCATGGAGGATTTCGATCCCCGCTCCAGCCTCTGGGTGCGCGGCACCTTCCTGCAGGGCGCGCCCATCGCCGAGGATCTGGCGCAGGGCCGCGAGGACGACTGGATCTATCCCCTGGAACCGGCCGAGGAGGACGCATGAACGCCCTGGACTTTCACAAGAGCCTCATCGTCGTCGATGCGCTCCAGGCCAGCGCCTGGGACCGGGAGCTGTTGCAGGAACTGGTCGACGGCGGCGTCACCGCGGTCAACGTCACCCTGGTCTACTGGGAGGATGCACGCGCCACGCTGGACCGTATCGGTGAATGGCACCGCCTGTTCGAGCGCCACGGCGATCTGGTGATGCCTGCGCGTTCTGCAGAAGACATCGAGGCAGCCAAGAAGGCCGGCAAGGTCGCCATTGTCTTTGGCCTGCAGAACTGCTCGCCCATCGAGGACGATCTCGCCCTGGTCCAGGTCTTCAACGAGCTGGGCGTGAAGATCATGCAGCTCACCTACAACAACCAGAGCCTGATCGGTGCCGGCTGCTACGAGAAGGTCGATGCCGGCATCAGCCGCTTCGGCCGCGAGGTCATCAAGGAGATGAACCGGGTCGGCATGCTGATCGACCTCAGCCACTCGGCGGAATTCACCTCGTTGCAGGCGATCGAGATCAGCGAGCGCCCGGTCGCCATCACCCATGCCAACCCGCTTTCCTTCCACCACGGCATCCGCAACAAGTCCGACACGCTGCTCAAGGTGCTTGCGCAGTCCGGCGGCATGCTGGGGTTCTCGACCTATCCCTTCCACATCGGCGGTTCCGACACGCCGCTCGAGAAGTTCTGCGCCATGATCGCCGACACCGTGGAAATGCTCGGCATCGAGCATGTCGGGATCGGCTCGGACATGTGCCGCAAGCACAGCCGGGAGTATCTCGACTGGATGCGCAGCGGGCGCTGGTCCAAGGAACTCGACAGCGGCGAGGCCAAGAGTGCCGGCGGCGGCTGGCCCGATTATCCGGCCTGGTTCCGCACGCCCGCCGACTTCCCCAACATCACGCAAGGCCTGCTGGCCAAGGGTTTCAGCGAGGACGAGGTCGCCCGCATCATGGGGCGCAACTGGCTGGAGTTCTTCCGCGCGAGCTTTGCCCCGGCATGACGACGCCGGTCGCCCTGCTGGAGCTTCAGGTCTGGGCCGCCCGTGCGCTGATCGCCGCGGGTTTTCCCGGCGGCGCGGTCGATCAGGCGGCCAGGCTGGTGGCGCTGTCCCAGGTCGCCCATGACGAGGCGGCCGCGTGTTTCGTCGCCGACCTGCCCGGCATTGCCGCGCGCGACCACGGCGTTCCCGAATTGGGCGAGAGCGGCGCCATTGACGGCCGCGGCCTCCATGCCCTGGCGGTTGCGCCCGGCGTGCTCGATCTGGTCTGCGCCGATGCCGCGCCCGTGGTCTGGTCGGTCAGCGCCAGTCCCGGCGCCTGGGTGCTGCCGGGCCTTGTCCTGCAGGGGGCGGCTCGCGGCCGTGCCGTGCTTGCCGTGTCCCCGGGTCATGCCGTGATGGCCTGGCAGGAGGACGCGGGTACAGCCTATGTCGAAGCCTCGGGTGAAGCGCGCGACGCGCTGCTCACCGCGGCGGGCTTTGCGGCAACGGTTCCCGCGAATGGGTATGCCGTCACCGCCGCCGAAGGCATCGACCGCGATCGTGTCTGCGCGGCCGCCTCGCGCGTCGTCTCCGGCGCCGACCATGCCGCCCATCTCGCGCGCCTGCGCGCGGAGGGTTTTGCCATGCCGCGCGCGGTCTGGGATGGCATCACCGGCTGGGGCTGGAAGATGCTGGTGCCCACCTCCGACCGCTCCAAGGCCCAGGCCGGCGGCGACATGGGCGAGGGTTGAGGCTCACGCCGCGTCGTAGGCGCTGATCACCAGGGTGTGGACCGGCCCCTGCGTCTCGCCCAGACGCACGAAGCCGGCCTCTTCC
>CALGGB010000187.1 GCA_937880925.1 uncultured Rhodospirillaceae bacterium | reverse complement strand
GCCTATGCCGCGGGCCCTGTGCCACGCACGCTCGATGAGATCGAGATGGCTCTGGTGGACAACTCGCGCGATCCACAGGCCCTACGGGAACGTGGCCTGTTGTACGCGGCCGTGGGCGACTGGAAACAGGCGCAGAAGGACTTCGAGCTCGCCCTGACCTCCGATCCTGAGCCATGGCAGGTTCAGGTCCTGTTGGCGCGAATCTGGTTGGGCTGGAGAGACATCCTCACGCAGATGAACTACGCCGCCGCCTTGGGCAATCAGCCGCGGCCTGACCCACCGGAATGGTGGCTCGATGCGCTGGCGTCGCGTCCGCAGGAATTGATCGACGCGGCCATCGCTGGTGGAGCGCGAGGCCCATACGTCGATGCCACCCTGGGTGAGGTGCTGCGCGACGAGAACCTCGGTGAGGGTGACGCGGATGTCGCCGTCCAGATAGCCGCCGCTTTCGAGCGTGCGTTTCAGGCTCTGCCGAGCGGGCCGCCACGGAACCGTCTGCTGGTCGAGATGACGGCGGACATCGAGATGGATCTGACGCTTGCTCTCATTGCTACGGGCGAAATGGATCGCGCTACCGAACTCATTGTCCAAACCGTCGACACGAGCGCCGCTGACGCTCTGTGTGGAGAACGCTGAGGTCTCCTCTCATGAACACCAAACCCTTCACCGCCGTCCCTGTCATCGACATCGCGCCGTTCCTCTCCGGCGATGCGGCGGCCAAACGTACCGTTGCGCAGGAGGTGGCGCGGGCCTGCGAGACCATCGGTTTTCTCTACATTGACGGTCATGGTTTCGACCCCGCGCTGATCGAACGGGCGCAGACGGCGGCGCGGGCGTTCTACGCGCTGCCGGAGGCGGAGAAGCGCAAGGTCGACATGAACCGCTTCCCCAACCATCGCGGCTATGTCGGGGAGTTCCACGGCACGCCCGGAGCGCGGCGCGACTATGCGCGCTGGGAGAGCTTCAAGGTCGGCTTCGAGACGCCGGCCGACGATCCCGAGTTCCTGGCGGGCGTGCGCTTCTACGGCCCCAACGCCTGGCCCGAGACGCCCACCGAGTTCCGCCCGGCGATGGAGGCCTATTACGGCGCCATGCTGGGGCTGATGCGCACCATGTTCGGCCTCTTTGCCGCCGCCCTCGACCTCGACGAGGACCACTTCCGCCGCTGGACCGGCAAGCCCGCCAGCATCATGAACGTGAATTACTATCGCGGCTGCGGCGCCGCAGCCGACGGCGTGCCCACGGGCGTGGGCGCCCACAGCGACTACGAGTGTTTCGCGATCCTGTGGCAGGACGGCTCGGGCGGATTGCAGCTTCAGAACCAGGCGGGCGACTGGATCGACGCGCCGCCGGTGCCCGGCACCTTCGTCATCAACATCGGCGACATGATGGCCCACTGGTCCAACGACCGCTTCGCCTCGACGAAGCACCGCGTGGTTTACGGCGGGCAGGGCGACCGCCTCTCCATCGCCTTCTTCGGCAACTGCGACTACACCACACCGGTCGCCTGCCTGCCGACCTGCGCGAGTGCGGACAACCCGCCGAAATACGCGCCCACCACCGTCGGCGAACACCTGCTCGCCTCGGTCAAGCGCGCCTATACCTACGTGGATGCGTACAAGGATTGAGGGTTCTCCATCCCCTCCCCCCTTTCTTGTCGTCCTCCGGCTTGACCGGGGGACCCATGCTGTGGCCTTGCGTGTGATGCCACAGGGCGTTGGCGCAGAGGCCGAACGTCACAGCATGGATTCTCCGGTCAAGCCGGAGAATGACTGTGGGAGAGGTCGTGACGGCTGGATCACATCCGCTCTAGGCTCCCGTCACCACTTCCGGATTGCGATGCCATGACCCAATTTCTTTCCCGCGAGGCCTGGGATGCGCGGCGGCGCGCGATCGAGGCGCGGCCGTTGCCCGCCAGCATGGCGGCCATGGTCGACGATGCCGCTGCGCGCTGGGGCGAGAGGCCGGCGCTTGCCTTCTACGAGAACGAGACGCTCTCCTTCGAGGGGCTGCGCCGCCTGGTCAACCGCACGGCCAATGTGCTGCGCGCCCGCGGCCTCGGCCGGGGTGACCGGGTCGCGGTGGTTTCGCCCAACCTGCCTGCCGTGCCCGCACTGTGGCTGGCGCTGGCCAAGCTCGGGGCGGCCATCGTCTGGGTCAACATCCGCTACACGCCGCGCGAACTCGCCTTCGTGCTTGCCGACGCGCGGCCCGACCTGCTGGTGATCCACGCCGATCTGCTGGAAACCTACGAAACGATCGAGGAGGCCGATGCCCGGCTCTATCCTGAGCGCATCGTGACCCTGGGAGGCCGCACGCCCCACGACGACCTCGACGCCCTGCTGGCGCGCGCCTCCGACGACTTCGCGCCGGGCTGGGAGACGAGCCCCGACGATATCGTCAACATCAACTACACCTCGGGCACCACGGGTTTCCCCAAGGGC
This sequence comes from uncultured Rhodospirillaceae bacterium, assembly GCA_937880925.1. Taxonomy (GTDB): domain Bacteria; phylum Pseudomonadota; class Alphaproteobacteria; order SP197; family SP197; genus CALGGB01. Next base: position 17,161 of record CALGGB010000187.1, on the reverse strand, counting down.
TGCATGCTGCCCCAGCGTTACTGGCAGGTCTTCGGCTCGGCCAAGGAACCGGGTTTTCCAGCCTTCCCGAAGAACACGATCTACAACCAGAATCTATTCTACATCGACGGCCCGATGTCCCTCACCATGACGCTCCACACCGGGGCGACCATGCACATCATGCCGCGCCCCAGCCTGACCGGCATCCTGGAGCGCATGACGGCTCTGGAGATTGACTACTGCTACTTCTTCGAGGCGTTGATGAAGCGCGAAGAGAGCCGGGCAGAGCGCGCCGTGGGGCTGAAGCTGGTCCACATCTTCGGGCTCACGCCCAGCCTCCATCCGGAGCTGGAGCGCCGCTACGGCTGCGTCGCGCGCGAGGCCTTCGGCATGACCGAGACCGGCGCCGCCCTGATGATGCCCTTTGAGGCCGCCGACATGACGGGTTCGGGTTCGGTCGGCTGGCCCGTCGCCCACCGCGAGGCGAGCGTGCGCGATCCCGACTTCAACGAACTGGGTCCGGGCGAAACCGGCGAGCTCTGGGTCAGGGGTCCGGGGATGCTCACCGGTTACTGGAACCGGCCCGACGCCAATGCTGAAAGCTTCCGCGACGGCTGGTTCCGCACCGGCGATCTCTTCCGCGCAGACGAGCGCGGCTACCTCACCCTGGTCGGACGTCTCAAGGACATGATCCGGCGCAATGCTGAGAACATCGCCGTGCGCGAGGTCGAAAGTGCCCTGCGCGGGATCGCCGGCATCGCCGAAGTCGCCGTCGTCGGCGTGCCCGACGAACAGGTCGGGGAGGAGGTGAAGGTCTACCTCCAGCTTGCCGAGGGCGTGGGGCAGGCGGAGATGACGCCGCAGCGTTTCCTGGAGGAAGCCCGCCGCCTGCTCGCCCCCTTCAAGCTGCCCCGCTACGTCGCCTACGTGGAGGCCTTCCCCAAGACCGAGTCCGACCGGGTGGAAAAGAAGAAACTCACCGCCGGCGTGGAGGATTTGCGCATGGGCAGCTTTGATCGGGTCGACGGCATCTGGCGCTGAGAAGACGGAGGGCGGATAGCCCCGAGGAGCACCGAGTCTCCTCTGCGCTCTCCGCGCCTCCGCGTGCCTCATCCCAGAGTTCACACGCGGAGGCGCGGAGAACGCGGAGCAGGGTGCCTCTCCCTCGCCGTCATCCCGGACGGAGCGCAGCGACGAGCCGGGATCCATGCTGTGACTGGGCCGTCCGCACCACCTTTCGATGGCGCGCGTGTTTCGGGGTCACAGCATGGATCCCGGATCAGCGGCGCTTCGCGCCTTGTCCGGGATGACGATGGAGGGGGTGATGGGGGGAGCGGTATCAGCCTGCCCTTCTCCGCGCTCTCCGCGTCTCCGCGTGCGGCCCCCTTTTCGGTTCCGCGCTGCGCCTTCAGTCCATGATGTCGGCAGTGGAGGGGTCGAGCCAGGTCAGCCATTCGGCGATCATGCAGGGCTTTTCCTTGCCCTCGACCTCCATGACGTCGCGCGTGGCCATCAGGATGCCGTTGGGACGCTGCTCGAACTTGATGAGATCGACCGCGACGCGCACGCGCGATCCGGTGATGACCGGCGAGGTGAAGCGCACCTTGTCCATGCCGTAGTTCAGCGCGAAGCCGGAGCCGGCGGGCGGCAGGCCCATGGCGTGATGCAGGTGGATCAGCATCGACATCATCAGGAAACCCTGGACGATGGTGTTGCCGTAGGGGCTCTCGCGCTTGCAGCGTTCGACATCGATGTGGCCCCAGTCGTCGTCCTGGGTCGCCTCTGCAAACATGTTCACATGCTCCTGGTCGAGCGTGACCCAGTCCGAATGGCCGAGCGTCGTACCGATCAGCTTCGGTCCGTCGTCGATGTGGAACAGGCGCTTGGCCTTGAGCATGGCGTCCTCCGATGTGGGCCGCGCACTATGGCAGAGGACGGGGCCATGGGGTCAATGGTCCGTCCTCTGCCGTGGCGCAATGTGCGGTCCCTTCCCCCGCCCGGCTTTCGCTCATAGGCTCCCGCCCAAGGCAGCAGGAGAAGCATCATGCGGGTTGGCGTTGAGGTCGGCGGCACGTTCACGGATCTGGTCGGCATCGGGCCGAACGGCATCACGGTGACCAAGGTCCCCTCGGTGCCGCGTGCGCCCGATGAGGGCGCGTTCAACGCCCTGCTTGCCTCGGGGCTGGACATTTCGGCCATCGAGGATCTGGCCCACGGATCGACCATCGCGACCAACGCGGTGCTGGAGAGGAAGGGCGCCAAGGTCGCCTTCGTCACCACGCAGGGTTTCCGCGATGTCCTTTTCCTGCAGCGCCACAGCCGCAGCCGCGTCTATGACCTGAGCTATGCTAAGCCCGACCCGGTGGTCCACCGGCGCGACTGCTTCGAGGTCTCCGAACGCCTGCTGGCAGACGGCAGCGTCGCCACTGCCATCGATCTCGCGGCGGCCGAGCGGGACCTGATCCCCGCGCTCAACGGCGGCGACTACGAGGCGGTCTCGATCTGCCTGCTCAACGCTTATGCCAACCCGGAGCACGAGGAGGCGCTGGCCTCGCTCATCGCGCGCCACTGCCAGCACCTGCAGATCGCCTGTTCCTCCACCGTCTCCCGCGAGTTTCGCGAATACGAGCGCGCCTCCACGACGACGCTCTCGGCCTATGTCCAGCCGGTCATCAACCGTTACCTGGAGCGCTTCGAGGACCGGCTCAACAGCCACGGCTTCAAGGGCCGCTTCTCGGTCATGCAGTCCAACGGCGGGCGCCTGCCGGCCGAAGGCATGCGGCGCAACGCCATCACCGCCCTGCTCAGCGGCCCGGCGGCGGGCGTCATGGGCGCTGTGCGCCAGGCCGGGCGCTCGGGCTACGGCAACCTCATTACCTTCGACATGGGCGGCACCTCGACCGACGTCTGCCTGGTGACCGACGGCAAGCCTGATCTCACCGCCGAGTTCTCGCTCGACGGCCTGCCGATCCGCACGCCGATCATCGACATCAACACCGTGGGTGCGGGCGGCGGCTCGATCATCTGGGTCGACGAAGGCGGCATGCTGCGCGCCGGACCGCAGAGTGCCGGTGCCGATCCCGGCCCGGCCTGTTATGGCCGTGGCGGCACCGAAGCCACCATCACCGACGCCCACGTCATCCGCCGCACCCTGCGTCCCGATGCCTTCCTGGGCGGGCGCATGGAGATCGACATCGCCGCCTCCGAGGCTGTCTTCAAGCCGCTCGCCGAGCGCTTCGGCATGACCCTGGAGGAGATCGCCGACGCCGCGATCCGCGTCGCCGACGCCAACATCGTGCGCGCCATGCAGATCGTCTCCACCGAGCGCGGCAAGGATCCGCGCGACTATGCTCTGGTCGCCTTCGGCGGCGCCGGCCCGTTGCATGCCTGCCGCGTCGCCGAGGACCTGCGCGTCTCCACCGTGATCGTTCCGCCCAATGCCGGCGTGCTCTCGGCCTACGGCCTGCTGGCGGCCGACTACCGCCAGTTCGATTCGACGACGCGCAAGATGCGCCTGGACGCCGACACGCCCGCTGCGGTGCGCGAGGTCTTCGAGGACATGAGGAAACGCGCCGTCGAACGCTTCGTGCTGATGGGGCTGGGCAACACGCCCGAACTCACCTTCATCGCCGACATGCGTTTTGTCGGCCAGGCCTTCGAGGTCGGCGTCGAGATCGATACGGACACGCTCGACAGCCTGAGGCCCGAGGACCTGCGCGACATGTTCGCGGCCGAGCACCACCGCGTCTTCATGCACGGCGGCAATGCCGCCAACCCGATCGAGATCGTCAGCTTCCGCCTGGGTGTGACCGCGCCGCTCGACCACATCCCCGCACTCTCGGAGGAGAGCGACGAGGTCGCCGCACCGCCGATCCCCTGGCGCATGTACGAACACGGGCAGACCCACCAGGGCCAGGCCGGCTCCCGCGCCATGATGAAGACCGGCGACCGCATGGCAGGCCCCTGGCTGATGGAGGACAGCACCTCCACCATCGCCATCCCCACGGGCTGGGCCGCAGAGCTGGACGAGAACCGTAACCTCATCCTGCGGAGGGGATGAGTGGCGGGGCGCTTCCCAACTCTGTATCCCGTGTCATGGTCCGGCTTGACCGGACCATCCATGCTGTGACCTCGCGGCCCGCGCGCCATCGTGCCGTTGCGCCTCACGTTGCCGCTACAGCATGGATCCTCCGGTCAAGCCGGAGGATGACAGTCGTATAGGTTGGGGGTTCGCCCCCTACCCGTGCGCCTTGATGAAGCGACCGACATGTTCGGCGACCTCGGCGGAGGCTTCCTTGAGGATGCTGTGCTTGAGCTCGGGAAGGATCACCAGCTCGCTGTCGGGAAGCTGCCCGTCGATGAACTGGTTGAGGCGCGGGTTGCAGCCGCCGTCGTTCTCGCCGGTCAGCACCAGGCAGGGGCAGGTCACCTGGTGCAGCCAGGCGGCCATCTCGGTCGCGGCATAGATGCGGAAGACGGCGAGGAACACCTCGGGCGGCGTGTCGAGCACCTCCTGCAGGCGGGCGTCGACGGCGGGTTTGTTGGCGGCCAGGAAGTCGTCGGTGAACCAGCGGTCGATCAGGGTCGGCAGGATGGCGGGGATGCCCTTCTGCTCCATGGCGGCGACCACGCCCTTCACCTTGGCGGCGTCCTCATGGGTGCGCCCGGCGGCGGTGGAGAGCAGGCCCAGGGTCATCACCCGGTCCGGGTGGGCGCGGGCATAGGCCGGGCCGATCATGCCGCCCAGCGAATGGCCGATGATGTGGGCCTTCTCGATGCCGAGCTTCACACGCAATGCCTCAAGGTCCTCGACCAGCTCGTCGAGCGAATAGGGCACCGGCGGCACCGGCGACTTGCCATGGCCGCGCAGGTCATAGCGGATGCAGGTGAAGTCGCCCTTCAACTTCTCGACGATGCCGTCCCAGCCCGACCGGCGCCCGCCGATACCATGGACCATGAAAAGCGGCGGGCCCGAGCCATCCACCGAATAATCGACATCCACTGCGGCCATCTGCGTCTCCTGCGTTTGCGGCGGCGATGTTCCCTGCCCAAGGGCGGGGATGCAAGGGGGCGCGGTAAGGCCCCCTTGTTCCTCATCCCTGCGAACGCAGGGATCCAGGGTGGCGCCTGCTCAAAATCCTCCTCATGCCAGCGAAGGCTGGCATCCAGACGCACCGACCTTCAGGTCAAAGCGGATCGAAGCCGAGAAGCGGCGCGAGATCGTCCCACAGAGGGTTGCTCTCCTCGATCAGACGGATCTTCCAGTCGCGCTTCCACGCCTTGATGCGTTTTTCCCTGAGGATGGAATCGGAGAGCCAGTCGAAGCTCTCGTAGTAGACCAGCCGCTTGAGGTCGTAGCGCTCCGTGAAGCCGGGCCGGGCCTCGGTGCGGTGCTCGTGGATGCGGCGCACAAGATCGCGCGTCTGGCCGACGTAGAGCGTGCCATGGCGCCTGTTGGTCATGATGTAGACGTGGCCCTGCATGGCGGATGCTCACCCATGCTGTCGGTGCGTCTGGATGCCAGCCTGCGCTGGCATGAGGAGAAAGAAAGAGGGTTGGGGGGCAGGCGCCATCCTGCCCCCCGCCGCCTCAGACGATGTTCAGGGTGTAGGGCACCTCGCTGGTGCACAGGCTCACCTTGTCGGCCTCGAAGATGAACGACTCGATCATGAAGAACTGGCCGACATGGCGGGGCAGGAAAATCTGGATCTCGTGATTCACCACTGTGTTGGGTTCAAAGACCGCATCGGCGTTCTTCTCGGCCAGCGGGTCGTAGACGAAGTTGCCGACCCAGTCGCTGGGGAAGCCGATGCCCATCTCGTAGCCGCCGATCCAGCCGCGGCTGCTCCAGAGATCCTCCTTGTCGTAATGCGCCTTCACCTTCTCGTTGAGCTCGCGCACCGGCAGGTTGGGACGCAGGCAGTCCTTGACCACATCCATCACAGCGGCGGAGCGGTTGGTGATGTCGAGCACGTCCTTTTCCGGCTCGCCCAGGCTGAAGGTGCGCGCGCCGTTGATGTGGTAGCGGTTGTGGACGCCGCAGACGTCAATGCAGACGATGTCGCCGGCCTGCATCTTGCGCCTCGTGGTGTAGGCATGCGTCGCGGCCGATTTCTTGCCCGAGATCACGGGCATGATCTGGGCCTGCTGCTCGCCGCCCTCCTTTGCCATCGCCAGCGTGATCTCGCCCTGGACCTCGAGTTCCATCACGCCGGGGCGCAGCACCTCGAGCGCGCGCTTGAGGCCGACCGTGGCAATGCGGGCGCTTTCCTTCATCATGGCGATCTCGGCCGGCGACTTCACCCAGCGCACCTCGCGCAGGATCAGGCTGCCATCGATCACCTTGGCGCCCGCGGCCTCGAAGGCTGCCTCAAAGCGATCGGAAACGGCGCGGTTGGGGCGCATGGCATACTTCTCGATGCCGATGTTGCCCTTCAGCCAGCCCGCGGCTTTCAGTTCCTCTGCGATGTAGGTGGTGCCGTCGCGGTAGCTCGACTTGGGGAAGTAGCGCGTGTCCTTGTCGACCGTGAAGGTGCGCGTCAGCACCGCCTCGCGTTCGGTCTCGAAGTGGATGTAGTGGTCGTGGTCGACGTGGACCGCGATGCCGTTGGTCGCCGACCATTCGATCGGGCTTTCGGTGTGGTACCACATGCAGCGGTAGCCCGAGACGTAGTACATGCTCTCCGGGCTCGAGAGGAACAGGCAGTCGATGCCTGCGGCGGCCATGGCCTTGCGGATGCGCGTGAGGCGCTGGGCGTATTCCTCCTCCGGGAAGGGAACCTCCCGCTCGGGCTGGGCCTCGAAATAGACTTCGTCGCGGTATTCCATTGTCTGCTCCATGTTCGGTTAGGGCGGATGCTAGCGCCTGTCAGCAAAACGAACAGCCCCAATCGCGCTGGTATCGCTCGCCTCTTTTCCCGCAACAGGAGAGTGCTAGAGTTCCCGCCACATTGGAGGACGCCATGGTACTCGATCCCGTCGATTATGCCGTCATCAGCCAGGGGCTGATCGCCGCGGCGCGCGAAATGGGCGTGAAGCTTATCCGCAGCGCCTATTCGACCATCCTGCGCGAGGCCCAGGACGGCTCGGCCGCCCTGATGGACCGCGACGGCAATGTCGTCTCCCAGGCCGAGCTCATCCCCATGCAGCTCGGGCCGATGAAGGCGACCTTCACGCCCTGTGCGAAGTTCCATCCCGTGGACACGCTGAAACTCGGCGATTTCTACATCTCCAACGATCCCTTCAACGGCGGCCAGCACCTGCCCGACGTCTTCATCTTCTCGCCCATCTTCTACGAGGGAGAGGTCGTGGGTTTCGGCGCCAGCGTCGCCCATCACCTGGATCTGGGCGGCGGTGCGCCGGGACTGAACGCGGACGCCACCGACGTCTATCAGGAGGGCCTGCAGATTCCGCCCTCCTGCTACAACATGGAGACGGACTGGAACGGCGGCCGTTTCGAGCGCCTGGTCGCGGCCAACATCCGCGTGCCCCAGCTCACCATCGGCGATTTCAACGCCCAGTTCGCGGCCAACGCCATCGGCGGCCTGCGCGTCAAGGAACTCTGCGCCAAGTATGGCGTCGCCGCCGTGAAGGAGGCCATGGCCGAACTCATGGACTATTCGGAGCGGCGCGTGCGCGCGGCGATCCTGGAGGTGCCCGACGGCACCTACGAGGGTGAGGATGCGGTCGACGACGACGGCGTGACCGACACTCCCCTCGTCATCAGGACCCAGGTCACTATCGCGGGCGACCAGGTGAAGATCAGCTTCGACGGCACCTGCAACCAGATCGGGCGCAACCTCAACTCGCCCTTCTCCTCGACCATGTCGGCGGCGCTGGCCTGTGTGAAGTCCGTGCTGACCAGCGCCGACATCCCCTTCAACGAGGGCATGAAGCGTCCCTTCACGATCGATGCGCCCTACGGTTCGATCCTCAACCCCAAGCCGCCCGCTCCGGTGCGCGCGCGCATGGAGCCGGCCTACCGCGTCTTCAATGCGGTGATGAAGGCACTGGCCCAGGTCGTGCCGGAGAAGGTCATCGCCTGCGGTTTCGACACCACTTCCGTCTTTGCCCTCTCGCACCTTTCGGAGGACGGCTACCGGGTTTATGTCGAGGTCTTCGGCGGCGGTTACGGCGCGGGCGCGGAGAACGACGGCTGCAACGGCGTCGACAGCCCGCTCTCGAACTGCTCGAACACGCCGGTCGAGGCGCTCGACATGGAATACGACTACTTCCGCGTCGTCGACTACGGCCTGGCTCCCGACAGCTCCGGTGCCGGGCGCCATCGCGGCGGCCTGGGCTTCACCCGCGCCTACGAGGTGCTGAAGGACGACGTCAGCTTCGCACTCTATGCCGACCGTTTCCGCATCGCACCCGCGGGCCTGTTCGGCGGCAGGGACGGCCTGATGGGCCGCTGCGAGCTCACGCGCGGCGGCAAGGTGGTGGCGCTGAAGTCCAAGGACGCCATGACGCTCCAGAAGGGCGACATTCTGGCGATCCACGTCGGCGGCGGCGCCGGCTACGGCGATCCGGCCGAACGCGACCGCGCCGCCATCGAGCAGGACCTCGCCGACGGCATCATCACCGCCGAGACGGCGCTGCGGGATTACCCGGCGCTGGCCGCAGAATAGTTGGAGTTACCGTCCAGTCTGCGGCTGTCATCCCCGGGCGCCGAGTGGCCCCGAGGATGACAGACAACGGATGAATCAGGCTCCGGCCTTCACGTCGTCGAACATCCGGATGTATTTCTCGCGTCGTTCCGGCGGGATCGGTTCGAAGAAGACCCCCTGTCTGAACAGCGCTTCGGGCGAGGAAATGCCCAGTTCCGCAAGGCGGGCCTGGCTGACGAGGTCGAAGGCCTTCTTGTTCGAACAGCCATAGCCATAGTTGTCGATCAGCCAGGCACCCGACTCCGGGGCCAGCATGGCGTCGATCAGGTCATAGGAAGCCTGCTCGTCGCCGGGGCCATCCTTCAGCATCATCAGTCCACACACCCAGGTCAGGATACCTTCCTTGGGGTTCATGTATTCCACCGGGATGCCCTGTTGCTTTAACGTCACGACCGAGGAGTTCCAGGCATAGCTGGCGATGAGTTCGCCCGAGGCCAGGCCCTGTTCGACCGAAGACTGATCGGTCCAGTAGTATCGCAACATCGGTCGCTGCCTGATCATCAGCTCCTCGACGGCTGCAAGTTCCTCGTCGGTCATGTTGAAGGGATCGGCGACGCCGGCGACCAGTGCCGCCACGATGACTGCGCCATCGACCGCGTCATAGACGGCCAGGCGGCCGGCATACTTCTCGTCGAACAGAATGTTCCAGCTGTTGTTCTCGGCTCCGGCATAGTCGGGCGCCAGGTCCGTGCGGAAGAGCACCGAGGAATTGCCCCAATCCCAGGGCACGAACCAGGTGGCACCCTCGGCCTGAGTGGTCGGCAGGTCCTTGAGATCCTCCCAGATGTCGCCGTAGTGCTCCAGGCGGGTCAGGTCGATCGGCTTGAACAGCCCCGTGTCACGCCAGCGCCCGACGCTGTAGCTGCAGGGGTGAGCCAGATCGGGCGTATAGCCCGCCCGCATCTTCTGCAGCGCCTCTTCCTCCTCGCCGAAGATCGCGTAGCCCGGCGGACCGTCGTACGTCTCGATGTAAGGCTGGGCGACTTCCGGAATGTCGTAACCGGCCCATGTGAACAGGGTGGTCTCGCCGGCGGCCCGAGCCTTTCGCGGATGCACGGGCATGGTCACGGCGGCCAACCCGGCCGCCGCCAGGGCTTTGCTCATATCCCGGCGTGTTAACGTCCCGGCGGCAAGGCGATCCTTGAAGCGCTGCATCTCCATAAGTTTTTCCACTCCTGGCAAGTTTGATGACAAGTCAGCCTAGGCCGAATCGGTTCAGGTGAGAAATACGGGGAGGATCAGGCCAGCCGATACGCGCTGTGCATCGCCGGCGGGCCGTCGCAGGCCAGCCGTGCGCTTTCGACCATGTGGATGATGTGGGAGAGCACGCTCTGGCGCGCTGCGGGATGCAGACGGCGGTCGACCGTGGCGTACATGCGCTCGACCATTTCGGGGATGGTGGCGATCCCCTCCTTCACGCAGGCGAGAATCTGCGCCTCGCGGTTCTCGCGGTGGGCGATCAGCTCGCGCACATGGGTGGCGGGATCGGTGATCGCCGGACCGTGGGTGGGGTGGTAGCGCGCGTCGTTGCGCGCCAGCAGCAGTTTCAGGCTCCTCATGTAGGCGGCCATGTCGCCGTCGGGCGGCGAGACCACGGTGGTCGACCAGCCCATGACGTGATCGCCCGAGAAAAGCGCCTTCTCCTCGCGCAGGCCAAAGCACATGTGGTTGGAGGTGTGGCCCGGCGTGAAGACGCATTCCATGGTCCAGCCAGCGCCCTCGATGACGTCGCCGTGGCGCACCTTGTGGTCCGGGCGGAAGTCCGTGTCGCCGCCTTCCTCGACCACGATGTCGCCCTGCGCCCGGCCCGAACCGTGCGGCCCGAAGGCCCAGGTCCGCGCTCCGGTCGCCTCCTTCAGCATTGCCGCGGCGGGCGAATGGTCGCTGTGGGTGTGGGTGATGAGCTGATGGGTGATGGTCTCGTTTTTCGTCGCCTTCAGGATCGCATCGACATGGCGCTGATCGGCCGGACCGGCGTCGATCACCGCGATCTCGCCATGGCCGACGATGAAGGTGCCGGTGCCGTGATAGGTGAAACCCGAGGGATTGTCGGCGACAACCCGCCGGATCAGCGGCGAGATCGTCGTGGCGATGCCGTAGTCGACGCTGTCCTCATAGACGAAGGTTATGGCCATGGCGCGTTCCGGGCGGTGAGGCGGCAAGACTAGTGTCTGGCGCCGGTGCCGTCATGCACCCGCTCAGGGCTTGTTGTCGATCGCGGGGATGTGGCGCAGCCAGGCGATCAGCGCCGCAATGTCCTCATCGCTGTAGTTGCGCGTCGATTCCTGCACGACCTCGGCCATGGAGCCGCTGACGACATCGCCGTCGGGCATCATGCCGGCCTTGAGCAGGAACAGCAGGTCGCCCTCGCTCCAGTCGCCGATGCCGGTTGTCGCGTCGGGCGTGATGTTGGGCACCTTGTCGCCTTCGGCACCTTCGGCGCTGCCGGCGAGATAGAGGTCGTCATCGGTGCCGCCCAGCATCGTGCGCGGCGTGTGGCAGGCGCCGCAATGGGTCAGCGCGTCGGCAAGATAACGTCCGCGCGCAAGCTGGGGGTCGAGGCCGTCGTCGGGCCGCGGGCCGGGCTCGAAGTAGAGCCAGCGCCAGACCACCAGCAGGGAGCGCATGTTGTAGGGAAAGCTGAGGTCGTGTTCGGGCGGCGCGTTGTCGGAGGCCGGCTGGGCCATCAGGTAGCCGAAGAGCGCGGCGATGTCGGCATCCGACATGCGCGTGAAGTTGTCGTAGGGGAAGGAGGGGTAATAGGTCTCGCCGTCGGGCGAAACGCCATGGCGCATGGCGCGGCGGAAATCCTCCAGCGACCAGGCGCCGATGCCGTGCTCGGGGTCGGGCGTGATGTTGGGGCTGAAGAAGGTGCCGAAGGGTGTTTCCAGCGCACGCCCACCGGCCAGCGCCACGCCGTCCTTGGCGGTATGGCAGCCGTGACAGCCCGCGGCATGGAAGACATAGGCGCCGGGGGAATCCTCGGCGCCCTGGTCCTCCTGCGCCACGGCGGGCAGGGAGAGAAACGCCGCGGCGAGCGCGGCGCCGGCCAGCCTATTCCAGCTTCTCACGGAACGTCTTGTGGCAGCTGCCGCAGCCGTCGTTGCCCAGGGCCTGGAAGGCATCGCCCAGGGCCGCGTCATCCATCGCCATGGCCAGTTCCTGGACCGCGGTGGCGCGCGCCTCAAGCGTCTGCGAATCGGTGACGAACTGATCCCACTGTTCCCAGATCACCGGCTTGGCGCCGGTCTTGGGGTCCATCACGTCGTCCATGCTGGTTCCGGCGGGGAAATGGTCGGGCAGGGAGGCCGCACCTTCGGCGATCACGCCGGCAGCGGCTGCGACATCGTCCGTGGTGCCAATGCCGCCCTGGAGATAACCGCCGATCGTCTTCATGGCGCTGCCGAAGTCTTTCATCAACTGCTGGCGCTCATGGACGATCGTCGCCGAGTCCTCGGCCTGCGAAACGGCGGGTGCGAACGTCAGTGCCGCTCCCAGCAGCAGTCCGGCCATGACCGGCGCTGCGACATGCCAACTCTTCATGAGGATGCCCTTCCCTGTTTGTTTGCTCGGGCCGCATGCCGGCCAAGCCCTTCCCCACCAAGGATAGGGGGCCTGCGGTGCGATATCGATAACAATGGCGTGAAGCTGTCGCTGAGGCGAACGGCTGCGGCAAGACATTAGAAAAACTAGGTCGTGCACGCATATTCCTCATTTGCCGCTGCCGTCCGCCATCCCTACGTTCCCGTCACTCCGCCGATACAAACAACGTTTGTGAGCGCCCATGCCCGCAGCATGGCGGGTGCTCGCGCCTGGCCCGGCCATGCCGTCGGCAAGAGAGGAACTTATGGCTTCCACCCATCAGATCGTGACCGCGAACCGTCTGCGCGACGGCGCGGTCGTTTATCTCACCGCAGACGGCCGCTGGAGCGAGACGCTGGCCTGTGGCGCGCTGGCAGAGGACAAGGCCACGGCCGCCGACCTGCTGGCCCAGGCCGAGCGCTCGGTCACCGACCGCCTGGTCGTCGGCCCTTATGCCTTCCCCGTGGCCCTGGCGCCCGAGGGGCCGCAGCCGACCCAGAAGCGCGAGCAGATCCGGGCCGCCGGACCCACCGTTCATCCCCAGTTCGGCCGCGATACGGGCATTGCCCGCGCCGCCCGATAACAAGAGGGGTCAGACCATGTACCGCTACGACGAATTCGACCACACGCTGGTCGCCGAACGGGTCGCGCAGTTCCGCGATCAGGTGAACCGCCGCGTCGCCGGCGCGCTCACCGAGGACGAGTTCAAGCCGCTGCGCCTGATGAACGGCCTCTACCTGCAGCTTCATGCCTACATGCTGCGTGTGGCCATCCCCTACGGCGTGCTCTCGGCGACGCAGATGCGCCGCCTGGCCCACATCGCGCGGACCTATGACAAGGGCTACGGCCATTTCACGACGCGCCAGAACATCCAGTACAACTGGCCGAACCTGGAAGATGTGCCCGATATCCTGGAGGAGCTGGCCGAGGTCGAGATGCACGCCATCCAGACCAGCGGCAACTGCATCCGCAACGTCACCGCCGATCAGTTCGCCGGAGTCGCGGCAGACGAGTTCGATGATCCCCGCGTCTATGCCGAGATCATCCGCCAGTGGTCGACGCTGCACCCGGAATTCTCGTTCCTGCCGCGCAAGTTCAAGATCGCCATCACCGGAGCGCCCAACGACCGCGCCGCCGTGAAGGTCCACGACATCGGCCTGCGCATGGTGGCAGGACCCGATGGCGCGCCGGGTTTCGAGGTGATCGTCGGCGGCGGCCAGGGGCGCACGCCCATGATCGGCTACGTCGTGCGCGACTACCTGCCGGTGCCACAACTGCTCGCCTATCTGGAGGCCGTGCTGCGGGTCTACAACCAGCTCGGCCGGCGAGACAACCTCTACAAGGCGCGCATCAAGATCCTGGTGCACGAGACCGGCAGGGAGGAGTTCACCCGCCTGGTCGAGGAGGAGTTCGCGGCCATGGCCGGCGAGAATCCGCCGGCCCTGCCGGGCGGCGAGCTCGCGCGCATCCGCGCCTATTTCCAGCCGCCGGCCTATGCCGACCTGCCTGCAAGCACACCCGAACTCGACCTTGCGCTGGCCGGCAACCGGACTTTCGCGCGCTGGGTGAAGACGGCTGTCGCCGAGCACAAGCAGCCGGGCTACGCCATCGTCACGATTTCGCTCAAGCCCATCGGCGGCATCCCGGGCGATGCCAGCGCCGATGAGATGGATGCCGTCGCCGATCTTGCCGAGCGTTTCGGCTTCGGCGAAATCCGCGTCACCCATGAGCAGAACCTGGTGCTGCCCGATGTCCCGCGTCAGGACCTCTTCGCCCTCTGGCAGTCGCTGGATGCCGCGGGTCTTGCCACCGCCAATGTCGGACTGGTCAGCGACATCATCGCCTGCCCCGGTCTCGACTACTGCAATCTGGCCAATGCCCGCTCTATCCCCATCGCCCAGGAGATCAGCCAGCGGTTCGCCGACCTCGACCGCCAGCATGACATCGGCGACCTGAAGGTGAAGATTTCGGGCTGCATCAACGCCTGCGGCCATCACCACGTCGGCCACATCGGCATCCTGGGTGTCGACCGCAAGGGCGTCGAATACTACCAGGTGACGCTGGGCGGCGACGCAACGGAGAACGCGGCCCTGGGCGATATCACCGGGCCTTCGTTCTCGGGCGAGGCGATCACCGATGCGGTGGAAACCATCATTGCGACCTATATCGGCCACCGCGAGGACGGCGAGCGTTTCCTCGACACCTACCGCCGCATCGGCATGAAGCCGTTCAAGGAGGCGCTTTATGCCGCTCATTAAGGATGGCGCTCTCATCGAGGATCGCTGGACCCGTGTCGCCGACGAAACGCCGCTTCCCGATGGCCCGGTCATCGTCTCGCTCGCGCGCTGGCAGGCCGAACGCGAGGGCCTGACCGGGCGCAACGGGGCGCTGGGCATCCTGCTCGCCAGCAGCGAGGCGCCCGAGGCCATCGCGGAGGATCTCGACCGCTTCGATCTTGTCTGCCTCGACTTCCCGAAGTTCCAGGACGGACGGGCCTACTCCCATGCCCGCAAGCTGCGTCAGCGCTTCGGCTACGAGGGCGAGTTACGCGCCGTGGGCAACGTGTTGCGCGACCAGTTCGCCTTCATGGTCCGCTGCGGCTTCGACAGCTTTGCGGTGGCCGACGGTGCGGTGGCGCTGCAATGGACGCGGGCGATGGACGAAATCTCCGTCGTCTATCAGCCCGCCGCCGATGCCCGAGCCACCGCGAGCCGGCAGCGTCAGCACCCCGCGGCGGTGGACGGCTAGCCGGACCTGCCTTCGAGAAGCCGGCCCTCGTCCAGACGCTGCTCGATCTCCTCGAGGGATACGCCGCGGGTCTCGGGTACGCGGCGCAGGGTAAAGAGCAGACCCAGGGCGCAGACCACGGCAAAGAACAGCATGACCCCGCCGATGCCGAAGGCGCCCAGCGCCACGGGGAACAGCAGCACGACCAGGAAGTTGCAGCCCCAGTTGGCGACCGAGGCGATGCCCATGCCCATGCTGCGCAGGGCCAGCGGGAAAACCTCCGACATCATGATGTGAGGCACGGGCCCCAGGCTCACGGCGAAGGCGCCGATATAGGCCATCAGTGCGATGGCCGAGACGAAAGCCCAGCCCGCACCGCCCCAGGCCGCCACGGCCGCGATCGTCAGCAGCGACAGGACGGCCCCGGTCAGGCCGATGAACAGCAGCTTGCGCCGGCCCAGGCGGTCGACCAGCCGCATGGCGACCACGGTCATGACGACGTTGACCGCGCCGACGCCCACCGTCGCCAGCACAGCGGCGGAATCGCTCTCGAATCCGGTGCTCTTGAAGATCTCGGGCGCGTAATAGATCACCGCGTTGATGCCCGAAAGCTGCTGCAGCAGATAGAGCCCCAGGGCGGCAACGGCAGCGGGCCGGACCTTGCGCGATGCCAGATCGCGCCATCGCCCCTGCGGCGTCTGGGCGGTTCCGGCGATGCCGGCCAGTTCGGCCTCGCAGACGGTCGCATCGCCCTCGCGCAGGCGCATCAGGACGCCGCGGGCCTGTTCGGCATGGCCCTTCAGGGCGAGCCAGCGGGGGCTTTCGGGAAGAATGAGGGAACCCGCGAACAGAACCACGGCGGGGACCGTGCCGCAGGCAAACATCCACCGCCAGCCCAGGGCCTCCAGCAGGTAGTCCACCAGATAGGCAACGACGATGCCGATCGTGATCGCCAGCTGATAGGTCGCAACCAGACCGCCGCGGCGCCGGGCATCGGAGGTCTCGGAGATGTAGAGCGGCGCGACCATGCCGGCCACGCCGATGGCGATACCCAGCACCAGCCGCGCGATCGTAAGCACGGTCACGCTGGGGGCGATCGAAGCCAGCAGGGAGCCCAGGAAAAAGATGACGGCAGCACCGAGCAGCACGCGCCGCCTGCCGAAACGGTCGGCCAGGCGCCCGGCGATCACCGCCCCCGCAAGGGCGCCCAGCGGCACCGCGGCGGTCATGAACCCCTCGATGAGCGGTGACATGGTGAAGGTCTTGTTGAGGCCGGCCTCGGCGCCCGCGATCACTCCCTCGTCGAAGCCGAAGAGGAAACCCGCCATGGCTGCGATGGCAGCGACCAGATAGATCATGGCACGCCGTCGCCGGGTCGCGTCTTGCCGGCGGCCAGCGCCTCGCCCAGGCGCAGGGCCATGGCGGTGATCGTGAGATAGGAATTGGCCGTGCCCTGGGATGGCCAGATGCTGGCGTCGGCGGCCGCCAGGTTGTCATAGGCCCAGAAGCGTCCGACCGGATCGGTGACACCGCTCGCCGGATCGGCCGACATGCGCAGGCCGCCGACCTCGTGCAGGGAGGCACCCGGCGGATTGATCTGGTCCTTGACCACGCTGCCGCCCAGGGTCTTGGCAACCCGCGGCATGATCGCCCGCATGGCTTCAAGGACGGCAAGGTCCTGCTCGCTGCGGTCATAGACGACGACATAGTCGTGCATCGCCGGACCATCGCCGGCGGGACGCAGGGCGACCCGGTTTTCCTTCTCCATGGTGGCGATGCCGAAGACGTAGAACAGCACATAATGGCCGTCGGGATCGGGATCGAGCCATACGGTGGCATGGTAGGGGCTGTACCAGGTCTCCTTGAACGGCCCCTGAATCTGAACGTGGTAGGGCTGCTCGGGCGTGGGCTCCAGGAAGATGTAGAGCGGCCCCTCCTCCACCGGCTTGTCGAGCTTGATGACACCCTGCACGAAAAGGTGGTCGTTGACGTGATGGCCGATCAGGCCGGAGGGATCGTCAAGGCCGGAGGCCAGCGCCAGACGGGTCGACTGCACCGCGCCGCCGGCCAGGATGACGTGGTTGGCCGGGACCGTGTGGCGGCTGCCGTCGCGGCGGTCGAGCGCCTCCACACCGGTGACGCGCCGCCCCTTCGTCTGCAGGCGCAACGCCTCGGCTTCGCTGACCAGCGTGATGCCGGGCCCC
>CALGGB010000186.1 GCA_937880925.1 uncultured Rhodospirillaceae bacterium | reverse complement strand
CTGGGCGATGCCGTTGGCGAAGGCCTGTCGAAGTTCCTCCATCTTGCTCTCGATGGTCTTTCCAGCCTTGGATTCCCGCAACAGGTGCTGGAGATCCACCACGGCGATGACCGTGGGCTCCATGAGCTGAGCGCTGGCCGGTTGCACCGCCGCAGCCAAACCCGCAATCAGCAGGCAGGCACAGAGCAACAGGCGCGGGACACGGGACAGATTCATCAGAATGTGGTTCCAAAGCTGAAGCGGAAGAATTCGGTGCGGTCATAGTCCAGGCGCCGAACATCCTTGGCAAAGTCGAGACGGATCGGACCCAGCGGCGAATTGTAGGCAAAACCGACGCCGACCGATCCGCGGATGTAGCTTTCGTCTCGGATGTTGATGGTCGGCAGCCCCCCCTCGTCGACGTCGTAGAGATTGCCCCAGTCGCTGAACAGACGGCCGGTCAGGCCCAGTTCCTTCGGCAAACCGAGCGGGACGGTCAGTTCGAACGAGGTTGTGTAGAAGATGTTGCCGCCCAGCGAGTCGCCGGTCAGGACATCGCGCGGGCCCACGCCTGCAGGCTCGAAGCCGCGCAGGCTGGAACCGCCCAGGAAGAAACGGTCCTGAATATCGACATCCTTGCCGAACAGGCCTTCAACAACGCCGCCCTCAACCTTGACGCTGCCGACCCAATCCTCCGAAAAGGGATAATAGGCGGTCACACCGGCGCGATTGCGGAAGAAGTTGGCCGTGCCGCCCAGGCCCGCGAAGTCCTGGCCGAACTGCAACAGATAACCACTGGTGGGTTCCAGGGGATCGTTCAGACGGTCGTAATCGAGCTGCTGGCCGATCGCCGAGGTCACGGTCGTGCCTTCCTGATCCTTGATGTAGATCGACGCGTCCGAAGGGACGTCCTCAATCGTGGTCGAGACCAGGCTGTAGTAAAGTGACTGACGCAGGTGTTCGGTTACCGGATAGCCCATGCGCAGGACAAAACCGATGTTGTCCTGGGTGAACGAGGATTCGCTCTGCAGATCGAGGCGGTTCTTGAAGATATCGAAACCGGCGGAGAGATTACGGTCAAGGAAGTACGGCTCGGTGAAGCTCAGATTGATCGTCTGGCGGCGTGTGGAGACCGCCAGGTCAAGCGAAAGCCGCTGGCCCTTGCCAAGCAGGTTGCGTTCGCGGATCGCGATGTTGAACAGCACGCTGTCAAAGGTCGAGAAGCCCAGGCCAAGCGAAAGTTCACCCGTCGACTTCTCTTCGACCGCGACATTGATCACGGTCGTGTCGGGCTGACTTCCGGGTTCGGTCGTGATGTCGACGACGTTGAAGAAATCTAGAGCGCGGACCTGATTCTCGGACCGTTGCAGACGGGCCAGATTGAAGGCATCGCCCTCGGCCAGCTTGAACTGACGCCGGATGACCTCGTCCTCAGTGCGGAAGGTTCCAACGATGTTGATCCGCTCGACATAGATGTGATCGCCTTCGCCAACGAGGAACTCGACGTTGACGGTAAGCGTCTCGCGGTCGCGTTGCGCGCGCGGGCGGACGTTGACGAAGGCAAAGCCACGGTTGCCCAGTTCGATGGTCATGTCCTGGACGACGTCTTCGACCTCCTGGGCATCGTACCAGTCGCCAGGGTCCATCGTCAGCTCGTCTTCGATATCCCCGGGTTCCAGGCCGCGCAGTTCGCTGATAACGGCGATCTCGCCGAACTCGTAACGCGGCCCCTCCTCGATCGTGAAGGTGATGAAGAAGTCGCGCCGGTCCGGTGTCAGATCCGCAACGACCGACAGGACACGAAAATCCGCATAGCCACGCGACAGGTAGTAACGGCGCAGGAGTTCCTGATCATAGGCCAGGCGATCTGGGTCGTAGGTGTCGTCTGAACCGAAGAACCGGTACCAGGCGGTCTCCTTCGTTGCGATCTGCTCGCGCAGCCTGCCGTCCGAATAGGCCTCGTTGCCGATGAAGTTGATCTCGCGTACGCGCGTGGGTTCGCCCTCGTCGACCTCGAAGACCAGGTCGACGCGATTCTGATCCTGCCGGATCACCTTGGGTTCAACGGTGGCGGAGAAATGGCCGTTGCGGCGGTAGATTTCCAGGATGCGCGCGACGTCGTTCTGCACCTTGGTCCGGGTGTAAACCGTGCGCGGACGAAGCTGAACCTCGGCCTCAAGCTCTTCGCTCTTTAACGTGCGGTTACCCTCGAAGGCGATGCGATTGATGATCGGGTTCTCGACAACCTGGACGATCAGGCTGTCGCCTTCACGCCGGATCGAGACGTCGGCGAACAAACCGGTCGCAAACAGGCTCTTGAGACTGTCATCGATACGCTGCGGATCGAAAGGATCGCCAATCTCCACGGTCATGTAGCTGGCGATCGTCTCGGGCTCGATACGCTGATTCCCGGTCACAATGATCTGCTGGATCGTTTGCGAGGTCTGCGCCAGGGCTGGTGCGGGCGCTGCGGCCACGCCGGCGCAGGCCAGGAGCAGCACCAGGCAGATACCGCGAAGAAGCAGGCCTGAAGAGCCGGTTTTCATCGTTCAGGACACCAGTCCGGCAATGAAATCGACCAATCCCCAACGGGAAAGGTCGTTGAACGTGACAAACAGAAACAACGCACCGACAAGCCCCATGCCAACAAAGAAACCGTACTCTTGTGCCCTGGCGCTAAGCGGCCGGCCCCGGGCCGCCTCGATGACATAAAACATGAGGTGCCCGCCGTCGAGCATCGGGATCGGGAAGAGGTTGATCAAGCCCAGATTGACCGAGAGGATCGCCATGAACGTAATCAGGCTGGGCAGGCCGTTCTCGGCCACGCTGCTCGACATCTGGGCAATGCCCAGCGGACCGGCCAGGTCGCTGCTGCTCTGGGTGCCGCCCAGGATCTTGCCCAGGAAGTCGAAGATGCGCATCGACCATGCCCAGGTCTCCTCGACACCGCCCCACAGTGCGTCGCCCACCGGAACCGGTTCGAAGACGACATTGTCGTTGCGTACGCCCAGCAGGCCCATGGCGTGTTCGTTGCCGCTGCCGTCCGTCTGCATCACCGTGTCGGGCACGACGATCAGTTCCAGAATCTGATCGCCGCGTGCGACCTCCATCTCGAGAGGCTGGCCCGGGCTGGTGCTGACGATGTACTGCAGCTCGTCGAAGCGGTCGATGTTGCTGCCATCGACCGACAGGATGCGATCCCCCGCTTGCAGACCGGCGGTATCGGCGGCGCTACCCTGGGAGACCTCGGTGATCTCGGGCAGCGACTGGCTGCGCCCGACCAGGGCGAACACCGCCGCAAAGAGCACAATCGCCAGGATGAAGTTGGCAAGTGGACCGCCCGCCACAATGGCAAAACGCTGCCAGACACGCTTGGCCGGAAACGCGCCGGCCTTTTCTTCCTCGCTCCATTCCTGCCCGCCCTCGCCGTCCGGCCCGGTATCGCTCTGGCCGAACATCTTCACGTACCCGCCAAGAGGCAGGAGGGAGACCTTCCAGCGGGTGCCGCGGCGATCGTTCCATCCAAACAGCTCCGGACCAAAGCCGATCGAAAAGACCTCGACCTTCACGCCGTTGAAACGGGCGATCAGAAAATGGCCGAGCTCATGGAAGAACACGATCACCGTGATCGTGACGAGGAAGGCGCCCCCGTAGGTCCAGATATTCGAAAACAGGTCCATGGTCGGGAATTCTCTCAGGCCGCAGCCATCATGAGGGATTCTGCCGTCCGCCGCGCTTCCTTGTCCACGGCGTGCACTTCTTCGAGGGATTGGGCCGTGCGGCCGACGAGGCGTTCGAGGGTTTCCTCGACGATGGCAACAATATCGAGGAAGCCGATGCGCCGGTCCAGAAATCCTCGTACCGCCACTTCGTTGGCAGCGTTGAGCACAGTGGGTGCGGCACGCCCTTCCCGCAAGGCATCACGCGAAACGCGAAGGGCAGAAAATCGTTTTTCATCAGGAGCTTCGAAGGAAAGGCTGCCTAATTGCACGAAATCGAGCTTTGCCGAAGGGCCGGCCATGCGCTCGGGCCAGGCGAGGGTATATGCAATCGGCGTGCGCATGTCCGGACTGCCCAACTGGGCCAGGACCGATCCATCAATGTAGCCCACCATGCTGTGAATCACCGATTCCGGGTGCACCACGATTTCAATGCGTGCTTCGGGTACGGGAAACAGATGGCTGGCCTCGATCAGTTCCAGGCCCTTGTTCATCATGGTCGCCGAATCGATGGATATCTTTGTGCCCATGCTCCAGTTGGGATGGGCCAGCGCCTGTTCGGGCGTGGCCGCAGCCATGTCCTGCATGCTCCGGCTGCGGAACGGACCGCCCGAGGCGGTCAGGATCAACCGCTCGACGCGTTCGGGATGATCAAAATCGAAGACCTGATGGATGGCGTTGTGCTCTGAGTCGACGGGAAGCAGGATGCTGCCGGTGCGCCGGCAGGCCGCCATGACAATGGCGCCGGCACAGACCAGCGCTTCCTTGTTGGCCAGGGCCACCATGGCGCCCCGTTCGATGGCCGAAAGCGTGGGCGCCAGACCGGCTGCCCCTGTAATGGCCGACATGACCCAATCTGCGGGCCTGGCCGCGGCCTCGGTCAGCGCCTCGGGTCCTGCAGCGACAGTGATGCCACTGCCGGAGAGTTCCTTCTTCAGGTCGTCGTAACAATCGGCATCGCCCACAGCGACGAAGCGGGCGCCGAACTCGCGCGCCAGCCCGGCGAGGCCGGCGGTGTTGCGGTGGGCGGTCAGGGCTTCGACACGGAACTGGTCCCGGTTGCGTCGCAGCAGATCGATGGTGCTGAGGCCCACCGAGCCGGTGGCTCCCAGAATGGAAACGCTGCGTGGAGCCTTGCCTGAGGCCATCAGTGGATACCCGCGGCGAGCGAAACGAGAACGATCAGTGCGAAGACCGGCGCGGCGGTTGTCAGTGAATCCAGCCGGTCCATGAGACCGCCATGGCCGGGGATCAGGCGGCCGCTGTCCTTGGTCTTCCAGCGCCGCTTGACCCAGGATTCGAACAGATCGCCGATCTGAGCCGCGATACCGACCAGAGCCGCCATCAAGGCGCCCCCCAGCATGGTGGCGTCGAGCAGGAACGGCGCAAGGGTGGCGCCGAACAGTGCCGAGGAAAACAGCCCTCCCAGAGCACCCGACCACGTCTTGGACGGGCTGATCGCCGGTGCCAGCTTGGGTCCGCCGATCGCGCGGCCAAACGCGAATGCGCCGATGTCGGAGATCCAGACGACGGCAAACAGCCAGAGGATGACCAGTGAACCGTCCTGGCCGCCATGCATCCAGAGCATCGCGGCAAGGGGCAGGGTGGCATAGAGCGTACCGCCTGCCGACCAGCCGCCGCCTTCCCCCCCACGGCGCACCAGGGCAAACATGGCGGTGCCGATCGCACCCATGATGGCGCAGTAGAGAGCCAGCACGACGCTGCCGTGCCAGGCGAGCGCGAACCAGACAGCCACGATCGCCGCACAAGCCGCCCAGCGGCCGGCCGCACGGGTCATCTCGAACCATTCCCAGGCGACGCCCAGGGCAAGAAGCAGCACGAACCCCTTGAAGAACCAGCCGCCAATCACGTCAGTGCCGACCGCAAGCGCGGCCAGCACAATGCCCGACACCAGCCTTGCGGCCAGCTCGGCTCCCCGGTCAGGCCGGGGCGACGGCGCCATAGCGTCGGTCACGGCTGTGAAACTCCTCGATGGCTTCTTCCAGGTCCGCACGACCAAAATCCGGCCACAGAACTGGGGTGAAGACGAACTCGGCATAGGCGCTCTGCCAGAGCAGGAAGTTGCTCAGGCGCTGTTCGCCGCTGGTACGCAGGATCAGGTCCGGATCGGGCAGATCCGCCGTATCAAGCCTTTGGGCAATGGTTTCTTCGGTAATGGCGTTTGCTTCAAGCGTTCCCGCTGCAACGGATACGGCCAGATCGCGTGCCACGCGTACCAGTTCGTCGCGCCCGCCATAGTTCAGGGCAACAGTAAGGGTAAGCCGGGCATTGGTCTGGGTAAGGGCGGCCGCCTCCTCCATCAGGGAAACGATGTCGGCAGGCATGCGGCCGGGATCGCCGATGAAGCGCAGGCGCACCCCGCGGGCGGCAAGCTCGCGCAGTTCCTTGCGGATGTAGAAGCGCATCAGGCCCAGCAGGTCATCGACCTCGCCGACCGGGCGCTTCCAGTTCTCCGAGGAGAAAGCATAGATCGTAAGGTAACCGATACCCAGTTCCATGCAGGCACGAATGGTCCGCCGCACGGCTTCTGCGCCGGCCTGATGCCCTGCCGCACGCGGCAGGCCCCGGGCATTGGCCCAGCGCCCGTTGCCGTCCATGATGACGGCGACGTGACGTGGCGGCGGACGGCCTTCCATGGCCTGGGTGGCGGCGGCCACGCTCTCAGACCTGCATGATCTCGGTCTGTTTCGCAGCAAGCAACTCGTCGATCTTGGCGACCTCGGCGTCCGTCAAAGACTGGATTTCGTCGGACATGCGGTGCTGCTCGTTCTGCGAGATCTCGCCTTCCTTTTCCATGCGTTTGAGTGCGTCCATGCCGTCGCGACGTACATTGCGCACGGAAATCTTGGCCTGCTCACAGTACTTGCCGGCAACCTTGGTCAGATCCTTGCGGCGTTCCTCGTCAAGCGCCGGGATGGGAATGCGCACGAGGGTGCCGTCGCTCTGGGGATTCAGTCCCAGCCCGGCATTGGTGATCGCCTTCTCGACCGACTTCACAAGGCCCTTGTCCCAGACCTGCACGGTCAGCAGGCGCGCCTCGGCGGCTGCGACGTTGCCAACCTGGTTCAGCGGCACACTGCTGCCGTAGGCCTCGACAACCACCGGATCGAGAAAGCTGACCGAGGCACGGCCCGTGCGCAGGCCGTTCAGCTCCTTCTTGAGCACGTCCACCGCGCCTTCCATGCGGCGCTTGAGATCCTTCATGATGGCATCAGCCATGGTCGTCTCCTTCGGTAATCAGCGTGTGCTTGGCCGACCCCTTGAGCACGGCGGCCAGGCCCCCGGGCTC
>CALGGB010000185.1 GCA_937880925.1 uncultured Rhodospirillaceae bacterium | reverse complement strand
TGCGCGACCGGTAAGTTTCCCTTACAGGCCTCACACCACCCTCGTTTACTGCTCGTCGTCCCCGCGCAGGCGGCAACGACGAAGAAGCAGGAGGAGATAGCGCCGCCTCAATCCTCCAGCGTGCTCGCCTCGTACTCGGCGGCGTCGAGCCAGGCGGGGTTGATCTCCACGCCCCAGCCGGGCGCATCGGGGATGGTCGCCTTACCGTCCTCGATCCGATAGGGGTCGCCGAGGAACAGATCGTCCTGCCACGGGTAGTAATCGGATCCCTCGATGGAGAACTCCAGGTACTTGCCCGCGTTGGGGATCGCGCCCAGCAGATGCATGGTGCACATCGTCACCAGCGACAGGTTGGCGCAGTGGGGCGTGCAGGGCAGCCCAGCTTCCTCGCCCATCTTCGCCACGCGCAGGGTGCGCGAGAGGCCGCCCAGGTACATGACATCGGGCTGGATGATATCGACCGCGCCCATGGCGATCATGTGGCGCCAGGTCGAAAGGTCGCAGTCCTGCTCGCCGCCGGTGACGTCAATCTCCAGGGCGTCTGCCACCTCCCTGGTCTGTTCCAGCTCCCAGTAGGGACAGGGCTCCTCGAAATGCGTGATGCCCTCGTCCTCCAGCAGATGCCCCACCTCGATGGCGCGCGCGGGCGAGAACCCGGAATTGGCGTCGACCAGCTTGGCCATGCCCTCGCCCAGGGCGCGCGCGACGGTCGGCACGATGGTCTCGGTGCGGCCGGGCCATTCGTCGACATCGCGGCCGCATTCGGCGGCCACGCGCCACTTGAAGGCATCGAAGCCCTTCTCGTCGCGCAGCCGGCAGAGGCGGTCGGCCTCCTGTTGCGGCGTGATGTCGCGCTTCATGGAACTGGCATAGGCGCGCAGCCTGCCGGGTTTGCCGCCCAGCAGTTCCACCACCGGCTTGCCCTCCACCTTGCCGCGCAGGTCCCACAGCGCGGTGTCGAGCCCCGCCATGGCGCGGCGCAGGTAGGAACCGGGAAACTTGTGCTCGCGCTCGGTGATGCGGTCGAGCAGATCATCCAGACCTTCGAGGGCATCCGCGCCCAGCGCCCAGGGCGCGACCTGGCGGTGGAAGATCTGGGCGGTGATGTCGCTGTGATAGGTCGAGAGCTGGCCCCAGCCCTCCTCGCCGGTGTCGCTGGTGACACGCACGAAGCCGACAAAGGGATTGGCGAAAGTCTCCAGCCTGACGATCTTCATCGCGCATCCTCCAGGATCAGTTGGGCGCCCTTGCGCGCCAGCATCATGGTCGGCGCATTGGTGTTGCCCGCGATCAGGTTGGGGAAGGCCGAGGCATCGACCACGCGCAGGCCCTCCATGCCGTGGACGCGCAGGCGGGCATCGACCACCGCCCCACTCGCGTCCGGCCCCATGCGGCAGGTGCAGCTGGGGTGATAGACCGTGCCGCTGCGCAGGCGAAAGTCGTCGATCAGGGCCTCGTCGGTGACGACGCCCGGGCCGGGCAGAAGCTCCTCCTCGATGACCGATGCCAGGCCGGGCTGGGCGGCCAGCACGCGCAGGAACTTCACCGCCGCCAGCATCTCCTCGACATCGTGGTCGGTGCCGAAGGCGTTGGCGTGGATGATCGGCGGCGCCCAGGGATCGGCGCTGCGAATTTCGAGGTGCCCGCGCGCCGTGGGCCGGCAGGTCGAGAGCCCCAGGCCGACGCCGGGAAAGGGGTCGGGGTTGGTCAGCGGCCGCTCGGCCGTGGACGTTCCCGTCACCGTGCTCATGGCCTGGTAGTAAAGCTGCATGTTGGGCCGGTCGAGGTCCGGGCTGGTGCGGAAGAAACCGCCGCCGTGGTTGATCGAAAGACTCAAGGGACCGCTCTTCGTCAGCAGGTACTGCGCGCCCGCGAGCATCTTGCCCCACCACGGACTCAGGCGCTCGTTCAGGGTCGGCTGGTTGACCCGGTAGTTGTAGTTGATGCCGAGATGATCCTGCATGTGGCGCCCGACATTGGCGTTCTCGTGCGCCACGGCGATGCCGCAGCGGGCCAGCACATCGCCCGGCCCGATGCCCGAGAGCTGCAGGAGCTGCGGCGAATTGACCGCGCCCGCGGCAAGGATCACCTCGCAGCGCGCGCTTGCCTGCTTCGGCGCGCCGTTCTGAAGATAACGCACGCCTGTGGCCCGTTTGCCCTGCAGCACCAGCCCGGTGACCAGGGCCTCGGTCTCGACCTTGAGATTGGCGCGTGGACGCGCGGGATCGAGGAAGGCGCGCGCGGCCGACATGCGCCGGCCGTCCTTCATGGTGAACTGGAAGTAGCCGACACCCTCTTGGCTCGCGCCGTTGAAATCAGGATTGAACGGCAGGCCTGCCTGCTTTCCCGCCTCGATGTAGGGCCGGCAGTAGTCGGCGATGCGCGCGGAGACATCGGCAACGTGCAGCGGCCCGCCAACGCCGCGCCAGGCATCCTCGCCCGCCTGGGTGTCCTCCATGGCGCGAAACACCGGCAGCACGTCGTCCCAGCCCCAGCCGGGATTGCCCGCGGCCTTCCAGTCCTCGTAGTCCCGGGCGTGGCCGCGGATATAGACCATGGCGTTGATCGAGCTCGAGCCGCCGATCACCTTGCCGCGCGGCCAGTAATCGGGCCGCCCGCCCAGGCCCGCATCGACCTCGGTGTCGTAGGCCCAGTTGACCGAGCGGTCGTAGAAGGTCTTGCCGTAACCCAGCGGCGTCTGGATCCAGAAGCGCCGGTCGCTGCCGCCTGCCTCCAGAAGCAGCACGGCGTGGCGGCCGCCCGCGCTCAGCCCCTCGGCCAGCACGCAGCCGGCCGAACCGGCACCCACGATGATGTAGTCGAATTCCACAACGGCCCCCGCGACAGCTTCGCGGCCAAGGTCCGCCGCCCGTCATCGAAAATCAATCGTGGTGTGCGCAGGTCAAGAGGCGGTGCGGGCAAGAAAGACCCCCTCCCCCCTGGAGGGGGAGGGTTGGGGTGGGGGGGACGCCGCAGGCGTCGCCTCTGGCGACGAAGGCGCTGCGCGCCTCACCCCCCATCCTGGCCTTCCCCCTCAAGGGGGGAAGGGATTCACGGGTGCCCCGGCCTCACCCCTGGCAGGGGATGATGTCGAAGGGGATGCGCTTGTTGTCGACCAGGTTGCGGGCGCCGTTCTTCTCGATGACGAAGGTATCGATCAGGCCGGTGTTCCACAGGGTCTCGAAGTTGCCGACGAAACCCTCCTGCCAGACGACGCTGTCGTCGGGGTCCTCGTCGTAGCTGAAGTTGAACTCGTCGACCCAGTCGGGCGGCAGGGCGATGCCGAGTTCGTAGCCGATGCACCAGCCGTCGGTGCCGGTGAAGCCGACATCCTTGTAGTAGCGGCGCAACTCGGCGTTGACCTCGCGCACGGGCCGACCGGCGCGGGCCTCCTTCTGGAAGACCTCGTAGGAACCGGCCGAGCGCTTGTAGAGATCGCGCACCTTCGCCGGCGGCTCGCCGGTCCAGAAGCCGCGCAGGATGTTGCCGTGGTAGCGGAACCAGACACCCGAGCAGTCGATCTTGATGTGCTCGTTCGCCTGGATCTTGCGCCGGCGCGGGAACTGGTGGCCGCCGATCGTGGTATTGCCCGACTGGATCATGATGGGGATCGCCGAAAGCTCGCCGCCCGCATGGTGCATGGCATGGGTCATCTCGGCCTCGACATCGAGTTCGGTGACGCCGGGGCGGATCTCTTTCTGCGCGGCCTCGTGCGCCAGTTCGCAGATGCGCGTGGCCTGTTCGATATAGGCGATCTCGGCGGGCGATTTCACGCCGCGGGCGTGGCGCAGGATCATGCTGGCGTCGACCACCTCGGCGCCGGCCTCGCGGAAGGCCTTCTCAATCGTCTCCTGGACCCAGCGGTTGGGCTGGAAGCTGCGGAACTCCATGCCGACGCGCGTGCCGGGCTTCAACAGACCGCTGGCCTGAAGCTGTTTCACGATGAACGGCGGCTGGCCCTCGGGCGAGCGGTCGTCGAAGAAGCGGATGTCGCGCGCCACCGAGGTCTTGTAGAGCAGCGGGTCCTCGCCGATGGCATCGAAATGGATGGGCTCATCCCAGTTGAGCGCCAGCGCGATGCCCAGGCACGCACCCCAGTTCGAGGGCGCCTGGGTGCGGTACCAGGCGGCGTAGTAGCCGTGCAGCCAGCACATGTGGGCGGGCGCCGTGGCGTAGAGGATGTCGACGCCCTCTGCCTCCATCATCGCCTTGGCCTTCTTCCAGCGCGCCTCGTATTCGCTCCGGGGGAAGGCGAGCTCGACCGGCTCGGCCTTCGAGCGGTCGAAGGTGGTGGAGACGCGCGGTGCGGCCATGGCGGAAACCTCTTGTTATGTGGAATGACAGATGATGCCGAAAGGACCACAGCCCGCGTGGCCGGGCAAGCAACAATCGCGCCCCCATCCGCCTTGACAGTGCGCCTCTGAGTTCGTCTGTTCGTCGCACAAATCCGGGAGAGAGACATGAGCCAGTGGTGGCGGAAGACCGCCGTGGAGATCGCCGCGGCGATCGCGGCGAAGACGGTGACCGCCGAGGAGGTGATGGCCGATCACCTTGCACGCGTCGATGCCGTCAACGGCAAGCTCAACGCCATCACCGTGCGTTTGGACGAGGAAGCCATGGCCGATGCGCGGGCCGCCGACAAGGCCCAGGCCGAGGGCCGGCCGCTGGGCAAGCTCCATGGCGTGCCGGTCACCATTAAGGAGAACGTCGACCAGAAGGGCCAGGCCACGACCAACGGCGTCGAGGCCTTCAAGGACATGGTCGCGCCCGATGACTCGCCCGTGGTCGCCAACCTGAGGAAGGCCGGCGCCATCCCCATGGGGCGCACCAACACCCCGGAATTCTCCCTGCGCTACTTCACCGACAACGTGCTGCGCGGCGCCACCTTCAACCCCTGGGACAAGAGCCTGACGCCGGGCGGCAGCTCGGGCGGTGCGGGTGCCGCGGTGGCGGCGGGCATGGGCGCCATCGGCCACGGCAACGATCTGGGCGGTTCGATCCGTTATCCCGCCTACGCCAACGGCATCGTCGGCATCCGCCCGACCTTCGGCCGCGTGCCCGCCTACAACCCGACCCAGAGCGAGGAGCGCCCGCCGACAATCCAGTTGATGAGCGTGCAGGGGCCGCACTGCCGCACCGTCGCCGACACGCGCCTGGCGCTGGAGGCCATGGCCCAGCGCGATCCGCGCGATCCCTGGTGGGTGCCCGCGCCGATCGAGGCCGCAGCCATGCACAGCCCGCCGCGCGCGGCGATCTGCACCGACCCCGGCGGCCTGGGCGTCGATCCGCGCGTCGCCGACGCGGTGCGCAAGGCAGGCGATGCGCTATCGAACGCGGGCTATCAGGTCACCGAGGTCGACGGCCCGGACGTCATGCTGGCCGCGCGCCTGTGGATGCATCTGCTGATGGCCGATGCTCAGGTCATGATGGAGCCCGCGATCCGCAAGTACGGCAGCCACAAGATCAACAACGTCTTCGATTTCTACAAGGAAGGCATGGCGGAGTTCTACGGCAACGACAAACCCGACGAGAGCCTGGAAGGCTACATGCGCGGTGTCGCTGCCCGCGCCGGCATCGTGCGCGACTGGACGATGTTCCTGGAGGAGCATGGCGTCTTCGTCGGTCCGGTATCGGCCGAGACGCCCTTCAAGGTGGGCGACGACGAGATCTCGGCCAGCCGTTCGGTCGAACTCTGGCGCGCCAACCGGCTGACGCTGTGCCACAATGTCACAGGCCTGCCCGGTGCCGCCGTGCCGACCGGCCCGGTCGACGGCGTGCCGCTGGGTGTCCAGATCATCGCCCAGCGCTACCGCGAGGACATGGCGCTGGACGCCGCCCAGGCCATCGAGGATGCCTGCGGCGTGGCAACGCCGATCGACCCGAAGTGGTAGGAGACCTGGACCAGGTATCAACTGGCAGGCCTTCGGGCAATCGCGTATAGGAGCCGAACCAGCGGAAAACCGGGGTCGTAACGTGAAGAGAGGCGCCGATATGCTCCGGCATACCTTCAGTTCCTATGAGGCATGCACACCTTCAGCGGCTCGCACCAACGCACTGAGGGGCTTTCCCGAACTCCAGGACTTCAGCTTCCTTGGAAGTGACAGACTCTACCTGCGAACGACTAGCTTTCAGTTCCAGGGCTGGCGAATCAGCACTGTCGCAAGTTCCGGTCATACGATCGAGCTGAGCGACGAGAGCCGCGTCTACCTCCTTATGCCTGAGCAGGGATGCATCACGGTCCGCCATGAGGGCCGCGGGAGAACTGCGAGAGCGGGCGGACTGCTGCAGGTCGACACCGGTACGCGCCGGACGGAAGTCAGCCCCGACTATCGTGGCGCGGTGATCCTGATCCCCAAGGCGTTCCTTGCGGAGCGCCTCGTGATGCTGGCGCTCGACAAGGGACCGCGTACCTCCGCCAGCCGGGACTGGACGCCGGGCCGAGACGATGACGTGGTGCTGTTGCGCCACCTGCAGTTCCTTGTCCGACAGCTCCATGAAACCGACGCCTACGGAGCTTCTGACCGGCTCGCAGCCAGCGCGCTCACCCTGCTGGCGGACCTCACGGCCGCGAGCGGGATGGGATGTGCCGACGCGTGGCAACCACCCAGGTCAGCCGCGGCGTCACGCCACCAGGTCGAGCAGGCCGAAGAGTTCATGCGCACAAACCTCTGCGAACCGATCTCCATCGGCGATGTGGCGGCAGAGTTGGGGATCAGCGCGCGCGCCCTGCAACTGGCCTTTCGCCGCCACCGCAACACCTCGCCGTTGCGCTCCCTCCATGCGCGCCGGCTGGAGTTGCTGCATGCGCGTCTCGCCGAGCCAGACCCCGGTGAAACCGTGACTTCCGTTTGCCACGATTGCTGCATCGGGAATCCGGGCCGGATAGCGCGGCGCTATCGCGAAGTATTCGGCGAGCAGCCCGCAGAAACCCTGATGCGGGCACGCACACGGCCTGCCAAGCCAGCCCGCCGCACCTGAATTTGCTCGGGCGCCCAGAATCCTTCGCTAATCGAACCTCCGATTCGCTTCCTGCATAGCGATGCTGTCTCCGGAAAGGCAGTTTCCGACAGCAATCTAGGGGTCACCCGCATCGGGATGGACCCTGGACCCTTCGGACGGAGACGCCGGTGCGCCGGGAAACAAGCAGACACGCTCTTCGACCAGGCTCGACCTTGCGGGTTGCCGTGCTGTTTGTCGGAACACTGGTTTCGGGCTGCGCTTCGACGACACAACCAGCACCCCTGCCGGTGGCGTCGCAATTCGACGATCGCATGGTGGTTCAGGCGGCCAACGGTATCGCCGTCGGGGCATCGGCCCTCGGGCGTGACGAGAGCGAGGCGCTGTTTGGCGTTCCTCTCAATGACATCGACGTCCAGCCGGTGTGGCTCGACATCGACAACCAACGGGACGAACCGTTCTGGATCTTTCCGCTGGCGGTCGACCCCGAATATTTCCCGGCTTACGAAGTGGCCAGGCGCTTCGGCCAGACGAACCTCGTTTCGACCGAGGA
The DNA here is from genome assembly GCA_937880925.1 of uncultured Rhodospirillaceae bacterium. Taxonomy (GTDB): domain Bacteria; phylum Pseudomonadota; class Alphaproteobacteria; order SP197; family SP197; genus CALGGB01. The sequence goes on along the minus strand of CALGGB010000185.1, from coordinate 757 downwards.
GCTCTATGCCCGCCTTCGGGACATGCAGCTTCCGTTCTTCCTCCCGCCTCGCACGCGGTCGTCGGGCTTCGTCTATGCCCGGTCGGACGAGGGCATGAAGGCGTTCGTCGTCGAACTGCACGGCCTGGAGACCAAACACGATTTCAGCTTTGTCGTGCCGGTCCCAGGCTTTCCGACCGATTTTCTGGAAGTCACGAATAACGGCACTGATCCCAACAGGGGACGCCTCGACCTCGACGAGCACGCACTTCAGGTCTGGCTCGAGTCCTTCGCCTGCTGCACCCATAACGCGGACGGCGCCGTGGGGGATCCGGTCAACGTGGTGCTCGTGGGCTCCCTCGAACTGGTGCGGGATACGCTCATCGCGCTGCAATGGGATGCCACGGTGCCGGCCGACGGCGAATCGATTGCCAGGATGATTGATGCCTTCCTGTCGGGCTCGCGCTACCGCTACGCTCCGATATCGGCGCTCTACCTGCTCGGCCGCGAGCACGACCTCGCCTTCCAGAAGGCGCGCGACGTGATCGACGAGCGCAATCACATGCGCCTGTGGCGCGCGCCGGTCACCTTCGAGGGGCAGGAAGTTTGGCTCGGACAGATCAGCCGGGACGTGGGCGTCAAGTTGACCTGGAAGCTGTGGCCACCCACCACCCACGTGATCGACCCAGACGTCGACGAGGCCCGCTTCCACCTCCTCCAGGGACTGCTTGCAGATCGCGCCGTCTCGCGCCTGGGCTTCGTCTTCGGGCAGAGGGCG
>CALGGB010000184.1 GCA_937880925.1 uncultured Rhodospirillaceae bacterium | reverse complement strand
GGCGCATCCATCGTGCAACGAGACGGAGCAGGTCATGACGATCAAGAGCGATCCCGATACCTGGTGGATGACCACCGAGGACTACGCAGCCCGCATGAAGGGGCTTACCCTCAACCTGATGGTGCGCGATGTGGAGGCCTGTGTGCCCTTCCACACGCAGGTCCTGGGGGCGAAGGCCGAGTTCGTCTGTGTCGACTTTGCCTCGTTTGCCTTTGGCGATGTCACCTGGATGCTGCACGCCGACCACACCTACGACCGCCATCCTCTGCACCGCATGCTGACGGCCAACCTCGACCGCGGTGTCGGCGCCGAACTGCGCCTCAATGGTCGCGATCCCGACGAGGCATGCGCAGCCGCCGAGCGCCTGGGCTGCAAGGTCATGGAGCCCGCCACGACGAAGGGCCACGGCACACGCGAGGCCTTTATCCTCGATTCTGAGGGTTATCTCTGGGTGCCCACGATCCTCTCGTGATTGCATCGCGGGCCGCCACGCCGTAAACAATCTGTCAGATCATCAGACAGGAGTCCGCCCATGGCCGTCGCCGCAGAGAAGATCAAGACCGCCCACGACCTCATCGCCGAAGGCGCGCCGATTCCGGAGCAGGCCCGTTTCCGCTCGTTCTCGGAAAGCACCGCCGAGGACTGGGCCGCGATCCTCTCCAGGGGCGGCGAGCACAAGAGCCATGTTCTGGAACTCTGCCTGGAACATCTCGACAAGCTGAAGCAGCCCGAACCCGCCTATCCGGTGGATCGCTACGAACACAGCCTGCAGACCGCGACGCGCGCCTGGCGCGCCGGGCAGGACGGCGACGACCAGATGATTGTTGCAGCCTTGCTGCATGACATCGGCGACTTCTTCGCGCCCTACAACCACGGCGAATTCTGCGCCGCGATCCTGAAGCCCTATGTCCGCCCGGAAATCTTCTGGACCGTGAAGCACCACGAGATGTTTCAGGGTTACCATTTCTTCCATCACCTGGGCGGCGACCGCAATGCGCGCGACGCGGTGAAGGATCACCCCTATGCGGAAACCTGCCGCCGCTTCTGCGACGAGTGGGACCAGACCGCCTTCGATCCCGACTACGACACCATGCCGCTGGAAGCCTTCATGCCCAGCCTGCAGCGTGTCTTCGAGAAGCCCCTGCGGCAGGTCTACGACCGCGTTCAGGAGAACTGAAGCCTACCAGCCGGCTTCCTCCGGCCGCGTGGCGATGACCGCCGGGCGTTGCCGCATCGCTTCGACCCATGCGGCGATACGGGGATAACGGGCGACCAGGGCGCGGCCTTCTTCCGGCACCATGATGTAGGCCAGCATCGGCGCGGCGTGGAGGTCGGCAAGGCTCAGGGCCTGGCCTGTCAGGAAGGGCCCGTCGCCCAGCCGCTCCAGTTCTCCGAGCACCACGGCGCTGCGTTCGAGTCCGGCCTCGACCGTGGCGCGGTCTGTGCGGCCTTCCTGAGCCGCATCGCCCGAAAGCTCCACGTACACGCTCCACACCATGCTGCGGTAGCCGTAGGAATCGAGCAACCCGATGATCTGGGCCATGCGCGTCCGTTCGCGTACGTCCGCCGGCTGCAAGGGTGGCCCCTCGAACGCCTCGTCGACATAACGGCAGATCGCCGCCGTCTCGTAGAGCGCAAAGCCGTCGTGTTCCAGGGCCGGAATCTTGCCGAAGGGATGACGCGCGTGATGGGCGGCCCCTGGCCCATCCTCGGCGAAGATGTCGACCGCGTTCAGTTGATAGGCGACGCCTTTTTCCTCAAGCGCCAGCCGGGCGATACGGACGTAGATGCTGTAGGCCGCGCCATGGAGGGTAACGCTCAAGGCATTGCTTTCAGCGCGGCCGTCACGCGCTCGAACAGCTCATCCCAGTCGCCTTCCTTCTTCTGGCGGAAGAGGCGCGCGCTGGGATACCAGGGGGAATCCTCGCGTTCGGTCAGCCAGCGCCAGTCGGAGGTCTTCGAAAGCAGGATCCACACCGGCTTGCCCATGGCGCCGGCCAGATGGGCAACGGCTGTGTCGCAGGCGATCACCAGGTCGAGCGCGGAGATCAGCGCGGCGGTATCCTCAAGGGTCTCCATGCGCCGCTGCATGTCCGAGACCATGCCGGAAACGCCGCTTGCAGCGGCTTCCTCGACCCGCGCGCCCTTCTGGAGGCTGACCAGCGCGACCCTGGGGACGTCCAGCAGTTCCAGGAACTTCTCGAAGGGAATGGAGCGCCGGCGATCCTCGGCGTGTTTGGGATTGCCGGCCCAGACAATGCCGACCTTGCGCAAATCCTGAAGCGGGGCAAACAATGCCCTGGCCTTCTCCTGCTCGGCCTCGCCCGGAGCGACATAGGAAACGGGCGCCGGGATGGTTTCGAGCGTGGTGCCGAAGACACGGGGCAGGGACAACAGGCCGATGGCGGCCTCGAACGGCGGCGGCTCCTCGCCGCGCAGAATGACGTCGTCAACGCCGGCTACCCGGCGCATCAGGGATTCCGAACCCTTGTGGGTGCGCAGCACCAGGCGGCCGCAACGCTCGCGCGACATGGCGGCGTAGCGGATGAAGTTGATCGTGTCGCCCAGACCCTGCTCGACCGAGACCAGCAGGGTGCCCTTGATGGGGCGTCCGTCCCAACGCTTCTCGGGATACGGTTCGGCGATCGAACTCTTGTGGCCCCAGCGTGCTTCGTATGCCGGCCAGCCGCGCTCAAGCTGGCCGTCGGTCAACAGGGCCAGCGCCAGGGTCAGGGCGGCATCGCCGTCCGGGTCGTCCAGGGCAACGGCACGGTCGAGCGCCTCGACGGCCTCGCCTGCGCGCATCGCCTTCAGCAGGCAATAGCCCTGGCGGAAGGCGTATTTGGCGTTGTCGGGCGCCAGCGTACAGGCCCGCGCCATGGCCTCCGCACCTTCGTCGAAGCGGTCCATGTCGCGCAGGGTGATGCCGATGTTGCTCCACTGCACGGCCGTGTCGGGCAGTCGTTCCAGCGCCCGGCGGAAGGCGGCCAGCGCCGCGGCGTAGCGCTCCTGCTTGTGCAGCAACACGCCGAGCTGGCGATAGACCGTGCCCTGCAGCGGGGCCTGCCGGATCGTCAGGTTCAGCTTGGCGATGGCTTCGTCCAGGCGTCCGGCCTGCTCGTCGGCCAGGGCTGCCTTGAAGGTGTCCTGCCAGGTGACCGTGCGCTTTGCCATGATCATCCGTTGGCCTTGCGGACGTGTACGTCGGCGACCTCGCGCAGGGCTGCGACCACGTCTCGGAAGACACCGTCCCAGCGCCTGGGTTCGCGCTGCCGGAACAGGCGCATGGTCGGATACCAGGGGCTGTCGGAGCGTTCCAGAAGCCAGCGCCAGTCGGGCGAAAAGGGCAGCAGTACCCACACGGGCTTGCCGATGGCGCCGGCCAGATGGGCGACCGAACTGTCGCACATGATGACGAGGTCCAGTTCGGCGGCAAAGGCGGCCGTATCGGCGAAGTCGTTGATCACCGGATCGAGATTGGAGACGAGAGCACCGCAACCGCTGGCGTTCATCTCCGCGACACGTTCGCCCTTCTGCAGGCTGATGAGCGCCAGGTTGGGGACGCGCAGCAACTCAAGAAAGTTCTCGAAGGCGAGCGAACGGTTCGCGTCGTTGCGGTGGCCGGGGCTGCCGCCCCAGACGATGCCCACCTTCAGGCGCTTGCCCAATGGCGCCAGGATCTGGCGTGCACGTTGCTGCCGTTCCGGATCGATCGGCAGGTAGGGCACGTTGGCCGGGATCGTATCGGGGGTGGTCTTGAGCACGCGGGGCAGGGATAGCAGCGGCATGAAGGCATCGAAATCGGGCAGCCGGTTGCCGCGCACGATCACCTCGTCGATGCCCTCGACACCGCTGAAGATGGTCTCCAGGCCCTCCCGGCATTCCAGCACGACGCGATCGACCATGGCGCGCACGATCGGTGCGTAACGCACGAACTGGATGGCGTCGCCGTAGCCCTGCTCGGTCGCCAGAAGAAGGGTGCCCTTCATCGGCTTGCCGTCCCATTGACGGTCGGGGAAACGCAGGTCCGGTGTGTAGTTCAGCACCCAGCGGGTTTCATAAGCCGGCCAGCCGCGTTCGAAATCGCCCTTGACCAGATAGGAGAGCGCCATGTCCCAGCCGATGTCGGGCAGGTCGGGGTTGAGCTTCTGGGCCAGTTTGAAGACCTCGATGGACTCATCGATCAGGCCGGCGTCCTTCAAGGTGATGCCGAAGTTGTAAACCATGCCCGCGTCGCTGGGATCGGCCTCCATGGCGCGCCTGAACATGTCCAGGGATTCGGCGTGGCGCCCGGCATCCTTCAGGGCGTTGCCGAAATTGCTGAGTGTCTGGACGTTTCTGGGATCACGCTCCAGTGCCCGGCGGTAACAGGCAATTGCCTGGTCCAGCTTGTTGAGCTTGCGAAGCGAAACCCCAAGGTTGTTCAGCGCCGAGATGTAACCCGGTGCGATGTTGAGCACCTTGTTGTAGCGCTCGATGGCAAGTTCCGTGTTGCCATCGTTCTGCGCCCTCACGGCCTCGGCAAACATGGCCTTGGCGCGCTTGGTCGCTTCCTCGCGCGGGTTGGGTTTGGTCGGCTCCTTGGCCACAATGCGCCCTTTCCTGGCTCCGCCGGCCGGCGGAGCGGCACGATAGCGGCGGCTTGATCCCGGCTCAACCGCGACCGAGCGCCCGGTCTTCTTCCCGGATGCGCCATGTCAGGATGGCGGCATTGAGAACGGTAAAGATGGCCGCAATCCAGACGGCGCCGAAGACCATGGGCAAGGCGATCAGTTCGACCACGACCACCGCATAGTTAGGATGGCGCATCCAGCGGTAGGGGCCGCGGGCAACCAAGGGTGCGTCGGGCATGACGATGATTCGAGTGGTCCAGCGGCTGCCCAGGCTTACCAGCACCCACAGACGCGCCGCCTGCATGACTACCAGCAGCGCCAGCCAGTAGAAATTGGGCGTGGCGTCGGCCGGCACGACGACGACCAGGGCGATCAGCCATGCCGCGTGCAGCACCACGATAAGGGGGTAATGCCCCGGTGCATGTTCCCGTCCGCCCTGGGCCAGCAGGCGGGCCGTGTTGCGGCGCGCGATCACCAGTTCGCTCAGGCGCTGCAGCGCGATGGCGATGACGATACCCCAGAGCCACATGGCTCAGGGCTCCAGGGTGAGAAAGGCGGCGGTGAAACCGGGCCCCAGGGACGACAGCAGCCAGTGGCCCGGCGGTTCCTGCGCCAGGGCGCGCTCCAGCACGAACAGGATGGTCGCCGCCGACATGTTGCCGTGGCTGCGCAGAATGTCACGTGCATGGCCCATGGCGGCGGAGGGCATCGCGAAGACTTCCTCCAGCGCGGCGATCACCTTGGCGCCGCCGGGATGACAAAGAATGGCGTCGAAGCCGGCGAGGTCCAGATCGTTGCGCGCCAGGAAGCCGTCGCAGGCCGCGCGGTAGTCCTTGCGCACGATCGTGGGGATGTCGCGGGAGAAGAGCACGCCGAAGCCGTCGTCGCAGACTTGCCAGCCCATGACATCCAGCGTGTCTTTCCAGGTGTGCTCGCCCGATGCCATCAGCGCCGGCCCGCCCTCTGCAGCGCATGTGATGAGCGCGGCGGCCGCGCCGTCGCCGAACAGGGCGGTAGCGACGAAATTGCTTTTTCCCCGGTCATCGTGGCGAAAGGTCAGGCCGCAGAGTTCGACGCAGAGATAGAGAACCTTTGAGCCCGGCCGCGAGCGCGCCATGTCGGCCGCGCGAGACAGACCGACCACGCCGCCGGCGCAGCCCAGGCCGAATACCGGCAGACGCTGGGTATCGCGCCGGAAGGGGCGGGATTCCATGACCAGGGCGTCGAGGCTCGGCGTGGCGATGCCGGAGGTCGATACCGCAACGATGGCATCGACGTCCTCGTGGCGCAGGCCGGCCCTGGCCAGGCAGGCATCGGCAGCTTCGCTCAGCAGATCACTGGCATGACGCAGGAACAGATCGTTCCGTTCGGCAAAGCCATGGTCTTCCAGATACCATTCCAGCGGCACGCAGGAGCGGCGGCTTTCGATCCCGGCATTGGCGTAGATCGGCAACAGGCGGTCGATGTCGGCAAAGGCATCGCCGAACAGTTGCTGGCCGGCGGCCATGACCTCCCTCTGGTGCAGGGTGTGCTGGGGGACGGCCGTTGCCAACGCCAGCAGCCGGGGAGGGTGCTCAGACATTGGCGTCCCGGTATTTGCTGCTGGGCGTGCCCGACACGGTGCTGCGCATCCAGTGGGGATCGTGCGTGCGCTCGTCGAAGCGGTCAGGGTCATAGGGGGCCGGGTCGAACCGCGGTGACGCCCCTGTCGCCAGGTCGGCCATCATTTGCCCGGCAAGACCGGAATAACTCACACCGGCCGAGTTGAAGGCCGAGGCGACCAGCAGGCCCTCGATCCCCGTGACCGGCCCCATCAACGGTTTGCCGTCGATGCTGAAGGCTTCGGGGCCGTTGACGAACCGGTGGATCGGGGCCGTCTTCAGGCAGGGGAAGAGTTCTGCGGCGCGCTCGGCGTAGGGGCCGAACTTGTCCCAGTTCTCCGAAAGCAGGGAGAATGCAAAGTCGTCGGGCGGTGCGCCATCCTCCAGCGTGATCGCATCCTCGTCAAAGGCGCCAAAGAGCAGGCCACCGACCTCTTCCCGGCCGTAGATGGAATCGTCGGGAGAGATGAACGATGGCGTCTCGCGCGGCAGGGCGGGATCGGTGCGGGCGATGGCGTAGAAATGTTCGCAACCCCATTGCCCCAGGGCGATGCCCAGCGGCTCCAGGAAACGACGCGACCACATGCCGCCGCAGACGACCACCAGATCGGCCGGAATCGTGCCTTGCGGAGTTTCAACGCCACAGACGGTGACGCCCTGCATCGCCAGCCCCGTGGCGGGCCGTTCTTCAAGGGTCGTGACGCCACGGCGCCGTGCCGCCCGGGCATAGGCGGCGGTGAGATCGGCCGGGTTGAGCCGTCCGACCTTGCCGTTGAGCCAGGCGCCGATCAGCGGCGTGGGATCGATCAGGGGGTTGTAGGCCGGGATATCGGAGGGCTCAAGCATGCGGGAGACAAACCCGCGCCGCATGCCTTCCTCGGCCTGAACCGCCAGGACGTCGAGCGTGGCCCGGGTTCGGGCCAGGCACAACCGTCCGGTTTCCAGCCAGCCGGTTTCCTGACCGGATTCCTCCGTGACGGCGGGAATGACCTCATCGAGCATGTAGAGGATCGGCAGATCGTGCATGTCGATCGGGTTCCACAGGATGTTGCCGGCAGAATGCCATGTGGTGCCGGCACCCAGTTGGTGGCGCTCCACCAGAACGATCTCGCCGGCATCGGCGCGTGCCAGATGCCAGGCGACACTGGTGCCGATGACGCCACCTCCCACAACAACGATGCGCCGGACCATGCCGTTCCTCTTCCCTGAAGCCCTTGGAGCAACTCTGGCCGACCCCGCGCGCGATGGCCAGCGCGCATTGGCTTGCGGAGCCCCCAGGGCGGGGTCATATAAGGGCTGGCCGCATCTCCGGGCGGCAATCTGGAAGGATCGGGCATGCTGGCGGGCGACCCCAACGACAAGCCGAAGCGCAGCTTCTGGCTGCGCCTGCGCAACTACTTCATCACCGGCATCATCGTCGTCGCCCCGATCTCGCTGACGATCTATCTGGTCTCGCTGATCATCAACCTGATCGACGACAAGATCCTGCCGCTCTTCCCTGAACGCTACAATCCGGAGACCTATCTGCCCTTTGCCGTCCCCGGCATCGGCGTTCTGATCTTTGTCTTCGTGCTCACCCTGATCGGCTGGCTGACCACCGGTCTGGTCGGGCGCACGGTCGTGCGCGTCGGCGAGAACCTGCTCGACCGCATGCCCATCGTGCGATCGATCTACTCGGCGCTGAAACAGATCTTCGAGACCGTGTTCAGCCACAATTCGCGGGCCTTCCGCGATGTGGTGCTGATCCCCTATCCGCGCGAAGGCTGCTGGGCCCTGGGCTTCGCCACGGGCACGACCAAGGGCGAGGTCCAGGACGTGATCCGCGACGAGGTCGTCAATGTCTTCCTGCCGACCACGCCTAATCCGACCTCCGGCTTCCTGCTGTTCCTGCCCAGGAAGGACGTGATCTTTCTCAAGATGACCGTGGAGCAGGGAATCAAGCTGGTGATCTCCGGCGGCGTCATCGCGCCCGAGGTTCTGGCCGAGGGGCAGCAGAACGGCCGCAACGGCGATCCAAAAGCGCCCCAGTCCTCGAAGGGCTGAGCGGGCTCTCTGCTCGACGGGATCATGGTGGCGGTCGCCGGTGCCTTGACGTCAGGCAGTCAGCCCGAACGCAGCAGGCGTACTGCCGCATCCCGTTCGAAGAGATAGAGCAGGACGCGCAGCGCCTTGCCGCGCTCGCCCTGCAGTTCCGGGTCGCGCGCCAGGATCAGGCGGGCATCGTCGCGCACGGCGGCCAGCAGGTCCTCGTGAACGGCAATGTCGGCCATGCGGAATTCGGGCATGCCGGACTGGCGCGTGCCGAGCAGTTCGCCCGCTCCACGGAGTTTCAGGTCTTCCTCGGCGATGACGAAGCCGTCCTCGCTCTCGCGCAGGACCTTGATGCGCGCCCGGGCGGTCTCGCCCAGCGGATTGGCATAAAGCAGCAGGCAGGAGGAGGCGCGCGCCCCGCGTCCGACCCGTCCGCGAAGCTGGTGAAGCTGGGCCAGGCCGAATCGTTCGGCGTGTTCGATCACCATGATCGTGGCCTCGGGCACGTCGACGCCGACCTCGATCACCGTGGTGGCGACCAGCACGTCGATCTCGCCGGCAACGAACTTCTCCATCACCGCATCGCG
>CALGGB010000183.1 GCA_937880925.1 uncultured Rhodospirillaceae bacterium | reverse complement strand
GCGAAGACGGCGACCGACAGGACGCCGCCGTCGAGCAGGTCGCTGTTGTCACCGCCCACCATGTAGGGACGGTCGGTGACGAAGCGGTAGAGGAACTCGCCGCGCTCGTCGTCGCCCATGTAGACCACGATGCGGCCGTCCTGGGCGATCACCACCTCGGTGTTCTCGTGCTTGAAGCGGCCGAGCGCCGTGCGCTTCTTCGGGGTCGAGGAGGGATCGAGCGGGTCGATCTCGACGATATAGCCGGCCCGGTTCGGCTCGTTGGGGTTCTTGGAGATGTCGAAACGCGCGTCGTATCGGTACCAGCCGTAGCCGTCGTCCTCCAGGCCGATGCCGTAGCGTTCGAGATCGGCGTTGACGACATAGGCCGCGTCGGTCGAACCGAACATGTCGTCGAAGTTCTCCTCGCAGGTCAGGTACGTGCCCCAGGGGGTGCGGCCGTTGGCGCAGTTGTTCCAGGTGCCCAGCGCGGTCGTGCCTTCGGGATCGGCGGCGGTCTTCATCAGGTCGGCGCCGCGCGCCGGGCCGGTGATCTCCATCGGGGTTTCGGCGGTGATGCGGCGGTTCAGCGGCGAATCCACCGCCACCTTCCACTGGCCGTCCGCCTCGACCAGTTCGACCACCGAGACGCCCATGGCGGCCATACTCTTCTTCACGTCGTCGGCATTCTCCGGGGCGCCGGAGGCACGGTTGCCGTGGATGATCGGCACGTTGACGTATTCGTTGTTGACCGCAAGCACGGTGCGGTCGCCGGCGGTGAACAGCGACATGCCGTCGTTGTTGTCACCGAAGGTCAGTTCCTGGCTCTCTCCGGTACCGCGCGTCGCCGCATCGAAGGCCGCGCCCTTCGACCACAGTGGATCGCCCCAGCTCACCACCGTGTGCCAGGCATAACCTTCCGGCACGACCACGGTGTCGGCGGTGCCGGTCGGGATCGCCTCGAAGCCGAAGCGGCCGTCGGCACGCGCGATCGAGGTCAGCGCAGTGGTGCCCAGCGCCATCGCGCCGAGGCCCGCGGCGGTACCGCCGAGGAAGCCGCGGCGGGAAAGGCGGGCGGTGAGGCGGGCAAAGTCGGTCTGGTCGTCGCTGCGCGCGTCGAGATCGCGGGGCATGGCTGGCTCCTTGGCTTGCGTGGGGCAGGGGAACGCGGCGAGGACCGCGATCCCGTTGCCCGGACGCTAGCGGGAGGCCATTGCAGTACCGTGACGGTAGCGCGACGTTTGTTCGACGGCGGTGGACAACCGGGCGATCTAGAAGTCCACCTGATCGCCGCCCTTCAGGTCGAGCATGGCGCGGGCCTCGGCCGGCGTGGCGATCTCCAGGGAGAGTTCCTCCAGGATGCGGCGGATCTTGGCGACCTGCTGGGCGTTGCTTTCCGCCAGCTTGCCCTTGCCGATGTAGAGGCTGTCCTCCAGGCCCACGCGCAGGTTGGCGCCCATCACCGCGGCCATGGTGCAAAGCCCCATCTGGTGACGCCCGCCGGCCAGCACCGACCAGTGATAGGCATCGCCGAACAGGCGGTCGGCAGTATCCTTCATGAAGATCACGTTCTGGTGGTCGGCGCCGATCCCGCCCAGGATGCCGAAGATGGTCTGCACGAAGATCGGCGGCTTGACCAGGCCGCGCTCCAGCAGGTTGGCCATGTTGTAGAGGTGGCCGACGTCGTAGCACTCGAACTCGAACTTCGTGCCGCAGCCCTCGCCGAGCTCCTTCAGGATGTACTCCATGTCCCGGTAGGTGTTGCGGAAGATGAAGTCCTTGGAACCCTCAATGTGCTTCCTCTCCCAGTCGTGCTGGAACTCCTTGTAGCGCTCCAGCATCGGGAACAGGCCGAAGTTCATCGAGCCCATGTTGAAGCTGCACATCTCCGGCTTGGCGCGCAGTGGTGCCGCCAGGCGTTCCTCGGGCGACATGCCTGCGCCGCCGCCGGTGGTGATGTTGATGACGGCATCGCAGTTCTGCTTGATGCGCGGCAGGAACTCCATGAAGACCGCCGGGTCCGGCGTCGGGCGGCCGTCCTTGGGATCGCGCGCGTGGAGATGGATGATCGAGGCGCCGGCCTCGGCCGCGGCGATTGACTGCTCTGCGATCTCGTCGGGCGTGACCGGCAGGTGCGGCGACATGGTCGGTGTATGGATCGACCCTGTCACCGCACAGGTGATGATGACCTTCGACTGCTTCCTTGCCACGTCACGCCTCCTCAAGCTTGTGGAGGCGCCATCCTAGCCGCTGGCCGGCGCGCTACAACGGGTAGTCGCGCTCCGGCTCGACCCCGGCGTCCTCCAGGAACTTGCGGATCTTCTGGACCTCTTCCTTGGGCACGGCGTGGCCGGCGTGATGGAAGACGGCGGTATGACCGTTGAGCGTGAAGCCGATGCGCCCGCCGTGGTGGCTTCCGTCGACGCTGCCGCCCAGCTCGCCGACCACGGCCTCGATATCCTTCATCGCCAGGTTGGCGCTGATCGGATGGGCGTAAAGGGCGTGCAGGACCTTGCGGTGGCGGTGGTTCATGGCGTTTCTCCTGTTGGCGTCTGTGCGGCAGCATGGCACGCCGTCTCCGGGCGCGGGTTGACCTGCGTCAATCCTCAGAGCGAGAAACCGGCCCGGAACCCTTCATAGACCGCTTCTTCGGCGGTGCGCGGCGAAAGGCAGTCGCCCACCGCGACAACCTCGCCCTCCCAGCCCGCCAGCGCATCCTCCAGGGCGCTCTCGGCGCTGTGGCCCAGCGAGAGCACCAGGCTGTCGGTTTCCTCGAGGACCATGGCCTCGCCCGTGACGACGTGCTGGAAGTAGGCGGTGGTGTCGTCGATGCCGAAGAGCCGGGCATAGGGAATGACCTCGACACCCGCGCTGTGGAGGCGACCGGCCAGGCTGTCGCGCACGTACTGCTGCAGCGTTTCGCCCGGGGCGATGCCCGTGGTGCACAGGCGCACGCGACAACCGGCCAGCGCGAGCTTCTCGGCGGTGCCCATGGCAATCCAGTCGGCCCGGGTATCGGCGATCACGACCGAACTGCCGATGTTGGCCTCGTCGGCAATGACCTGCCAGGCATCGTGGACCCGCGCCTCCTGTGCGCCCTCGATCTCCGGCCGGTAGGGCCGGGCGCCGGTCGCCAGCACCACGGCGTCGGGCGCCTCGCGGCGTACCCGTTCGGCATCGATCGTCTCGCCCAGCACCATGACGACGCCGGCCAGCGCGCATTCCCGGAGGAGGTTGGTGGTGAGCCCGCCGAACTCCGCGCGTCCGGGCAGGCGCTCGGCGAGGCGGACCTGGCCGCCCGCCCGGCGCTCGCGCTCGTAAAGCGTCACCTGGTGGCCGCGCGCGGCGGCCACCGCTGCGGCCTTGAGCCCGGCCGGTCCGGCGCCGACCACCATGATCCGGCGCGGCCGTGCCGTCGGCGCCGGGCTGCCCCAGCGCAGTTCGCGGCCGCTGGCCGGATGCTGGATGCAGGAGATCGCCATGCCGTGCAGGCCGTGGCCCGAGCAGGCCTGGTTGCAGCCGATGCAGGCGCGGATGTCGTCGCTGCGCCCCTGGCGCGCCTTGCTCGCCATCTCCGGATCGGCGATCTGGGCGCGGGTCATGCCGACGAGATCGGCCTGGCCGCGCGCCAGCACCTGCTCGGCGATCTGCGGCTGGTTGATGCGGCCGGTGACGATGACCGGCAGGCCAATCGCGGCCTTCACCCGGGCGGCGGCCTCGATCACGTAACCGGCTTCCCACTCCATGGGCGGCACGATGTGGACCGAGGATCCCAGCGAGGAGGCCGAACCCTGCACCAGGCTGACGAAGTCGATCACACCGTCGTCTTCCAGCATGCGCAGGTAGGCGATCGTCTCATCGTCGCCATGGGCATCGTGCGCGCGCGAATCCGTGGAGATGCGGATGCCCAGGATGCGCGTGCCGATGGCACTGCGTACGGCGGCCAGCGCCTCGCGCAGGAAGCGCAGGCGGTTCTCGCGGCTGCCGCCATAGCGGTCGTCGCGCAGGTTGATCGCGGGGCTGAGAAACTGGGCGGGAAGGTAGCCCTGGCTTGCGAGGATCTCGACGCCGTCGTAGCCGGCCTGCGCCATGTGGCCGGCCGTGATGCCGTAACCCTCGACCACGCTGGCGATGAGCGCCTTCGACATGACCCGCGGCATGACGCGGCTGCGTTCACCAGGCACGGCCGAGGGTCCGACGGCGACCTGCGTCACACCGTCGGCCTTCACCCGAACCTCGCGGCCGGGATGAAACAACTGGCCCAGGATCAGGGCATCGTGGCGATGACAGGCCTCCGCGATGGCACGGAAGCCCGGTATGGCCGCGGGCCGGTGCCCCTGGATCATGTGTGCGGCAAAGAAGCCGCTGTCGTGGACGCCGCATGCCTCGCTGACGATCAGCCCCGCGCCGCCGCGGGCGCGGGCCTCGTAATAGGCGGCAAGCTCGGGCGTCGGCTCGTCGCCGCCCAGATGGGTGTGGTGCGCGGTGAAGACGATGCGATTGCGGACTTCCCGGCCGCCCAGCACAAAGGGGCTGAAGAGGCGGGGGAAGGGGGCGGGATCGGCCATGGGGCATCTCTCCGGCCCGTTGCGGGCCGCGCCTACATTCGGGCAGCCCGGCCGCTGCGGCAATAGATCGAAATTCCGATCCCTGATCTTGATCGGCGTCACGGAAATGTTCCGCGCCATCCTGGCCCGGCGCCGACGCGACCGACAAGAAGGGCCATGCAGGCCCCCTGGCTACAAGTCCGCCAGCAGAACCAGTGAGGTACCAAGGCAGATGAAGCCGATGATGTAGGTGAAGCGCAGCTTTGCCCGTATCTCTCGAAACTCGATCTGGTCCTCCGGGTCGAGTGCTTTCATGTCATGAAAGAGCCTGAACCCGGGACGCTTGGCGTTGGGCCATCCCAGGCGGGCGATGGCGCGCCGGTAACGCCAGATCAGGACGATCATCACGAGCGACACGATGGCGATGTCGGCGATGAGGAATCCCCGCACGATCTCTTCTGCCGTCATCATCGCTGCGGACCACTAGTCGGCGTAATTCGGCCGCTCCGGGCAATCCATGTCGAGCGGATAGATCGGCCGGCGCACGGCTTCGAACTTGAAGAGGCTGTTGTCGCTGGAGGTGACGCCGACGCCGTTGCAGGGCAACTCGGCCTTGGCGATCGCCTCGAAACCGGCGCGGAAGTGGATGCGCGACTTCAGGATCAGGAAGCGCTTGGCCGTGGGCTCGATGCCGACGCTGCGGAAGACACCCAGGTCATAGGGCTCTGTATGCTTTGAGCACACCACCACCTGCACCTTGCCGGTATCGAGCACGGCGGTCTTGCCCATGGACATGGTGGTGCCCCGGCCCATGGGTACGGTGATGACGAAGTCGCCGTCGGTTACAGCACGCACCTTGCCGGTGATCTCCAGGGGTTCGCCCTTCCGGCCGATGGTCGGCATATCCACCTTGCCGCCCAGCGACAAGGTGATCTCGTTGCCCACGCCCGCGGCCTGCATCTTCTCGACCGCTTCCGGATCGCAGATGCCGAACATGGCGACATCCTCCAGGCCCTGGTCGATCACCTCGGCGAGCACGGCGACCGTATCCTGGGTGCCGCCCGAGGCGGAGTTGTCGGCATGGTCGAGCAGGATCACCGGACCTTCGGTCATGGTCTTGGCACGGGCCACGGTCTCGGCCAGTGGCTCGGAGTGGAACAGCCACTCGGCCTTTTCCTTCCAGGCTGCGCCCAGCAGACGCTCGCTGGATGCCTCGGCCTGGGCGCGGTTGCCGTCGGCCACGGTGACGATGGAGAGGCCGGCATTGCGGATATCGGCAAGGGCAAAGCCGCCGAAGACGCTGGCCGCCAGCAGGCCGTTCTTCTCCTCCTCGCGCGCCATCGCGATCATCGTCTTCATCGGCTCGTCGCGGTGGCCCATGCGCAGGGTCTGGGCCAGGATCGGCCGCTGGCCCCAGGCCATGACGGGTTTGATCTCACCGTTGAGCGCCCGGAGCATGATCTTGCCCGCGTGCTCGCCCGCCTCGTACATGTCGATGTGGGGATAGGTCTTGTAGCCGACCAGCACGGTGCAGTTCTCGACGATCTCGGGCGTGATGTTGGCGTGCAGGTCCAGGCTGACGGCGATGGGCAGATCGGGCGCCATCTCGCGGATGCGCTTCAGCAGGGTCCCTTCGCCGTCTTCGGTCGTCTCGGTCACCATGGCGCCGTGCAGATCGAGGAAGCAGACATCGCAACCCTTGGCGATGGCATCGCAGATCGCGTCGCACATGGCGGCATAGGCGGCGGCTTCGACCCGGCCGGAAGGGTTCGCGTTGCCCGCGATCGGGGTGGAAAGCTCCATGCCCGCCTCGCTCGCAAGGTCGAGGAAGGCGCCGATGCCGGTGCCCGTGCTCTTGTAGTTCTTCACCACGTCCTTGCCCGTGACCGGGCCGAAGCGCGAGAGGGGGGTGGGCACGGGCGAGAAGGTGTTGGTCTCGTGCTCCATCATCGCGACAACAGCGCGTAGGGTCATGTCGTGTAACTCCAGCGTGAAGGGATCAGATAAACTGGTTGCCCGTGATCAGGGTCCAGCGCACGAGGTTTTTCAGAACCTTGCCGAGCGCCTCGTCGAAGGCGACCACCACGTCTTCAACGGTGTCGGCCGTGGCCTGCGCCTCGGCATCGAAGCTCTCGTTGGCCACGATCACGCGGTCGGGCATCGCGATCAGCTTCACGTTGATCCGGATATGGGCCACAGGCGGAGCGCCGTTGAGGTATTCGGCCTGGAACTCGCGCACCTCGGGCAGCAGAACGAAGTTGCTGCGCAATCCGGCGGACTGACGGCCGACCGAAGAGATCAGCCCCGAATTCTCGAAGGACTCCACGATCAGGCCCTGGATCATGTCCGGCGCACGGTCGGTCCAGTTGGCCCGGGCATAGTATTCGATCTGGATCGGATTGTGCATCAGGGCGATGCGGGCAGAGTTGATCGCCGCTGCCGCATAGGGCTGGTCGACCACAAGCTGCCAGGTCACCGGCATCAGGTCATCGCCGAAGGTGCTCTTGGGCGTCAGGCGAAAGAGGTTGGGCGGCGTGTCGACCTGGGCGAGAAAACTGGCGCAGCCTGGCAGCAGGGCAAGCGTGCCCAGGCCGGCGGAAGCGTGGAGGAAGTGGCGGCGATGCATCGAACTCTCCATGGTCATTGCGCCTGATAGCCCGACTGGTTGCCGCCCAGCAGGAACGACGCCGGGTCGCGCTCAAGCTGAACCGCGATCTGGGTCAGGGTGAGAACCAGCGAACGGGCATCCGAGATGAACTCGCTGAACTCGTAAAGGCCGTTCTGGGCGAAGTCGTTGATGGACGCACGGTTGTCGGCCAGGATTCCCTGCGCGGTGTCCGCGGTGGAGCGGATCGATGCCGCGGCATGGCGCAGGTCCTCAAGCGTAGCCTTGATGTCGGGCTCGGCCGTGCTGATCACGCCGTCGGCATTGGTCAGCGTCGTGCGCAGCGTGGTCAGCGTATCACTGGTCTCCTGGATGAGGCCCGCCATGTTGTCGCTCAGTTCGCTGGAAACCTTGCTGATGTCGGCGGTGGTCGAACGCACGTTGGCCAGGGTAGAGCGGGCATCATCGATCAGGGCGCCGATATCCTCCCTGTGGTTGGCGATCTCGTCGGCGACCTCGCTGACGCTGGCCAGGGTAGAACTGATGGCGGCGCGGTTGTCGTCACTGAGGACAGCGGACGCCCGGTTCATCAGGGTAATCGCGGAGTTGATCATGTCGGGCGCGGATTCAAAGACCGCCGCCAGGGCGGAATTGGCCGCCGTGATCGTCGGCAGCTTCTCGCCGGCCTTGTGCCTCCAGCGGCGGGGAGGTGTCGCTGGCCCCAGCGAGCTGGATATAGGCCACACCGGTGATGCCCTGCATCTCGATCGAGGCGACCGTATCGGTGCGCACCGGCGTGGTGGCATCGACCTGGATGGTAACACGCACCTGGTCGATGTTGTCGGGTGCGATTTCGATGCCGGTCACCGAACCCACCGGAATGCCGCGGTAACGGACCGTGGCGTCGGCCGAAAGCCCGGTCACCGATCCGGCAAAGAAAATCTGGTAGTCGTCGTACTTCACATCGCTGCTGAACTTGGCGAGCCAGATGACAAAACCTGCCAGGCCCAGCATGAGAATGAGCACGAAGGTGCCGACCAGAGTATAGCTTGCGCGTGTTTCCATGATTTCAACTGCCAAAGGCGGCGCGCGCACGCGGACCGCGGAAGTATTCGTGGATCCAGGGGTGGTCGAGCTTCAACAGCTCGGGAATGGTGCCGACCACGATCTTCTTGTCGATCAGGACGGCAATACGGTCGCAGATGGCGATCAGCGAGTCCAGATCGTGGGTCACCATGACGACGGTCAGGCCCAGGCTCTTCTGCAGGCTGGCGATCAACTGGTCGAAATTGGCGGCCCCGATGGGATCCAGACCCGCCGTGGGTTCATCCAGGAAGACGATATCGGGATCAAGCGCCAGCGCGCGCGCCAGGCCGGCGCGTTTGCGCATGCCGCCCGAAAGCTGGGAAGGGTATTTGTTGCCGGCTTCCACGGGCAGGCCGACCATGGTGATCTTCACCTTGGTCACCTCGTCCATCAGGGCCGGGCCGAGCTTGGTGTATTCCTTGAGCGGCACGGCGATGTTCTCGGCCACGGTCAGCGAGCTGAAAAGCGCGCCATCCTGAAACAGCACGCCCCAATGGCTGCGCAGTTCCTTGGCCTGCCGGTTGTCCAGCTTGCGGGTGTCCTGGCCCAGCACCTCGATGGTGCCGGCCTGGGGTTCGCGCAGGCCGATGATGGTGCGCATCAGCACCGATTTTCCGGTGCCCGAGCCGCCCACGATACCGATCACCTCACCGCGCCGGATATCGAGATCGAGGCCGTCATGGACCGTCTGCGTGCCGAAGCGGTTGACCAGGCCGCGCACGCGGATGATCGCTTCGTCCTGCGCCTGGCGCGCGGCGGGGGCCTGAAGAACCGGTTCGTTGCGTGCGGGCTGGGCCATGGCTCAGATCCCGATGAAGGAAAAGAGGACGGAGAAGATCGCATCGAGCACGATCACCAGGAAGATCGACTGGACCACGGCGCGTGTCGTCATCTTGCCCACGCTCTCGGCACTGCCTTCCACCTTCAGTCCGTTGTAACAACCCACCATGGCAATGGTGAAGGCAAAGACGGGCGCCTTGATGATGCCGACCCAGAAGGCCCACATCGGTACCGCACCCTGAAGCTGGTTCAGGAACTGGCCGAGAGACAGGTCGAGGGAGATCGTGGCCATGATGGCGCCGCCCAGGAGGCCGGCCATATCGGCATAGAAGCCGAGCAGGGGCATCACCAGGCAAAGGGCGAAGAGACGCGGCAGGACCAGCAGATCGATGGGGTCGATGCCCAGCGCGCGCATGGCGTCGACCTCTTCGTTCACCTTCATGGTGCCGATCTGGGCCGTGAAGGCGCTGCCCGAGCGGCCGGCAATGATGATCGCGGTCATCAGGATGCCGGTTTCGCGCAGGAAGGAAATGCCGAGCAGGTTGACGGTGAAGATCTCGGCACCGAAGCGACGGAGCTGGTCTGCGCCCTGGAAGGTCAGCACGACACCGATCAGGAAGGAGAGCAGGCCCACGATCGGCAGGGCGTTGAGGCCGACCTGCTCCATGTGGCTGACAATGGCGGTGAACTTGAGACGGCGGGGCTTCAGCAGGGCGCGGGATGCCGCGATCATCAGCTCGCCGTAGAACGAGAGCAGAGCCCTGGCCTCATCCCAGGTCTGCACAGCCTGAAAGCCGGTATGATCGGCCAGCCGGATCAGCGGATGGAACGGCTGGCGTTCCAGCTCAGGCTGTTCACGGCTGGCGAAGATGTGCTCGAAAAGGCCTTTATGGCTGTCCTTCACCCCGGTGAAGTCACAGGTGAAACCGGCCGCGCGCAGGCGCTTGCGCAGGCGGAACAGCAGCCAGGCCCCGGCAGTGTCGAGCAGTTCG
>CALGGB010000182.1 GCA_937880925.1 uncultured Rhodospirillaceae bacterium | reverse complement strand
GCCGCGGCTGGTCTGGCTGAGATACACATGATGCTGGGTGCTGGAGATCAGCGGGTCGAGGAAGGGTTTCAGCGGCTGGGTGACGCCGGCCTGCAGGGGAAAGGTCTTGATGGGGAGTTTCAGGCCGACCATCCGGGCGATCTCGCCCGACATGCCGGCCACGCACTGGATCACCTGGCCGGCCTTCACCGTGCCGCGGTTGGTGTGAACGCCGGTGACGGTGGTTTCCCCGCCCGCACCCTTGACCAGCTCGAAGCCGGTGACGGTGGTGTTCTGGTGGATCTCCACGCCGCGCTTCCAGGCGCCCGAGCCGTAGCCCCAGGCCACGGCATCGTGGCGCGCGATGGAGCCGGGATGGTGGACCAGCGCCCCCTGCACGGGAAAGCGCGCCTCGTCGGTGAGACTCATATAGGGGACGAGGCGTTTGAGTTCCTCCCGATCGACCAGGTCGCTGGCGATGCCGAAGTGTTTGCTGACCTCGTCGCGCCAGCGCATCGTCCGCATCTGCGCATCGGTGTGGGCCAGCGTGATCTGGCTGCGCCGGCTCATCATCAGGTTCATGTCGAAGTCGTTCGACAGGTCGCGGTAGAGCTGGACCGAGGCGTCGTAGAACTTCACGCCCGATGGCGTGAGGTAGTTCGAGCGGATCACCATGGTGTTGCGCCCGGTGTTGCCCGATCCGATGTAGCCCTTCTCCAGCACCGCGACATTGGTGATGCCCCAGTCGCGCGCCAGGTAATAGGCGGTGGCCAGGCCATGGCCGCCGCCGCCCACGATGACGACATCGTAGGAGGGCTTGAGCGCGCTGGGCGTGGGCAGGGCGCGGGGCGGGTGGCCGTCCTTGCGGAAGGCCTGGCGCAACAGGGCTAGGGAAACCATCGGCGGTCCGGCTCGTTGTCAGGGGTGACGAAGGTGTGGCCCATGATGCACGGCGGGCCGGGGACGGCCAGAGAAAAGGCGGTGCGCGTGGGGCGGACGGTGCATTCGCCTGCGGCGATCACCCCCACCCTGACCCTCCCCCTCAAGGGGCGAGGGGATCCGGTTGAGGCCGCCACCGGGGATTCTCCTTTCCCGCCTTGAGGGGGAAGGCAGGGATGGGGGGGGCGGGCGCGAAGCGCCCAACACCGCCGCCATGGGGCCGGTACAAACCTTCACGCAACTGCACTAGGCTGGCATTGCGCACGCCGGCGGGGAGATGAAGGCATGGCACGACGCGACCAGCATGTGATCGACGAGACGCTGAAGGCGGTACTCGCCATGATTGCCGAGCGCTTTTCGGCCGCCGAAGCGGCCAGGCTCGCCACCTTCGCGCGCTGCTACTTCTCCGAGGCGGTCGACGAGGACATCCCCGAGGAAACCGCGGCCAACATGTTCGGCGCCGTCACCTCGCTGTGGCAGTTCGCGCGGGTGAGGAAGCCCGGGCGGGCCAGCATCCGCGCCTACAACCCGGCGTTGGAGGAACACGGCTGGCATTCGACCCACACGGCGATCGAGATCGTCAACGACGACATGCCGTTCCTGGTCGATTCGGTGGTCGCCGCGCTCAACCAGATGAAGCTGCGCGTCCACCTGCTGATCCATCCCATCATCCGGGTGCAGCGCGACGACAAGGGCGCGCTCGGCGCCATCGCCGAGCCGGGCGAACGGCCCGTCGAGATGGCCGCCGAGTCGGTGCTCCATGTCGAGGTGACGCAGCAGCCCACGCCCGAGCGCCTGGCCGAGATCGAGCAGCGCCTGGGCGAGGTGCTCTCCAAGGTGCGCGCCGCGGTGGAGGACTGGCCTGCCATGATGGCCGAGCTGGAGGCCGCCATCGGCGAGCTTGATGCCGGCCACGCCCCGGTCGGCGAGGAGGATATCGCCGAGGGCCACGCCTTTCTCGAATGGCTGCGCGACAACCACTTCACCTTCCTGGGTTACCGCGAGTACGCCTTCGAGCACCGCGGCGACGAGACCTATGCGCAGATCGTCGAGGGCAAGAGCTTCGGCGTGCTGCGCGAGGTTTCCGAAGAGAGCCGCAAGCGCCACGAGGAGCCGCTGCCCGAGCACTTCGCCGATTACCTGGAGCGCCCGGAGCTGTTCATCATCTCCAAGGCCTGGACCCGCTCCGACGTCCACCGCGCCGTTTACATGGATTACATCGGCCTGCGCCGCTTCGATGAAAACGGCAAGGTGGTGGGCGAGCGCCGCTTCCTGGGCCTGCTCACCTCCACGGCCTACAGCGCCAGCCCGCGCGCCATTCCCCTGCTGCGGCGCAAGGTGGCCGCGGTGATCGAGAACTCCGGCTTCGCGCCCGCCAGCCACAACGCCAAGGCGCTGAACCACATCCTGGATTCCCTGCCGCGCGACGAGATCTTCCAGCTCGACATCGACACGCTGGAGGAGTTCGCCCATGGCGTGCTGCACCTGGAGCACCGCCAGCGCATCCGCCTGTTCATGCGCCGCGACAGCTATGGCCAGTTCGTCTCCTGCCTCGTCTATGTGCCGCGCGACCGCTTCTCCACGGACCTGCGCAACCGCATGGAGGATGTGCTGCAGACCGCGCTGGGCGGGGCCTCGGTCGATGTCACCACCCAGGTCTCGGACTCGCCCATGGCGCGGGCCCACTTCATCGTCCACACGCCCGGCGGCGCGGCAACCGGCGTGGCGCCCGCCGAGATCGAGCGCCGCCTGATTGCCGCCTCGCGCCGCTGGGAGGACGATCTGCAGGACGCCCTGATCGACCACTTCGGCGAAGCCCGCGGCAACGCCCTGCTGCACCGCTGGGGCGGCGGCGTGCCGGTCGCCTATACCCAGGCCTTCACGGCGGGCCTGGCGGTGGCCGACATCGAGCGCATGGAGGCGATGGAAGAGGGCGGCATCGCCATGAACCTCTACCGCCGGATCGACGCCGCCGACGGCTCGCTCAACTTCAAGATCTACCACGCGGGCGATCCCGTGCCCCTGTCGGGCATCATGCCGATGCTGGAGCACATGGGCCTGGTGGTGATCGAGGAGACGCCCTTCGAACTGGTGCGCGACGACGGCACCACGGTCTGGATTCACGACTTCCGCGTCGACCTGGAACATGACGGCGCGGTCGATGTCGGGGCGATACGCGGGCGCTTCCACGAAACCTTCGAGCGGGTCTGGTCGGGCGAGGTCGAGGATGACGACTTCAACGCGCTCGTCCTGTCGGGCCTCACATGGCGCCAGGTGGTGGTGCTGCGCGCCTATGCCCGCTACATGAACCAGGCCAACGTGCCGTTCAGCCAGAGCTACATCCAGCAGACCATGACCGCCAATCCGCAGGTCGCCGCGCTGCTGGTCGCCCTGTTCGAGGCGCGCTTCGATCCCGAACGCCAGGAGCAGAGCGCCGAGGCCCAGGCGCGCGTCAAGGGCGCCGTCGACGAGGCGCTGGACGCCGTCGCCGTGCTCGACCAGGACCGCATCCTGCGCGGCTACATCAACCTGATCGACGCCACCCTGCGCACCAACTACTACCAGGCCGACGATCAGGGCCGGCAGAAGTCCTACATCTCCTTCAAGCTCGATTCCGGAATGGTCGAGGGTCTGCCGGAGCCGCGGCCCTGGCGCGAGATCTTCGTCTATTCCAACCGGGTCGAGGCGATCCACCTGCGCGGCGGCCCGGTGGCCCGCGGCGGCATCCGCTGGTCCGACCGGCCCGACGACTTCCGCACCGAGGTGCTGGGCCTGGTCAAGGCGCAGATGGTCAAGAACGCGGTTATCGTGCCGGTGGGCGCCAAGGGCGGCTTTGTCGTCAAGCGCCCGCCCGCCGAGGGCGGACGCGAAGCGATCCAGGCCGAGGGCATCGCCTGCTACAGGATCTTCATGTCGGCCCTGCTCGACATCACCGACAACCTGGTCGGCGGCGCGATCGCGCCGCGCGACAGCGTCGTGCGTTACGACGGCGACGACCCCTACCTGGTGGTCGCGGCCGACAAGGGCACGGCGACCTTCTCCGACATCGCCAATGCCGTCGCCATTGCCTACGGCCACTGGCTGGGCGATGCCTTCGCCTCGGGCGGCTCGGCCGGCTACGACCACAAGGCCATGGCGATCACCGCGCGCGGCGCCTGGGAAGCCGTGAAGCGCCACTTCCGCGAACTGGGCAAGAACATCCAGAAAGAGGACTTCACCGTCGTGGGCATCGGCGACATGTCGGGCGATGTCTTCGGCAACGGCATGCTGCTGTCGGAGCACATCCGCCTGCTCGGCGCCTTCAACCATCTCCATATCTTCGTTGATCCCGAACCCGATGCGGCAAGCTCCTTCAAGGAGCGCCAGCGCCTGTTCAACATGCCGCGTTCATCCTGGGCCGACTACGACAGGAGCCTCATCTCGGAAGGTGGCGGCATCTTCGAGCGTTCGGCCAAGACGATTCCCCTCTCACCCCAGATCCAGAAGCGCTTCGGCCTCAACAAGGACCATGTCGCGCCCATCGAGCTGATGCGCGCCATGTTGCTGGCCGAGGTCGACCTGCTGTGGAACGGCGGCATCGGCACCTATGTGAAGTCGTCGGAGGAGAGCCATGCCGAGGTCGGCGACCGCGCCAACGACGCCTTGCGCGTCGACGGCGACGAACTGCGTGCCAGGGTGATCGGCGAGGGCGGCAACCTGGGGCTGACGCAGCAGGGCCGCATCGAATATGCGCTCGCCGGCGGCCGCCTCAACACCGACGCCATCGACAATTCCGCCGGCGTCGACTGCTCCGACCACGAGGTCAACATCAAGATCCTGCTGGGCGAGGTCGTGGCCGGCGGCGACATGACCATCAAGCAGCGCGACAAGCTGCTGGTCGAGATGACCGACGAGGTCGCCGCCCTGGTGCTGCGCGACAACTACCTGCAGACCCAGGCGCTGTCGGTGCTGGAGGACCAGGGCAAGCAGCGCACCGACGATCAGACCCGCTTCATGGTGACGCTCGACAAGCTCGGCATTCTCGACCGCGCCATCGAGGGCCTGCCCGACGACGAGGAGCTCATCGAGTGGCGCGCCAGGGGCCGCCGCTTCACGCGGCCGGAGCTTTCGGTGCTGCTCGCCTACGCCAAGATGGACCTCTATGGCGCGCTGCTGGCCTCCGACCTGCCGGACGATCCCGATCTTGAGGCCGACCTGATGCGCTACTTCCCCCATGCCCTGCAGCAGCAGTACGCCGGGGGCATCCGCGACCATCGCCTGCGCCGCGAGATCGTGGCCACCTTCACGACCAACTCCATCGTCAACCGCGCCGGCATCACCTTCGTGCGCCGCCTCGCCGAGGAGAGCGGCTTTGCCATGGCCGATGTCGCGCGCGCCTACACGGTGGCGCGCGATGCCTTTGCCCTGCGCGACATCTGGCATGCCATCGAGGCGCTCGACAACAAGGTGCCCGCGGCCCAGCAGACCGCGATGATCGGCGAGACCATCGTGCTGATCGAGCGCGCGACCCTGTGGTTCCTGCACCACCGCGCCCAGCCCATGGCGATCGGCACCACGGTGGCGGCCTTTGCCCCGGCGGTTGCCGAACTGGTCGAAAAGCTGCCGAGCCTGGTCAGCCGCGCCCGCCGGGGCGCCATGGAGCGGGCGGCCAACCGCTTCGTCAAGGAAGGCGTGCCCGAGGCGACCGCCACCGCCATCGCGCGCCTGCGCACCCTGGCGGCGGTCTGCGACGTGGTCGACACCGCCCAGCAGATGGACAAGGGCGTCATCGAGGTCGGCACCGTGTTCTTCGATGTGGGCGAGGAACTGGGCAGCGAATGGCTGCGCGACATGATCGCGCGCCTGAAGGTGGAGGACCGCTGGGACCGCATGGCCCAGCAGGCCCTGTTCGAGGAGAGCTTTGCCCAGCAGCGCGCGCTCACCGCACGGATCATGGCCCATGACGACACCAGCCCCGACAAGGCCGTTGCCCGCTGGATCGAGGCCCACCGCCCGCTGGTCGATCGCGCCCGCGCCGTGATGGCCGACATGCAGGGTGCGGGTCCCGTCGATCTCGCCATGGCCAGCGTCGCCAGCCGCGCCCTGAAGGTTCTGACGCAGTAGCTGCTCCCCCTCTCCCCTTGTGGGAGAGGGAGAGGGCGCGCGCCGGAACGCTGGCGCCCCCGGAAAAACCTGTCATCCTCGCGCCGCGCACCCCGCGCCGACCCTGGGAAACGACACCATGCGCTACACGCTTCACGGCAACCACGAATCCGGCAACTGCTACAAGGTGGCGCTTTTCCTGGCGCTGTCGGGCCTGACCTACGACTGGAAGCATATCGACATCTTCAACCAGGGCTGCCGCACCGACGCCTTCACCGCGATGAACCCCTTCCAGGAGGTGCCGGTGCTGGTGGACGACGGCAAGATCGTGACCCAGTCCGACGTCATCCTGCGTTATCTCGCCGACAGCACCGGCCGCTTCGGCGGCAGGAACGAGGAGGAGCGGCTGCAGGTCCAGGAGTGGATGGCCTGGAGCTCCAACAAGATGACCAACGGCATCTCGCTTGCCCGCTTCGGCACGCGCTTTGCCGACTTCAAGCCCGAGGTCATCGCCTTCTTCCAGAATCGCGCGCGCAACGCCTTCGACCACGTCGACCGCCACCTAACCGGGCGCGAATGGCTGGTCGGCGATCATGCGACGATCGCCGACATGTCGGCGGCCGGTTACGTCTATCTGGCGGGCGAGGCCGGGCTGGAGCTGTTCCGCTGGAAGAAGATGCTGGCCTGGATGGGCCGCCTCTCCATGCTGCCGGGCTGGCACCATCCCGACAAGATGCCGCGCGAGAACACGACCGTGGCGCCCGCCGCCGGACACAGCGCGCCCGACGACGACTGACGACTCAGGCTGCGGGTTTGCGCCGCCGCGTCATCATCGCCTTGATCTCGCGCAGGCTGAAGGCGCCCAGCAGGTGGCCGGCCAGGGCGTAGACCGCCCCGCCGCCGAGCACGAAGGCCGCCAGCGCAGCACCCTCTTCCATGCCGCCCTGAAGACGGTCGGCCTGCATGGCCCATGACATCAGCCACAGCGCGACGGTCATCACGCCGCTGGCCAGCAGGATGCGCGGCAGGCGGCGCTTCAGGCGGGCATCGGGGTGGAAATGGCCCCGCCGGATCAGCACCCAGCAGAGCAGGCCGCCGTTGACCCAGGCCGCAAGCGCGGTCGCCAGCGCGATACCGACGTGGGCCAGGTACCAGATGAAGACCAGATTCAGCGCGATGTTGGTGACCAGCCCGACAGCAGCGATCTTGACCGGTGTCCTGGTGTCCTGGCGGGCAAAGAAACCCGGTGCGAAGACCTTGATCAGGACATAGGCCGGCAGGCCGACGGCGAAGGCCACGAGAGCCGCCGCACTGGCATCGGTCGTGGCGGCATCGAAGGCGCCCCGCTCGAACAGGGCCGATATGATCGGGCGGGCAATGACCGTCAGCGCCGCCGCCGAAGGCAGGCAGAACAGCATCACCAGTTCCACCGCGCGGCTCTGGCTGTCGTTGGCGCCGCTCTCGTCGCCCGCCTCGATCTGGCGCGAGAGCAGCGGCAGCAGGGCGGTACCGACGGCGATGCCGATAACGCCCAGGGGAAGCTGGTTGATGCGGTCGGCGTAGTAGAGATAGCTGATCGCGCCCGTGGGCAGGAACGATGCGATGAACTGGTCGACCAGCAGGTTGATCTGCACGATGCCCGCACCGAAGGCGGCCGGGCCGAACAGCACCAGGATCTTCTTCACCCCCGGGGTCAGGCGCGGCAGGACGACGCGCGGCATCAGTCCGGCCCGGCGCAGCGCGACGATCAACAGCAGGAGCTGGGCGACACCGCCCAGGCTGACGCCCCAGGCCAGCGCATGGCCGGCACCCAGCTCGGGCGAGGCGCGCGCCACCAGCGCAGCGGCGATCAGCGCGAGGTTGAGCAGGATCGGCGCAGCGGCAAAGGCCGCGAAACGGCCCGAAGACGTCAGCATGCCGCCGAACAGTGCGACCAGGGAGACGAGCAGCAGATAGGGGAAGGTGATCCGCGTCAGCGCCACGGTGAGCGTGAACTTCTCGGGATCGTCGGTGAAGCCCGGCGCCATCACCGAGATCAGCACCGGCATGGCGATCTCGACCACCAGCACCAGCACCAGCAGGACGCTCGCCAGCACCGCCAGGGTCTGGTCGGCCAGGCGGCGGGCCTCCTCGCGCCCCTCGCCCTCCAGGCTGCGGGCAAAGACCGGCACGAAGGCCGCCGCGAAGGCGCCCTCGGCAAACAGGCGGCGGAAGAAGTTGGGCAGCTTGAATGCCACGAAGAAAGCATCGGCCGGAACGCCGGCACCCAGCGCCGCTGCGATCAGCACATCGCGCCCGTAACCCAGCACCCGGCTGACCGCGGTCAGCCCCGAAACGGTGGCAAAGGCGCGAACGAGGTTCATGACGTGACGACCGGGACCGGACTGGAGGTGGCCTTGTGGCCTGCGATGGCGGCCATTCGATGGCGTGGCGGCGCGGACGCTAACACGGCATCCGGTGGTCTGATAGCAGGCCCGACCGTGCCCTACTGCGCCGCGTCGGCGACGGGATCGGCAGCGGCGATCAGGTCCAGCAGGCGCTTGCGGACATCGGCCAGCTTGCCCTCGTGGGAGATTTTCAGGCCGAAGGCGTCGCGCACGTAGAAGGCATCGACCGCGCGTTCGCCATAGGTCGTGACGCGGGCCGTGACGATGGAGAGACCGAGATCGGTGATCGCCTGGGCAAGGTCGTAGAGCAGGCCCACGCGGTCGCGCGCGGTGATCTCGATGACGGTGTGTTTGGTCGAGGCCTTGTTGTCGATCAGCACGCGCGGCGCCACGGGCAGGGCGGCACCCGAGAGCCAGCTCTGGCGGCGGCGGGCGACCTCGGCGGCCAGATCCAGGCTGCCGCCCAGGGTGTCCTCGATGGCGCCGACCATGCGGACCAGGCGTTCCTCGTCGGCAAAGGCGCGCGCAGCTTCGTCCTGCACCCAGAAGGTGTCGAGCGCCATGCCGTCCAGCGTGGTGAAGATGCGGGCATCGACAATGGAGGCCCCGGCGATGGCGATGGCCCCGGCCAGCCGGGCAAAGATGCCGCGCTGGTCCGGCGCAAAAACCGTCACCTCGGTCACCGCGCGGAAGGTATCGACGCGGGTCTCCACCGCCATGGGAGGATCATCGCCCGCGCGCGCCTCGGCCCGGCGCATCAGTTCGGCGTGGCGCACATGGGTCTCGCCATCGAAGGCCAGCCAGTAGGGCGCGACCAGCCGGCCGAGATGGACGTCGACCGCGCGGCTGTCCCAGTTGCCCAGTTGTTCGCGCAGGTCCTGGGTGATGGCGTCGACCCGCTGGCGCTTGCCGATCGCCTCGCCATGGCCTCCCGAGAGTTTTTCCTCGGCGCGGAAGTAGAGCTCTCGCAGGAGCTGGCCCTTCCAGCCGTTCCACACCTTCGGGCCCACGGCGCGGATGTCCGCCACGGTGAGCACCAGCAGAAGGCGCAGGCGCTCCATCGACTGCACCTCCTTGGTGAAGTCCTCGACCGTCTTGGGGTCGGCGACATCGCGGCGGAAGGCGGTGTTGGACATCATCAGGTGCCAGCGCACCAGCCAGGCGACGGTGTCGGTCTCCTCCTCGGAGAAACCCAGGCGCGGGCAGAGTTCCTGGGCAACCTCGGCGCCCAGTACCGAATGATCGCCGCCCCGGCCCTTGGCGATGTCGTGGAGCAGCACGGCGACATAAAGCACGCGGCGCTGGATGATCTTGGGGAAAATCTCGGTCGCCAGCGGCAGTTCGTCGCCGACCTCGTTGCGCTCGATGGCGGCCAGCACCCCGATCGCCCGGATCGAATGCTCATCGACCGTATAGACATGGTACATGTCGTGCTGCATCTGGGCGACGACCCGGCCGAAATCGGGCAGGAAGCGGCCCATGACGCCGGCTTCGTTCATGCCGCGCAGCGCGGCCTCGGGATCGTTCTCCCCGGTCAGGATCTCGACGAACAGGCGGTTGGCTTCCGGGTTCTCGCGCAGGGCGTTGTCGACCCGCGCCAGACTCTGGGTGATGAGCCAAAGGGCGCGGGGATGAATCTCCAGGTCGCGGCGCTGGGCGACATGAAAGATGCGCACCAGGTCGACGGGATGTTTGGCGAAGTGGCGCCGGTCTGGCACGGCAAGGCGCGCGCCGTCGACAGCAAAGCCGTCGACATTCTCCTTCTCGACGCCATAGCGCGCCCGGCTGCGCGGCGCGGCCTGGGCATCCTCGATCGCCGCGGCGAAGATGCGCGTCAGATCGCCGACCTCCTTGGCGACGATGAAGTAACGCTTCATGAAGCGCTCCACCGCGCGCTGGCCCTTGGTGCCGGTGAAGCCCATGCGGCGCGCGATCTCGGTCTGGCTGTCGAAGGTGAGGCGGTCCTCCTCGCGGCCCGAGATGGTGTGGAGATGGCAGCGCACCCGGGTCAGGAAATCCTGGGCGCGCGCGAACCTTGTCAGTTCGGCCTTGGTCAGCACGCCGGCCTCGGCCAGGCCCTCCACCTGCCTGACCCGGTAGAGGTACTTGGCGATCCAGAACAGGGTGTGCAGATCGCGCAGGCCGCCCTTGCCGTCCTTGACGTTGGGTTCGAGCACGTAACGGCTGTCGCCCATGCGGCTGTGGCGCTTGTCGCGCTCTTCCAGCTTGGCGCGCACGAATTCCGGGCCGGTGCCGGTGACGACATCGCGCTGGAAGCGCCGCTCCAGGCTGGTCATCAGGCCGCGGTCGCCCCACAGGAAACGCGCCTCCAGCAGCGCCGTGCGGATCGTCATGTCGCCCTGGGCGCGGCGCACGCAGTCATCCACCGTGCGCACGGCATGGCCGACCGTGAGGTTGAGATCCCAGAGGATATAGAGCGCGCTTTCGACCACCTGTTCGATCCAGGGGGTCGCCTTGTAGGGCAGCAGCACCAGCAGATCGATGTCGGAATGGGGGGCGAGTTCGCCACGGCCGTAGCCGCCCACCGCGACAAAGGCGATGCGTTCGCCCTTCATGCGGTTGGCGTTGGGCGCCATGCGCTGGGTGACATGGCGCATCATGGCGCGGATCACCTCATCAACCGCCAGCGACATGCCCGCCACCAGCTCGCGCCCCGGTGCGCCGTCGTCCAGGCGGCGGCCGACCTCGGCCCTCGCGTGGTCGAGCGCCTCGCGCAGGATGGCGAGCAGCCCGGCGCGGTCGCCGTCGGCCAGCGCGGCAAGGCCGGCATCCAGCTTGCGGCGGCTGACGATGGCGCTGGCGCGCGGGATGAGGGGTCGGCGGGCCATCAGTCCCGGTCCTCCAGGAGGTCCTTCAGCTTATACAGGAAATCGAGCGCCTCGCGGGGCGTCATCTGGTCGGGGAGGACCTGCCCCAACGCCTCCTCCAACGCCGAAGGGCCGGCGGGCGCTGCAACCGCAGGCGCCGGGCGGGCCGCCTGGAACAGCGGCAGATCGTCGGCCAGGCGCACCAGGGCGCTGCCCTGCTCGCCGGTCTCGATGGTCTGGAGCACCTCCTCGGCGCGCGCGATCACGGCGGCGGGCAGCCCAGCAAGCTGCGCGACATGGATGCCGTAGCTGCGGTCGGCCGCCCCCTTGCCGACCTCGTAGAGGAAACGGATCTCGTTGTGCCATTCCTTGACCCGCATGGTGTGGGGCACCAGGGCATCGAGCCTTGCCGCCAGTGCGGTGAGCTCATGGTAGTGGGTGGCAAAGAGCGCCCGGCAGCCGTTCGATTCATGCAGGTGCTCCAGCACCGACCAGGCGATGGAGAGGCCGTCGAAGGTCGCCGTGCCGCGGCCGATTTCGTCGAGGATCACCAGCGCGCGCGGGCCGGCCTGGTTGAGGATCGCGGCGGTCTCGACCATCTCGACCATGAAGGTGGAGCGGCCGCGCGCCAGATCGTCGGCCGCGCCCACACGGCTGAACAGGCGGTCGACGACGCCGATGTGCGCGGATTTCGCCGGCACGAAGCTGCCCGCCTGGGCCATCACGGCGATCAGCGCGTTCTGGCGCAGGAAGGTCGACTTGCCCGCCATGTTGGGGCCGGTGAGCAGCCACAGCCGCTGCTGGGGCGAGAGATCGCAGTCGTTGGCGACAAAGCTCTGGCCGGAGGCCGGATCGGCCATGGCCTCGACCACGGGATGGCGCCCGCCGGTGATGAGGAAGGCCGACGTCTCATCGACCTGCGGGCGGCAGTAACCGCGCTCGGCGGCGATGTGGGCAAGGCCTGCCGCGACATCGATCAGGGCGAGCGCCCGGGCGAGCCGCGCGATGGCGCCATCCTGGCCCAGCACCGCGGCGACCAGCTTCTCGAAGACCTCCAGCTCAAGGGCGACCGCGCGGTCGGCGGCGCGCGCGATCTTGGCCTCCAGCTCACCCAGCTCCACGGTGGTGTAGCGCATGGCGCTCGCCATGGTGGCGCGGTGGATGAAGGTGGCGCGGTCGAGCTTGTCGGCGTGTTGCTGGGCGATCTCGACGTAATAACCCAGCATGTTGTTGTGGCGCAGCTTGAGCGAGGAGACGCCGGTCTCCTGCTGGTAGCGTGTCTGCAGCGCGGCGATGTGACGGCGGCTGTCGTCGCGCAGGGCCTTGGCCTCATCGAGATCGGGGAGGTGCCCGGCACGCACGAAACCACCGTCGCGCGCCAGCAGGGGCGGCTCGTCGATCAGTGCCTTGTCCAGGGCGGCGATGAGATCGGCCGGTCCGTCCAGCGCCTTGCGCGCAGCGGCCAGGTCTCGCGCCAGGGGACCGGCTTCATCCAGCCGTTTGCCGATCGCCGCGCCCGCTGCCATGCCGGCACGCACCGCGGAGAGATCGCGGGGGCCGCCACGGCCCAGGGCCAGTCGGCCGAGCGCGCGCTCGAGGTCCGGCGCTTCGCCCAGCAGGGCACGCAGGTCGCGGCGCAGGTCGCCGTCGCCGACGAAGGTCTCCACCGCATCGAGCCGCCGCGCGATCATGGCCGGATCGGTAAGCGGCGCGGAGAGATGCTGGGCCAGCAGGCGCGCACCGGCCCCCGTGACCGTGCGGTCCATGACGCCGAGCAGGCTGGTCTTGCGCCCGCCATCGAGTGCTGCCGTGAGTTCCAGATTACGCCGGGTCGCGGCATCGATCGCCATCAGCGCGCCGGGCGCAACACGCCGGGGCGGCGCCAGTCGCGGTACGCGGCCCTTCTGGGTCAGCTCGACGTAACCGACCAGCCCGCCCATGGCGGCCAGTTCGCCGCGATTGAAACTGCCGAAGCCGTCCAGCACCTCGACCTTGTAGACTTCCTTCAGGCGCCGCTCGGCGCTGCGGCTGTCAAAGCGGCTGGCCGGTTCCGGCGTCAGGAGGCGCTCCCAGGGCGCGAGCGTTTCGGTAAGCGCGGCTTCCGAAAGCATGGCTTCCGACAGCACCAGTTCGGCGGGCTGCACCCGGTCGAGCGCGGCCGAGACACCGGCAAGGGTCAATGGCTCCACGGCGAAGGCGCCGGTCGACATCTCGATCCAGGCCAGCGCCCATTCGTCCTGGGCACGCGCCAGACAGGCCAGGTGGTTGGAGGCGCGGGCATCGAGCAGGGTGTCCTCGGTCAGCGTGCCGGGCGTCACGATGCGCACCACGTCGCGCTTCACCACCGATTTGCTGCCGCGCTTCCTGGCTTCGGCCGGGTCCTCGACCTGCTCGCAGATGGCGACCTTGAAGCCCTGGCGGATCAGGCGCTCCAGATAGGTCTCGGCGGCATGGACCGGCACGCCGCACATCGCGACATCCTCGCCCAGGTGCTTGCCCCGCTTGGTCAGCGCGATATCCAGCGCACCGGCGGCCTGGCGGGCATCGTCGAAGAACAGCTCGTAAAAGTCGCCCATGCGGAAGAACAGCAGCACGCCCGGATTGGCGCGCTTGATCGTCCAGTACTGCGCCATCATCGGCGACATCTGGGCCGTGGATTCGGAGGCCGCGGTCTCCTGGACGGAGGCGGCCTCGTCCCGGCTGCGATCTGGGGCGGTTTCGGTCACGGCTGGGTTGCTCGGTTGCGTCGGGCGCAACCTAGCACATCGCGTGAGCGCTTGCGGTGGACAAGCCTCAGGCCGCGGCCTCCGAAAAGGCCGCCAGCGTCCGGTCGATGCCCTCGGCATCGACGTCCTTGTGGACGACCAGGCGGATGTTGCGCCCGGCGCGTCCCAGCACGATGCCTGCCGCGGCGACCCGCTCCATGATCTCTTTCCAGCCATCCTGGGGAAGGGCGACAAACACCATGTTGGTCTGGCAGGCATCGAGATCGACGCCGAAACCCGGCAGGTCCGCCAGGCCCTCTGCCAGGCGGCGCGCCTTGGCGTGGTCCTCGGCCAGCCGTTCGACGTTGTGGTGCAGGGCATGGAGCGCTGCCGCCGCGAGAATGCCGGCCTGACGCATGCCGCCGCCCAGCAGTTTCCTCTGGCGCCGCGCCCGCCCGATGACATCGGCGGGACCTGCCAGCACCGTGCCGCAGGGCGCGCCAAGGCCCTTGGAGAGGCAGAGAGAGACCGTATCGGCGGTGTCGGCCAGCGCCTTTGCCGGCACGCCCAGCGCCACGGCGGCGTTCATCAGCCGTGCGCCGTCGAGATGCACCGAGAGGCCTCCCGCGCGCGCGACATCGGCGGCGGCCGCAAGGCGCGCCACGGTCTGCACCTTGCCGCCCATGGTGTTTTCCAGGCAGAGCAGGCGGCTGATGGGATAGTGGGGATCGTCGGGCTTGATCGCTGCGGCGACATCATCGGGATCGAGGCCGCCGTCGGCACCGACGGGCAACACGCAATGGACGATGCCGCCGAGCGCCGAACTGCCACCGGCCTCGGCGGCAAAGACGTGGTAACCCGCGCCGCCGATGATCTCCTCGCCGCGCTGGCAGTGGGCGAGCATGGCGGCCAGGTTGCTCTGGGTGCCCGAGGTGCAGAACACTGCTGCTTCCTTGCCCAGCAGAGCGGCGGCGTGGGCTTCCAGCGCATTGACGCTGGGGTCGTCGCCATAGACATCGTCGCCGACCTCGGCCCCGGCCATCACCCGGCGCATGGCAGCATCGGGCCGCGTCACCGTGTCGCTGCGCAGGTCGACCGCATCGGGCGCGTTGCTGTGACCGGCGGTGCCGGATCCGGGATAGGCGGCGGTCTGGTTCATCGGGTTTCCCTGGCTCGTGCGCTCCGCGCGCAGGGATAAACCCGGCGGGGGCGCAAGTAAACGCGCCGCGCCCATGCTGCTGCCGGTGTCGTTGCAACTTCGCTTTGACGGCGGAGCCGGCCCGGATAGGCTGGAGAGACACAGCACGGAACGACAT